>NZ_DFOE01000006.1:0-113927 GCF_002376635.1 Sphingobacterium sp. UBA3549 | reverse complement strand
GGGACTTTTTCAGTGCCCTCGCTTGACGCAGGCTTCTTTTTTTTACTTTTTCTTTTGCTTTTGCTTTGTAGCCGGCTGTTGTTTACCGCTCTCCTTTTGTTGAATAAGCGACCGAACTCTTTTGCTTAAAACCACACGCAGATAGATCAATACGACCAAAAAGGCGATAGACAATCCTGTTACCAGCATGTTGCCGGCCTTATACCCTTCAAAACCACTGTAGATTAAAAATACAATGGCTAAACTTAAAACTATATTTAGAAAAAAATACTTTAACATATTATTTTTTTATTACTCCTAATACCCGTTCTCTCCATCCACCAAAGAAATAGAATGCCCCACCAACAACATTCAATAAAACAATCGTCAAAGCCATAACCATCCTTTCAGTATTGGAGATCGTTCTTGAAAGCATGATTTCCCGTAGAACCAAAATTACCCATAACAGCGATAATAAGATCGAAAGGCTCCCTAGCATAGGGAAAATACCAAGGTTAAATATTCGCGCCAACATAGCGACGATATAAAAAGCAAGACTAAACAGGAAAGCTTGTTTAGTCTGATGCTCTAAATTCTTCATCTTAATAAACGTCTAACTCGGGATCGATCTCTTCTTTCCAAGCCAGTATACCGCCTTTTAGATTTGCCAGGTTGTCAAAACCCTGTTGTTCCAATAACATGATTGCCTGCGCAGAACGTTTTCCTGAACGGCATTGTACGATAACTGGCTTATCCTTTGCGATCTTATCCGCCTCGATCAATATGCCCGAAAGGGGTATATTCAATCCATTGAGATTTGATACTTCATATTCAAACGGTTCGCGAACATCAATCAATTGAAAATCCTCGTTGTTATCGATTTTATTCTTTAATTCTTCTACAGATACTTCTTTCATTTTCAAACAATTTAATAGTCAAATATACTACATTTTTTCCGCCCTCTGTCCACTTATAGAATTTTCCTTATCTTCATGCAGATATTACTAAGCTTTATATGAATTCAATACCTAAAATTATTTTGTCCTTATCTTTGCTGGCAATTTCGGCAATTACCTATGGCCAACAGGTTATTTCCAACCAGGAACGCCAAGATGTTAGCCGTATACTCACTACCTTGGCTGCTGACGACATGCGTGGTAGGTCTGCGCTCACCAAAGACATTGAAAAAGCAGCAGATTTTATTGCCGGCGAGATGAAAAGAATAGGTCTCACACCCTATGCGGAACAAAGCTATAGACAATCTTTTGAACTAGATAAAATCTCTCCAGTGAGCAAATCTGCAACGGTAAATAACCAGATTATTCCTGTAGATCATATTATTTCACTTGGCCACCAGATGGATTTGGAATGGGATAATAAAAGCGATATAACTATTGTGAAAATAAAATCGGGTGATGATTTTTCGAAAGTATTTAGAGAACATTCTTTGTCCAAAGAAAATACACTTGTATTGGTAGATCCCTCTTTTGAAAACTATTTTGTCCGTTTTGGTCAAATGCTTAACACTCCTAAATTTCTCGAAGATCCTACTGTACAGAAACCTTCAATTGTATATCTCCTGACAAAGGAAATCCCGACAACCTATAAAATTCAAATTAAAAGGGCACTTCAAAAATTTCCACTGTTCAACGTGGCGGGCATTATTCCTGGAAAAAGTAAGCCCAACGAATACGTCATCTTTTCGGGGCATTACGACCATATTGGTATTCTTCCGGCTGTTGGTCAAGATTCGATTGCCAATGGAGCAGATGATGATGCCTCCGGCGTGACAGCAATGCTGACCCTAGCAGATTATTACAAAAAGCAGAATAAGAATGAAAGAACTCTTATTTTCGTTGCCTTTACCGCAGAAGAACTGGGCATGTATGGCTCAAAATATTTTTCCAACCACATTGATGCCGATCAAGTAGTTGCCATGATCAATATGGAAATGATTGGAAAAGATTCGAAATTCGGTCCTAATACAGTGTACATTACCGGATACGATCAGTCCAATCTGGGCGAATTGATGCAGGAGAATCTGAAAAATACGACCTTTAAATTCTACCCCGATCCTTATACTAAACAGAATCTGTTTTACCGAAGTGACAATGCAGTGCTAGCGGCCAAAGGGGTCCCGGCACATTCGTTCTCAACCTCCCAAATGGACAAGGATGAATACTATCACACCGTAAAAGATGAAGTATCTACGCTAAATGTTCAAAATATCATTTCCAGTATAGAGGCTATCGCGATAGGTGCCTCAGGAATTGTAGAAGGCAGGCAAACTCCTTCCCGAGTCGAAAAACTAAAGGATTAAGAAACAGCCGTCGCTTTGACTTCCTTTTGCATAACATAGTCGTTTAGTACATAGTCATAATAAGGAATATCGACAGTTTGAACCACTTTAAAGCCCTGCTTCAAATAAAAATGATAAGCAGGGTTATTCCTGTTGACATTCAGTTCAAGAATACCTCTGCCTTTTAAGACTGTTTTTTCTGAAGCGAAGTCTATCAGTGCTTTTCCGAACCCTTTACCCTGTACAGCGGGCATCAAGTAGAGTTTTTCGATACGGACGCGATCTTCGTGCGTCCTCAACGCAATAAATCCTTGCCCAATACCATCTTCCTTCAATACATAAAAAAACTGACCAACGACCATACTTTCCGCAAGTGCTTCTACCGTATAATTTTTTTCCAGCATAAAGTCTATTTGATCTTGCGAAAGTACTTCACCATAAGTAAGCGGCCAAATGATAAAAGCCATATTGGAAATGCTTCTGATATCACTTTGCTCCGCCAGTTCGATTGTTATCATGTGATCTTCTCTCCTATTAAAATGTATTTTACATGGGAAAATTCAAGAATAAATAAGCCATCATTTTCCATTTCGTATTCCTTTTCGTTTATCTTAGTTAATCCCGTGCGCTTAATATCTTCGTCCTTATCAGCGCTAACTATCAAAATTCGCTCGCCTTCTGCCTTCCATTTGGTAAACCCTGTTTTCACAAAATAATAACGAAAGCCTTTGGAAAAAAGGACAATATTTATCTGCTCAAGATAGGCCCGATAATAACCTAAATCCAACTGATCCGAAACGATATTTACCGCTTTATATTGATGTGCTATAAGGTGTTCGATCGCAGCTTTTAGAAAAGCAACATCATAAGAAATCACCTTCAGGTTTTCCTGAGACGCGTTAATGGCATTTTGTGTAAAAACAATATCGAACTTATACCCTCGTGCATCCAGTAAATCCATTGTCCCTTCTTCGATTATAATGGTTGGGCTCCATTCCAACAGCTGGCCCAGATCCTCTCCATCAATAAGGAAAAGATCTTCGATCAGCAATGCCGGTTCCTGATTTTCTCTGACAATATGGTGCGATGACATGGGATGAATTTAATATCCGAGCCGACGCAAGGTGATGTAAGCCATCAATCCGGTACTAATCTCCAAAGAAGCCTCATCCACGTCAAAGGTCGGCGTATGTACAGCAGAGGATATCCCTCGTGCCGCATTACCTGTACCCAAACGATAAAAACAAGCATTGATTTCCTGCGAATAATAAGAAAAATCTTCCGCTGCCGGCCATAGATCTAAGTCAACAACGTTTTCTTTTCCAAGATATTCTTCTGCAAAAGCACGCGCACTTTTAGTGAGTTCAGGCTCATTGATTAGAAAGGGATATCCTTTACGAACTTCAAATTCACAAGTCGCCCCCATGCTTTCGGCGATTCCAACAGCAATTTTCACCATTCTTTCGTGGGCTTCAGCCCGCCATTTCTCGTCAAATGTGCGAAATGTACCTTCCAAATAAACCTGATCGGGGATAATATTTGTAGCCCCATTAGCCATTATCTTTCCAAAAGATAATACCGTTGGTGTACGCGGGTCTGCAAAGCGACTGGCTACCTGTTGCAAAGCGGTAATAATCTGGGCAGTGATCACAATAGGATCGATATTCTGATGTGGGTGAGCGCCGTGTCCGCCTCTTCCTTTTACAGTCATAAATAGTTCGTCGCATGAAGCCATATATTTACCTTCACGGAATCCAACTTTTCCCACTTCTATAAAAGGCATTACATGCTGTCCTATAATTGCCGATGGAGCAGGGTGTTGTAATGCCCCTTCTTTTATCATCAAAGATGCACCCCCTGGTAAGCGCTCCTCGCCGGGTTGGAAGATCAATTTGATTGTTCCTCCAAATTCAGCTTTCAGGCTATGCAATATTTTAGCTGTCCCCAAAAGAGAAGAAGTATGTACATCATGGCCACAGGCATGCATCACTCCTGGGTTCTTGGATCCATATGAACGCCCCTCCACTTCTTGAATGGGTAAAGCATCCATATCTGCACGCAATGCAATTACTTCATTGGAAGATAGGTCACCCGTGATTAAAGCGACAATTCCTGTATCTGCTTTAGTCTCATAAGGAATTCCCAATTGATCCAGTTGCGATTTTACAAAGGCCGAGGTATTGTATTCTTCGAAGGAAAGTTCAGGATTCTGATGAAGATGTCTACGATTGGAAACCGTATCTTCAAAATATTGATGAGCTAAGGCCAGGACTTTTTCTTTCGTACTTGCCATAAGGTTGATTGATTTATTGATAGACAAAAACGTTCTCCGAAAATACAAAGACGTTGCTAAAATACTGACGTAATTCGCGCATGAAGGCGTTTGCCTCCGATCGACTTCTAAAATCGCCTACCTTGACGCGATAATTGGGTTCATCATAGGTGATATAAGTATCAATATCTTTATACATGTTTCGGAAACGTGTCTGCTCCGAAAACGCTTGATTCCTGCTCGATCCAGCAAATATCTGGACGCGGAAGCCTCTTACTTTGACCCGCGATGCCGCAGATCGGACAATGGGCTTAGAAGGCACTGCTGTCGCTTTGCTTTCGACAGGATTGATTCCCATAGCTGCCCTGAAATTTTGAAGCTGTGTAATCAACGTATCTTTGGTTACAATTACTCCACCTTTTTCCTGCGCGTTCACTTGAACAACAGAAAACAACACAAGTACATGTACGAAAATCAATCCTCTCTTCAGCATAGTTTAACCTTTCTTATCGATTAGTTATTTGCGCCGTGGCAATTTTTATATTTTTTTCCCGAACCACAAGGACATTCGTCATTGCGTCCAACCGTATTTTCATTGCGAACAGGTTCTTTTGGTCCATCGTTCACATCTTCTTCACTGACACCTGTAGGTGAAGTCAACTCCGCTTTTGTTTCAATAGTTTTCACTGGAGCCTGCTGTACCTGTCTCGCTTGCATTGAAGTCGGCTCTTGACCCGGAATCTCCCCTTTGAAAATAAAGCTTACCACATCTTTATTCATGGAAGCCAACATTGCTTTAAACAAATCAAATGCCTCCATTTTATAAATGATAATCGGATCTTTCTGTTCGTAAACAGCGTTCTGAACGGATTGTTTCAAATCATCCATTTCACGCAAGTGCTCTTTCCAAGCCTCGTCGATTAAGGCCAAAACAATCCCTTTTTCAAAAGACTTAAAAACTTCTTTACCGTTGCTTTCGATCGCTTTTTTCAAATTGGCCGAAACCTGAATGCCACGGATACCATCGGTAAATGGAATGACAACGTTTTCGACAATTTGACCTCTTTCTGCATATACATTATTCAGAACAGGCACTGTCAAAGCACCAACGGCTTCAATCTTATGATGATAAGCATCGAGTGCATGCTCGAAAAGACGTTCGGTCAAGGCTTCAATTTTACCTTGAGCAAATTCTTCTGCGGTAATTTCTGGTGTGATTGCAAAAATACGGATTACTTCAATTTGAAAATCTTCGTAGTTACCCTGCTCTTTCGCTTCAACGACAATTTCTTCAGCAACGTCAAAAATCATATTATTCAAATCCACATCTAAACGCTCTCCAAACAGGGCGTTTTTCCGTTTTGAATAGATGACGGTACGTTGTGAATTCATGACATCGTCATACTCCAATAGGCGTTTACGGATCCCGAAGTTATTCTCTTCCACTTTACGTTGCGCACGCTCGATGGATTTGGTCAACATACTATGTTGCATCACTTCGCCCTCTTCGACGCCCATTTTCACCATGATGTTAGAAATCCGCTCGGAAGCAAACAAACGCATCAAGTTGTCTTCAAGTGAAACAAAGAATTGCGATGAACCCGGATCTCCTTGACGACCCGCACGACCACGTAACTGACGGTCAACACGACGAGATTCGTGTCTTTCAGTACCGATAATCGCAAGACCACCAGCCTTTTTAACTTCCTCTGTTAATTTAATATCCGTACCACGACCAGCCATATTTGTAGCGATAGTCACCTGTCCAGGACGTCCTGCTTCAGCAACGATATCAGCTTCTTTTTGGTGTAACTTCGCATTCAAAACATTATGTTTGATCTTACGCAGTTGTAGCATACGACTTAACAACTCCGAAATCTCCACAGATGTCGTACCGACCAATACTGGACGTCCTGCATCTGTCAATCGTTGAATTTCTTCGGCTACTGCATTGTATTTTTCACGTGCTGTACGATAAATCAAATCTTGACGGTCATCGCGTTGAGCCACACGATTGGTTGGAATTTCTACTACATCAAGTTTGTAAATTTCCCAAAGCTCACCGGCCTCCGTTGATGCCGTACCAGTCATACCCGAAAGCTTGTGGTACATGCGGAAATAGTTTTGCAATGTAATCGTAGCGTAAGTTTGTGTAGCATCTTCTACTTTCACATTTTCCTTCGCTTCGATCGCCTGGTGCAAACCATCCGAGTAACGACGGCCATCCATAATACGACCTGTTTGCTCATCAACAATTTTTACTTTACCTTCATCAACGATATATTCAACGTCATTTTCAAACAAGGTATATGCCTTTAACAGCTGGTTGATCGAGTGAATACGCTCTGCTTTAATTGAATAATCGCGCAGCATGTCTTCTTTCTGAGCTGCCTTTTCTTCCAAAGTCAAAGCAGACTTTTCAATTTCGGCAATCTCAGTACCAACATCTGGTAAAATAAAGAATGAAGGATCTTCACCTGTTGCTGTAATCAACTCGATACCTTTTTCTGTCAATTCTACTTGATTATTCTTTTCATCAATCACAAAATAAAGTTCTGCATCTACCTTAGGCATATTTTTATTTTGCTCTTGCATATAGTAGTTTTCTACCTTTTGCAAGATAGAACGATTAGCACCTTCACTTAAAAATTTGATTAATGCTTTATTTTTAGGTAAACCTCTATAAGCTCTTAACAAGGCCAAACCACCACCTTCAACATCAGAATCTCCCGCCGCTAAAGCTTTTTTAGCATCATTTAAAACGGTATTGATGTAAGCTTTCTGTACATGTACCAAACGCTCAATACGTGGTTTCAATTGGTAAAATTCATGTTGATCGCCACGAGGAATTGGACCTGAGATAATCAATGGTGTCCGCGCATCATCAATCAAAACAGAGTCAACCTCATCGACCATGGCAAAATGTAATTTTCCTTGTACCAGTGCATCTGGCGTCTGCACCATATTATCACGCAGATAATCAAAACCAAACTCGTTATTCGTACCGTATACGATATCCGATTGGTAAGCTTTACGGCGTTGTGGCGAATTTGGCTGATGTTTATCAATACAGTCAACAGATAACCCGTGGAATTCAAATAATGGTGCATTCCATTCAGAGTCACGTCGAGCAAGGTAATCGTTCACCGTTACGATGTGCACTCCTTGACCAGAAAGAGCATTTAGATAAGTTGGTAATGTTCCTACCAAAGTTTTACCCTCTCCCGTAGCCATCTCAGCGATTTTTCCGCTATGTAACACAATACCACCAATCAATTGGACATCGTAATGAACCATGTTCCAAGTGACTTCAGTACCAGCTGCCATCCATTTATTTTTCCAAATCGCTTTATCACCATTGATGATAACATTTGGTTTGTAAACAGCCAGTTCTCTATCAAAATCGTTGGCAGTAACTTCTAATTCTTCGTTTTCCGTCAAACGTCTGGAAGTTTCTTTAACCACGGCAAATGCCTCTGGCAAAATATCCTTCAATACCTCTTCCAACTTCTTATCACGGTCTTTGGACAGCTTGTCCACCTGCTCGTAAATAGAAGTTTTCTTTGCCATATCGTCCTCATCTTGTTCCGCTTCCTTCTTTAGCGAATCAATTTCTTGGTCAATATCTGCTAGGTAATTCTTAATTCTTTCTTTGAAATCAACGGTCTTGGCACGTAACTCGTCATTGGTTAGATTTGAAAGCTTCTCATATTCAGCTTTGATTTGGTCTACCACAGGCTGAATTCCCTTGATATCTCTCTCGGATTTACTTCCAAATAATTTACTTAAAAACTTTAACATAATTTTTTTTCTATCTCAACTTAAGATTTTGTACAATAATGACTCCAAAGTAAAATTGCAGACAATTTGACACTAATCGGGCAAATTTAGTTATTAGATATGATATCTAACAGCTTAGACCCATTTTTTTTACGTTATTTTTATTGAAAATGTCAGTTCCCTAAATCTAACAGTAGTCCAACATATATTTGTGTTCGTTTCGTGCTTTTTACATGCTTTTTTGAACACAATATACCTACCATTGGTAGCAGCTAACTTATGACAAAAATAATTTCTTCTCCGAATGCGGTATAAAACCGAGCTCCTGAGCCTTTTCAAACATTTTCGTAATAGCGTTACGTCCTTCAATACCTAACGCTACTGAATATTTATTGACATAAAGTTCGATATGCTTGTACATCACCTCTTCACTCATTTCCTGTGCATGCGCGCGAATAAACTCAAGACCAGACTTCGGGTTGGCAAATGCAAACTCCACACTTTCTTTCAAGATTGCATTCAATGTATCTTTTACTTCTTCCGGTAGACTACGTTTGACGACGATTCCGCCAAGAGGAATCGGAAATTTTGTCGTTTTCTCCCAATAGTCCCCGAGATCGACAACTTTATGCAATCCTCTTTCCGCATAGGTGAATCTATTTTCGTGAATAATCAATCCTAAATCAATAGAACCATCCAATAAGGCGCCTTCAATATCAGAAAAAACCAGTTCTACTTTATTTTTCAACTCGGGGAAAGCCAAGCTCAATAAAAAATTAGCCGTTGTATATTTTCCTGGATAGCCAACTTTCAATTGATCGAATGCTTCCATGCTTTCTGCCCGTTCCAATTTTTGTTGAAGTGATTTCGCCATCATTGGATCTTTCGTAATTAGCATCGGCCCCACACCAAAGCCCAGAGCACTCCCTGCATCGAGCAATTCATAGTCCTCAACAGCATAGGCAAAAGCATGATAACTTAGTTTGGTAATATCAAGCTCGCCTTGAAAAGCTTTTAAGTTTAAGGTCTCCACATCGTGATATTCCACTTCAAAATCCAATCCCTTAGTATCTATCTTATGATGAATCAATGCATCAAAAATAAATGTATCATTGGGGCATGGAGAAAATCCTAATGTTAATTTCATGTTGTACAAATTTTTCCCATCAATCCGATGAGTTTTACAAATTTAATCAAACCGTTATTTTATGCGTTATCAGATAGATAATCATCGCCAAGAAAGTACTTGCAATAATTCCCTTTCCAAGATGATCGCTTCCCGACCGATAAGCAAAACGTAATAGCACTAAATTTATCAGTACGGCTATGGTATAGATAGCCATAGGCTTCTCGGGTAAAAAGTGAAGTGCAAGATCCGTGAAACGTACCGATATATGAGCCAATACTGGAAATACAGCACCGATACCCAAACCTATCCAGAAATTATTTTTCACGTTTCCGACTGCTACTCTTTTCTTCAAGATGGTCAAAACTCCACGAATTCAATTCAGGAATGGCATGATGCGCCGTCATATCAAACTGTGTAGGAACAACAGATACATAGCCATTGGCTAAAGCAAAACAATCGGTATCTTCTCCCCTGTCCTGCAACACAAATTTACCCGTTGTCCAGTAATAATCGCGATTATGTGGATCAATACGTTCATCAAACTCCTCGACCCAATGCCCTCCAGCCTGCCTACAAATTTTAATACCTTTAAAACTTGAAGTTTGTGGAAAATTGACATTCAACAGGGTATTTTTAGGAAGGCCGTTTGCCAGTACCTGTTCAGTAATAGATATCACATAAGGCCTACAAGGGCTAAAATCAGCATCACGGGAAAAATTATCCAGCGAGAAGCCAATGGAAGGAATCCCTTCGATCGCTCCTTCTACCGCAGCAGACATGGTGCCGGAATATAAAACATTAATGGAATTATTGAGACCATGATTAATGCCCGATACACAGATATCCGGCTTTTGACCTTTGAAAACTTTATTGACAGCCAGCTTAACACAATCTACCGGCGTCCCTGAACACTGATACATTTCAACCCCTTCATATAAATTGATTTTATCTAAACGTAACGGCCTGCCAAGTGTGATGGCGTGCCCCATACCAGATTGTGCAGAATCTGGAGCAACGACGACAACATTTCCTATTTTCTGCATTTCCTCCAACAACACCTTGATACCTGGGGCTGTGATACCATCGTCATTAACAACTAAAATATTGGGCTTCATATGTAAATTATTTTTATTCTTCTGTTCATAGCGCATATCGACATTATTCCGATAGTTCTTCTTTCCCATTTACGAAGTTAGTAAATCTGAAACCGAGATGTAAATAATATTCATACAACCATCAATTATTCTTTTTAACTATACGATTACGACCAACATCCTATCAAATTAACACCAAATTCGATATTAACACCCCTATGACATCCACATTACAGGGTTTTAGCAGGGGGTTAACAGGGGTATACCCCTACTAACCCCCTGTTAACCCCCTGTAATCCCCCTGTTATTTCCTTGTTAGTATAGGAATTGGTATTAAGTTGCTAGACAGACATCCGGTAGTTAAATAGGAACATGCTGAGCAAAATTGAAACCTAACGGTGCTACGACATCGTTTGCGTAACATTGTATCGTTATTGATAAATATTAGCCTTAAATTTAGCATTCAAACAAAGAAAATAATTCAGTTATGAGCGTTAATTTTGAATCCCGCTATGCAATAGGGCCCAAAGAATACAAAACTTTAGACACACAAGGATTAAGAGAAAATTTTCTAATTGAAAAAGTTTTTGAAGCAGATAAAATTAATTTTGTCTATACCCACTATGACCGCTATATGGCTGGGGGAGCGATGCCTGTCAGTTCAAAAATCAAATTAGAGACCATCTCGGCATTATTAAAAGAACCTTACTTCCTTTCGAGAAGAGAATTGGGCATTATCAATGTCGGAGGAAACGGCCAGGTCGAAGTTGACGGCGTTACCTACGATCTGAATACCAAAGAAGCACTCTATGTTGGTCAGGGAGCTCAGGAAGTATATTTTTCAAGCAAAGATGCGGCGCAGCCCGCAAAGTTCTATTTAAACTCGACACCTGCACATTGCAGTTACCCCACTAAAAAAGTAACGAAAGAAGATGCAAATAAAATAGAATTGGGATCATTAGAAACATCCAACCACCGTACAATTAATCAGATGTTATTAAACAAAGTGGTACAAACTTGTCAGTTGCAGATGGGGATGACCGAGTTGAAGCCTGGGTCCGTATGGAATACCATGCCATCGCATACACATGATCGTCGTATGGAAGTTTATTTCTATTTTGAATTACCCGAAGGACAAGCTGTATCGCATTTCATGGGGCCTATTGATGAAACAAGACATATTTGGATGCAAAACGATCAAGCTGTCATTTCACCGCCATGGTCTATTCACTCAGGAGCGGGCACTTCAAATTACACCTTCATATGGGGCATGGCCGGCGAAAATCTAGATTATGATGATATGGACAAATGTGCTATTACAGAATTGAAGTGATATGAAAAAATTATTCGTATTAAGTTTAGCGCTTGGGCTTTCAACGGTTGCCTTATCGCAGAATAACAAAACAATTACTGTAAGCAACCCCAGTGCTAGCACTAGAACGGAGCTGATCAGTATTCCCTATACAACCTTCGAAAAACATTTCGATCTAAAAGGTGGTGTGTTTACAATTGTCGATAAGGATCAAAAAGAATTCGCTTATCAGCTTGAAAAATTAGGAAAGACCACTGTACAAAACGTCTTGATCCAGGTGGTCATCGCACCCAAAAGTTCCTTGACATTTGGCGTGAATGGCAGAAAGCCCACAGCATTCGCCTCCAAAACCTACGCGAGATATATCCCCGAGCGGAAGGATGATTTTGCTTGGGAAAATGACATTGCAGCATTCAGAGCCTATGGAAAGGCACTAGAGGGTACCTCCGAAGATGCACAAGGTTTTGACTTTTGGGCAAAACGGACCAATGATCTTGTTATTGATGAATGGTATAAAACCGGCGATTATCATGCTGATCACGGAAAAGGCCTAGACTATTATTCCGTCGGACAAACTTTAGGAGTTGGCGACGCAACGCCATTCTTTGGCGAAGAGGTCGTGTACCATAAACATTATCGCCAGTACGAGGTATTAGATAATGGTCCATTACGCACTACATTCAAACTTATTCATGAGCCTGAGCGTGTAAAAGGCCAGCAATTACAAGTTGAAAAAACGATTTCTTTAGATGCTGGCAGCCAGTTGAATAAAATAAGCTATTCGGTCAAAAACACAACGTCGGGTTCGACTCCAGTTGTTGTGGGAATCGCTAAAAGAAAAGAGGAAAAACCTCAGGTTTTAAACGATGAAAAAAATGGCATTTTAGCCTATTGGGAACCTGCCGAAGGAGACAAGATTACAGGCACTGCAGTTATTCTTCCAGGTGTAAAGTATGTTTTTAAGGATAGCCCAAAACAATTTTTACTAGCGACAACGGTCAAAAACAATAAACCTCTTATTTATTTTGCAGGTGCTGCCTTCAACAAAGCTGGTAAAATAACAAGTTTTGACCAGTGGCAGTCCTATGTCAAAACATTCAGAAATAATTTAGATCAACCCTTAACAATAAAATATTCAAAATAATGTCCATACTGCAATCTTTTGACTTGAGTGGAAAAGTAGCCTTGGTGACTGGCTGCAAAAGAGGAATTGGCAAGGCAATCGCCGAGGCATTGGCTGAAGCCGGAGCAGATATTATTGGGGTCTCAGCGACCTTAGAAATTGAAGGCTCTGCAGTAGAAAAATCCGTAAAAGCATTGGGAAAAAATTTCTATGCCTATCAGTGCGATTTTTCTAAGCGGACAGCCCTTTACAGCTTTATTGAAAAAGTAAAATCAGACCATCCAACGATCGATATTCTGTGTAACAATGCTGGAAATATACTCCGAAAACCAGCCGCTGAACATCCGGATGAATACTGGGATGAAATCATCGAAATCAATCAAAATGCGCAATTTATATTGACCCGTGAAATTGGAAAGGATATGATTTCACGTGGAACTGGAAAGATCATATTTACAGCGTCTTTATTAACTTTCCAAGGGGGCATCAATGTTCCAGGATATGCTGCCTCGAAAGGAGCCATAGGATCTATGGTCAAGGCTTTTGCTAATGAGTGGGCATCCAAAGGTGTCAATGTAAACGGATTCGCCCCAGGCTATATTGCTACGGACAATACCGAGGCCCTTAGAGAAGATCCCGAACGTTCGAAGTCCATTTTGAGTCGTATCCCTGCTGGCCGCTGGGGAACACCGGAAGATTTCAAAGGACCGGCGGTATTCCTTGCTTCCAGAGCTTCAGACTATGTTCATGGAACCATTCTTACCGTAGATGGTGGCTGGATGGGGAGATAAATGATCAATCGATATTAGATTAGTTTGTTTTAAAAGTCTTTATCTCTCGGGATAAAGGCTTTTTTTCTGAAAGTGTCTGTATTTAAAGGCCATCACGAACTTTCATGCCCGTTTTTGATCCAAAGGAATCATGAAAGTTTTTAACGGTTCTAAATCCCAGGTTGCTAAAAGATGCATTTGGATTTACAGAACCTATATAAACGGTATTGAAAGCTGCACAGCTATTTTTACTACACCACCAAGAGCCTCCACGGGCGTGGGAAACAGAACGGTCACCATCTCTTTCAAGTCTTCCAGTGCAAAACTCAAAGACATTTCCGAAGATATCATAAAGTCCCAACGGATTGGGTTTGAATTTTCCAACAGGTGAAGTATAGAGATAACCATCGGAATAATCGGCCTTCAAATGATCTTTTCCATGCCAAACATTTGCATAATCGCCCATATTTTCCTTAGTGAAACCGTCGAAATAGCGTCCTTCGCTTCCTGCCCTAGCCGCCACCTCCCATTCGTCAAACGAGGGCAATCTGCAATCTGCCCATGTACAATAGGCCAGCACATCTTTATAGGAGATACAGGTAACAGGGTGATCCATTTTGGTTTCGATTCCGCCGCGACTTATACCGTTAGGAAAGCGCCAATAAGCCGTACTATCCTGTAGCCAACGAAACTCCCCTAAGCCAGGCTCAAAGACCATGGCATTGTGATAACGTTCTGCTAAGGTCTTATAGCCTGTAGCCAGAATAAATTTCTCAAATTCGGCGTTTGTCAGCTCAAACTTCGAGATCCAAAACGATTCAATATGTACAACCCTTTTGGGATTCTCTATACTGCTTACTTCACCCAAATGATAATTTCCTGCTGGAATTTGGATATATTTTCCAGCTTGAGCAACACAGTGGAGATATAAAAACATCAAACCGATCACATAGAACAGCTTTTTCATACTCCTTAGCATTTGTTATAACATACTTTCACGGCTTCTATACTATATCTCTTATTTGACCCTATTAATCTTACTGCGGTTCTTAAAACCGAATTGCTTATTTACCTTTTCTATCTTTGTAATAATTCAGGGCCCGTTTAAAGATCAAAGCCTCATTCTCTTTATTATAGTTTAGATAAGCGTAATAATTACTATTATCACCATATAGCTTTTTAAAAGAGGTAGACGTTGTAAATTCCTGATATTCGCCACGCTTCATGAGTAACATCAGCAACGTCAATGCATCTTTATCTTTTGGTGTTTTCTTGGCATAATCAATAATAAAAGGAATCATTTCCCAAGCATTGATCTCCACTAGTGCATGTTTGTAATTTACTCCCATTCTTTTGCTCCGGAGCACAGATTCCTGGATAAGCTTCATTACAGAATCCCTATTTTCATTTAAAAAATCGATCTGCCTTTGTGACCAGGAAGTTTCATTAAAACCGTCCAATAATGTTCCAAATATTTTTTTGTCAACTTGAGTCTGATATTCAGGTATAGCACAATTCTGCGCATATAGCTCTGCATGAATCATGGTATAGGTAAACTTTTCGCGCAGTGATAACCTGCTGAAATCCGTTGCTGGAATTGCATTTATACTGGCATCGGTTGTTTCGTTATCTTCCTCAGGGATAATCTTGGCAATTAATGCCTTTACTTTGGTCAGACCATAGGGTGGTATGGTCATTTTACTACGCATCTCAATCGCAGCAGGATCCATATAAAGGCCATTTTCATCCTCTTGAGCCGTTTGCGCAGAAACATTCATCCAACACAGGAAAGAAATAAAAAATAAAAGTCCCCTTCTCATAACGTATGATTTCTTATACTTTAAAAATAAAGAAATTATTGCTACAAAAACTATTCCTTTTATATGCTATTATTCGTTAGGTTCTGATTCTGCCTACCGTTTTTACAATGATCACATTCCGGATGAAAAAAGCCCCGGATTTCATGAAACCCGGGGACAGTATATTTTATGTATACCTTTCTATATTAAGAATATAAACCTTTTTTATCGATAAACTCAATCACCTTTTGAGGTGTAAAAAATTGAATATTTTTATTTTCTTTAATGGCTCTTCGCAAAAAAGTAGATGACAACTCCATTAATGGCGTGTCTGTCAGTGTGATAGCGGGGTGGTCTCTAAATTTTTCAGTGTCGTACCCAGGCCTTGGGTAAACATAAATCTGATAATCACGCAAGATAATATCTGCATTTTTCCACTTCGCTAAAGAATCCAAATTATCTTGTCCCATGAGCAGTACAAATTCCCTGTTTGGATATTTTTCTTTAAGATGTGTTAATGTATCAATTGTATAGGACGGTATTGGTAAATGGAACTCAACATCACAGACCCGCAGATGATCACAGTCTTCCAATGCTAGATTTAACATTTCTAATCGGTCGTAGGGATCTGCCAAGGTGGATTTCTTTTTAAATGGATTCTGTGGAGAGACCACAAACCAAACTTCATCCAACCCAGTAAAATTGGCCATATAATTGGCTATAATCAAATGCCCTATGTGCACTGGATTAAAAGATCCGAAGAACAAACCAATCTTTCGCATGAATTTATTTATTGATAAATTCCATTACAATATCTTCAGCTTCGGCACAGGCTGTAGCTAAATCAAAATTCTTCAAGATAACATCAAATTTATTGGCATAGGTAAGTTCCAATTCGGCCTTAGCAAAGCGTTCTTTTAATTTATCCTCAGAATCCGTTCCTCGTCCTGTTAAACGTTCTTTAAGAACCTCCAGTGACGGCGGTTGGACAAAAATAGAAATCGCCTGTTCAGGAAATTTTGATTTTAAACGTAAACCACCGACAACATCGATATCAAAAATAACATGTTTACCTTCTTTCCAGATACGTTCTATTTCCGAACGCAAAGTTCCATAAAATGTTCCTGAATATACTTCTTCAAATTCTATGAATTCTTGTTTCGCTACTTTATGTAAAAATTCTTCTTTGGACATAAAATAGTAATCTTTTCCATTCACTTCCTGTCCTCTTGGGTCACGTGTACTTGCTGAAATGGAAAATTCAATCTTATCACCATGTTTACTTAAAAGATCTCTTACTATTGTTGTTTTTCCAGCTCCCGATGGTGCTGAGAAAATAATTAATTTACCGCTCATTCTTACAATACGTTGAGCAATTGCTCTTTTATTTTTTCCAATTCTTCTTTCATTCTGACCACAATCTGCTGAATGCCGGCATGATTGGCTTTAGAACCAAGGGTATTGATTTCCCGACCCATTTCTTGTGAAATAAAACCTAATTTTTTTCCGTTTGAATCGGCTGAATCAAACGCTTTTAAAAAGTAGTTGCAATGGGAACGTAGTCTAACTTTTTCTTCGGTCACATCCAATTTGTCGATGTAGTACACCAGTTCCTGTTCGAATCTATTTTGATCAACATTTTCTTTGCCAATGGTATCATTCAAAAATTGCTCGATACGCTGTCTGATCAAAGGTATACGCTCAACTTCTAACAATTCTACTTCTTCAAGATAAGTTAAGATTAGTTCTGCGCGCTTTTTTAGGTCTCCGGCTAGTACATTTCCCTCATCCTCACGGAAGGTATTGAAACGTTTGACGGCGTCATAAAAAGCATCCATCAATACTTTAGCCTCTTCATCATCGACCGAATCATCATTGTTGGTAATTACCTCCGGCATATTTAATGCAAGTTCAAACAGATTGACATTCGTATCATTGAGTTCTACAGCAATTTGCTGCAACTGACTATAGTATTTTTTGAGTAAATCAGCATTAATGGAAGAAGCTTTAGCGGTTTGATCCGTGTATTCAACCATCACAGTCAGGTTCACTTTACCACGCTCAATAAGTTTACTACATTCAGTACGCAGGGTCAATTCCTTGTCCGAAACGATTTTGGGCAAGCGAAGATTTAATTCAAGAAATTTTGAATTTAAGGACTTTATTTCGACACTATATTTGACTTTACCGTTATCGGCAGACGCAGTGCCATATCCTGTCATGGATTTTATCATATGCAAAGGTATGACTTTTCAGTAAAAATTGAATACCCTACAGGGATTAATTGCTGATACTCCTTAAATTAGGGCTCGTCTTATTTACCAATCGTGTTTAGCAATGATAACGACTAAGTAACTTTCATAGGGCTTTGCCCCTTTGCATTCGACATAACCAATTCCAATATCATATAAAGAAGCATTCCACTGATCCATACCCAATAAATGGGTACGGTGGTGATAGCCCGGAGATTCTTTCCCTATAATCAAAGCTTTAACGGCAGCTATAGCGCTCGCTCGATTGGCAGCAATCGATTCAAAATTGTTTGCGCTTCGTTTTGACAACCATTCGGGATTAAGTTTATAACCGGCCTCTTCTATGAAATAATTAGGTCCGTAGCCCTCCGGTGATACGTGGTCAAAATAGGAGCGCTTGGCCATATCTTTTGCGCGATAAACGGCAACCTCTGCCAACTGTTTATTCCAATTGAGCTTAGTTCGTTTTATCTTCTGCAAATTAAAAAGGTTCAGTTCTTTCGTATACTTCTCTGGATTTGTACGAATATTGTTCAATAGTTCATAGGCCTCCCGGGCTTGACGATGATCGACAACGACACGCTGTGCTAAAGCGAACTGTGTAAAAAACAAGGTAAATGCGAAAACCAAATAATTCATGCCTAAATAGTTATTTTCATAAGTGCGTGATGCACAACTTTCTTGTATAAAGCAAGATCTAGGTCGTTCACATCGCCCTATTTAGATGCGAACATGGACCAACCATACCGAAAAAAGTGCCCTTTCAATGGTAGATACGAATATACTGGCAATTTTATTTGCTTCGTTTACTTGAAAGCTTTTTAGAACAATGGCTCGTCCATCAACCTGAGTACTTCTCAAGTAAGAATAATTCGTCCTTACCCTTTAACCTTAAAAGACGATATTTAGTATCCAACGTTTAATCTTTTTTTGAATTTTTAGCCGATAAAAACTGTACAAGCATGGGTATTAAGCTCATAAAAATAACGACCAAAATAACTAGCGAAAAATTATGCTTAAAAAATGGGATCTGACCAAAATAATAACCTGAAAGCGTAAAAACTAAAACCCATAATGCGCCGCCTAAAATATTGTATTTACCAAAGGTTTTGTAGGACATTCTGCCAATACCTGCTACAAATGGTGCAAAAGTCCTGACAACGGGAACAAATCGCGCATAAATAATGGTCCTCGTTCCGTGCTTCGCATAGAAATTTTGTGTTTTTTGAAGATAAGAAGGTCTGAATATCTTCGATCCTGATTTAAAGACCCTCATTCCAACATATTTACCAATTTCATAATTTACGAAATCTCCGGAAATAGCCGCAAGAATTAGGATCAAAACAATCAACAACAAAGAGATATGACAATCCGGACGAGCGACTATAGCTCCCAGAGCAAATAAAACAGAATCTCCGGGTAGAAATGGGGTAACCACCAATCCTGTCTCTGCAAAGACGATTAAAAATAAAATCAGGTAGGTCCAGTTTTCATAACTATTAATCAGCTGCAAAAGATGCTGATCAATATGCAATATGAAATCAATGAATTGTGAAACGATTTCCATTTTCCATGTATAAAAAAAGGAGTCTTATAAGACTCCTTTTTTTGATTTGATTTTTTCTTTTATTAGCTCAAAGATTATGGGCAATACAGATAAAAAAATAATGATCAACACCACCTTCGAGAAGTTTTCGCGGATAATGGGAATATTCCCCAAGAAATATCCAGCAAGGGTTATACCACCTACCCACAATACAGCTCCTACAACATTATAGGTGATGAAGGTACCATAATTCATCTTTCCAATACCACCAACGAAAGGAGCCAGCGTGCGAACAATTGGTACAAAGCGCGCTATAACGATAGTTTTACTACCGTATTTCTCATAAAAAGAGTGCGTTTTGGCAATCTGCTCGTCTTTGACAACTTGCTTCCCGAAGAGTTTAAATTTTGTTAGGCGCATACCAAAATGCTTTCCGATAGAATAATTCAGGGAATCACCTGAAACTGCAGCTACTAACAAGATAAAAATCATCAGCCATACGTTGAGATCATTTGGCTGTGCGGCTAGCATACCCGCTGCAAATAATAAAGAATCTCCTGGCAAAAAAGGCATCACAACCACACCCGTTTCCACGAAAATAATAAGAAACAGAATAAGGTAGGTCCACGTCTGATAATCATTGACTATTTCCACCAAATGTTTGTCAATATGGAGAATAAAATCAATGAGATGTGTAATTAGTTCCAAACCGTGATAAAGATTAAGCGTTGTTTAACATAACGGGCATCACCAACATCAAAATATCTTCATGATCTTCTGATACTGCTGGAATCAATAAACCGGCACGATTTGGCGTACTCATTTCCAAAACAACTTCTTCACTCTCCAGGTTATTTAACATCTCGACGAGGAACTTGGCATTAAAACCAATTTCCATATCATCACCTTCAAATTGACACGACAAACGTTCATGCGCTTCGTTAGAAAAATCTAAATCTTCTGCTGAGATATGCAATTCACTTCCCGAGATCTTTAAGCGCACCTGATGTGTGGTTTTATTAGCGAAAATCACCACGCGTCTCAAGGTATTTAAAAACAATAATCGATCTACGGTCAATTTGTTAGGATTGACTTGAGGAATCACAGCGGCATAATCTGGATAACGTTCATCAATTAAACGACAGATCAAATTAATATTGCCAAAGCTAAAGAACGCGTTAGTTTGATTATATTCTATAGATACTGTAACATCGTCAGATGGTAGCGACGATTTAAGCAATGAGAGTGCCTTTTTCGGTAAGATAAGGGATGCTGGCTTTTCTGCACCAATATCAGTTCTCGAATAGCGCACCAATTTATGCGCATCAGTAGAAACAAAAGTCACATTTTTTTCTGCTAATTGCACCAATACACCAGACATAGCCGGTCTTAATTCATCGTTACTGACGGCAAAGATTGTTTTACTGATAGCTTCTGACAAGATAGGTGCTGGCATCTGAATAACCGAACCATTATCGATGGAAGGAATTTTAGGAAAATCGTCAGCATTTTCTCCACTCAATTTATATTTTCCATCCCCCGCACTGATTTCAATAGCCAAGGTATTCATGTCTACTGAAAATGCCACAGGTTGGTCCGGCAAGGTTTTTAATGTCTCAATCAATATCTTCGAAGGCATGGCTACTCTTCCTTCTTCTTTTGCTTCGATCTGTAAAGAAGTAACCATACTTGTTTGCAGATCTGTAGCAGAAATAGTCAAGTTATTGTCTTTTATTTCAAAAAGAAAGTTTTCCAAGATAGGCAAAACAGTACTTGTACTGGATGCGCCATTGATAGCTTGTAACTGCTTTAATAAAATTGATGTTGATACAATGAATCTCATTTCCTGAATACTAATTATTATGTGCAATAATACACAAATTAATCAATATTTTTCAGTTTTATAGGCTGCTTTCTTTCCACATAAACAGATTTCAGTGGCTCAAATAAGCATTTGTATTTCAATCAATAAGCACAGCGCCACAAGTATAGAAAGCAAATTCGGCCGGATAAATCACAATATTTATTACATTTGTATAATAGCGGTATTGTATGCAGTTTAAAGAGATCATTGGGCATAAAGACATCAAAGAACATTTAGTTCGCACGGTTCAGGAAAATCGTGTGAGTCATGCGCAATTATTTCTTGGTCCTGAAGGTTCGGGCAGTCTTGCTTTAGCCTATGCGTATGCGCAGTTTTTAAATTGCGAAAATCGACAGGAAACCGATAGTTGTGGCGAGTGCCCCTCCTGTAGAAAATATAATAAGCTGATCCATCCAGATCTACACATGTCGTACCCTTTTATAGCCAAACATAAGGAAGATACAGCAACAGATTATGCAGACAATTGGAGAAAATCCTTTTTATCCAATCCATACATGGGATTGGAGTATTGGCGCAGCCGATTGGATGCAGACAATAAACAAGTCAATATCAATATTGCCGAAGCCCATGCTATCATCAAGAAGCTAAGTCTCAAATCTTTCGAAGCTGATTATAAGGTTCTAATTATGTGGCTTCCTGAATACCTCGATACACAAGGCAATGCCTTATTGAAGTTGATAGAAGAACCACCTGAAAAGACGCTCTTTATCCTCGTTGCAGAAAATCAGGACAAAATATTAAATACAATCATATCGCGTACGCAATTAGTCAAAATTAAAAAATTAGATCATAGTGAGGTCACGCTGCATCTAAAGAAAGCACATCAGCTTTCAGATCAAGAGGCAGCAGAAATTGCTTTTATTGCAGATGGAAATCTTCAGGAAGCAATGAATCTATTGCACGCGCAGACTAATAATCATTTTGGGATTTTGGTAAACTGGCTTCGTTTTATCGTCTCGGATGCTGGCACTAATATGATTTCCTT
Source organism: Sphingobacterium sp. UBA3549 (assembly GCF_002376635.1). NCBI lineage: Bacteria > Pseudomonadati > Bacteroidota > Sphingobacteriia > Sphingobacteriales > Sphingobacteriaceae > Sphingobacterium > Sphingobacterium sp. UBA3549. The sequence goes on along the minus strand of NZ_DFOE01000006.1, from coordinate 91,702 downwards.
GGTAGAAGAAGAGCTATCAAAAATTGGTAGAGAAAACCAAAAAAGCTTTCTTTTTTATGCAATCAATATGATGCGTCAAATCATATTGATCAAAGAGGGACTTTCCAATCTCGTATTCTTACCGGCAAAAGAACTGGATTTTGTTCAGAAATTTGCAGTACATTATACCCTTGAACAAATTGAAGCAACCATAAATCTATTGGAGGAAACACATTATTTTGTAGAAAGAAATGCAAATCCCAAAATATTATTTTTAGATTTATCTTTGCAGTTAACATTAATATACAAGTACAAAACGTTTCCGAAAGGAACTCAATATATAATATAGAAAACTATGGGATGTGGCAGTTGCTCATCCGGCGGAGGTTGCGGTACTACCACGGCAAATGGTACACCGGCAGGATGTCAGAACAATGGCTCTTGCATGACTAGCGGATGTAATAAATTAGATGTATATGACTGGCTTTCCGATATGGATATGCCATCAAACTATAAACCATTTAATATCGTCGAAGTACGATTTAAGGGATCGCGAAAAGATTTCTTTATTAATGTAGACAATATCTACCTTGAAATGGGTGAGATGGTTGTTGTTGAGCCCTCTACAGGGGGCTATGATGTCGGCCATGTATCCCTAACAGGTGAATTGGTTAGACTACAACTCAAAAAGAATAATGTTACCCCTGAGATGGTGACAAAAAAAATCTATCGGAAGCCTAATGAGGTTGATGTCGAGAAGTATAACGCAGCAAAAGATCTCGAATGGGAAACAATGCACAAGGCGCGCAAACTCGCCCTGGATTTGGGTTTATCGATGAAAATCTCCGATGTCGATTACCAGGGGGATAAAACGAAGGCTACCTTCTATTATACCGCTGAGGGTCGTGTCGATTTCCGGGAGCTCATTAAAAAAATGGCTGAAGCGTTTAGAATACGCATTGAAATGCGCCAGATCGGTATGCGACAAGAAGCCAGTCGTCTTGGTGGGATTGGTTCATGCGGACGTGAACTCTGCTGTTCAACCTGGCTAACAGATTTCAAAACGGTATCCACATCGGCTGCACGTTATCAAAACCTATCCCTGAATACATTGAAGCTAGCAGGACAATGCGGAAAATTAAAATGTTGCCTCAATTATGAATTGGATAGCTATATGGATGCACTTAAGGATATTCCTAATAACATAGACCGCATCGAAACGCTAAAAGGAGTCGCCTATCTTCAAAAAACTGATATCTTCAAAAAACTGATGTGGTTCTCTTTTCCTGGAGCAGAAAATTGGATTGCATTACCCGTTCAACAAGTCAGAGAATTTGTAGAAATGAATAAGCAGGGCATTAAACCGGAAGCAATTTCAAGTGTAATGGATACTGATGAAATCAAAGAAGAAAAAAATATCAAGCACGATTACGAGAATGTAGTCGGACAGGATAGCTTAACTCGACTTGATGACCGCAATAAAAGAAAGAAAAAGAGAAAATCCAAAAGCAATACTGGTAAACCTGAAAATAAGACTGGACAAAAAGCTGAAAAACCTGAACAGAGTACATCAAAACAAAGTGGTAAACCTCAGCTAGCGACCGATGCCGTTAGCCCAATCGCGAATAAAGACAGCAAAGAAGGATCTAATAATAGGCCAAAAAAGCGTTTCAATCGTCATCGGAATAAAAACAAAGGCAGTAATAACAATAATACACCGAAAGCAGAATAAAAGAATATGCCTAATTTTAACCCATTAGGCATATTCTTTTATATAAATAGACATGAAACTCAAACGCTCTCCTCTTCTCCTTGGTTTGTTATGTATTGGCATAGGGTATTCTTGTGACCAACCGTTTGTTATAAATGAAAATAAACCTATTGGTAATAAAGCTTGGCTAAATACATCATTGCCCAGTTTTCAATTTCATATCGCCGACAAAAACAAACGATATGATGTATTGATGGATGTCCGTCATACGCCAGAATATGCTTTTTCCAACCTTTTTGTACTTATTTATCAACTCGGTCCAGATAAAAAGCAATACACTTTTCGTAAAGAAATAAAAATGGCCAGAGCTGATGGAAAATGGATAGGAAAATCTTCCGGCAGCTTGTACAATAATCAATCCGTAATCCATAAAGATTACCTATTTCCGGATACAGGAACTTATACTATTGCTATCGAACAGCACATGAAAGAAAATCCGTTGAAAGAAATTACAGACGTAGGGCTAACCGTTGTTCCAAAATGATAGCCTTGTTACGATATCTATTATTTCCTTTTACTATGATCTATACCGTGGTAGTCTGGATAAGAAATAGATTATATGATCATAAGCTGCTTGCGTCGCGCTCTTTCAATATTCCAACCGTTGTTATAGGAAATCTCGCCGTAGGGGGAACGGGGAAAAGCCCAATGACTGAATTTGTGGTTTCTATCCTTAAGAGTCGCTATAAAACAGCTATACTCAGCCGAGGGTATGGACGCCGTACAAAAGGTTTTTATCTAGTAGAGACGGATTCAGTGGCCATGGATGTCGGCGATGAGCCCTTACAATTCAAAAATAAATTTCCAGATGTCACAGTTGCGGTTTGTGAAGATCGTTGCACTGGAATTGAAAAACTTGAGTCCGCTCATCAACTCATTATTTTGGACGATGCTTATCAACATCGAAAATTATCACCGCTTTTCAATATATTATTATTTGATTTTCTATCGTTTTCACATCCCATGCTCGTATTTCCTACAGGAAATTTTAGAGATCTCCTTATTGAGGCTAAGCGTGCTCAGATCATAGCCATTACGAAATGTCCAATTGAACTTCCAACCGAAGACAAAAGACAAATAGAAAACAAAATCAGGTATTATAACAAAGAAGCATTAATCGTATTTAGTTATATTGACTATCTCGAACCCATTGATAGTAAGGGAAGTGTAGTTGATATCAAAGGCAAAGACATTATTTTGGTCACTGGTATTGCGAAACCTGAACCGATGGTAGATTATCTCCAAGACAAAACGAATTCAATTACACATATCTCCTTTGGAGATCACCATTCTTTTAATGAATCTGATATTAATCATATTGTAAAATCTTACCACAGTTCGACGAGTAGCAACAAAATAGTATTGACAACTGAAAAAGACTTTCAACGTTTAAAACCTTTTAGAAAATACTTTGCTGCTATCAATTTGGTATACTTACCGATCGGACTTCGATTTCACGATGCGCTCCAGCAGGACTTATTCTGTAAAAGAATGCATGATACAGTGAATCAAAGTGTTAATCAACCTTAAATTTTGTTAAGAGCAGATGCTATACTAAACCTTTTCATCAAATTTATATTCTATATGAAAGCGGAGAAGCTCAAAAGTTCTTCTCGGTCTTTAATGAACAAATGATTGTGCCACAACAAGCACTCATGATATAAACTATACAAACGATGAAAAAGAAAATTTTAATGGCAGTAGCGTGTTTATTTTTAAGCGCTACAGGTGTTGTTTCCGCTCAACAGCGTCAGCAACGTAGTCCGGAAGAACAAGCTAAAATGCGTGTAGAGCATTTAGACAAATTATTAAGCCTCAATCAAACACAAAAAGATTCAATCTATAATCTTACGCTAAGTCAGGCTCAACAACGGGCTGCACTAAGAAATGATGGTGGGGATCGAAAAGCGAACATGGAGAAATTTAAGCAACTTCAAGAGATGCAATCTGCCAAAATCAAATCGTGGCTAACTCCTGAACAAGTTAAGTTATTTGATGAACAACAAGAAAAAATGAAAGAGAGAATGTCTAAACGCTAGCGTTTTTAATGTAATAGAGAGCTTTTAGGTAAAAAAGCAGAAAGGGCTATCCTAAATGGATAGCCCTTTCTGCTTTCTACTTAAAGTAATCGACATTAAGATTTTAACTTTTTCATAATGTCACTCACGTAAGTTTTAAATTTCTTGTCAGTTTCAATTAAATCCTCTACGGTTTGACAGGCATAAATAACAGTTGAGTGATCTCTTCCTCCGAAGAATGCTCCGATCGATTTGAGTGAAGATTTGGTATGTGCCTTTGCTAAATACATCGAAATTTGCCTGGCCTGCACGATTTCTCGCTTTCTAACTTTCGACTTTACCATATCCACAGGAACTTCGAAATACTCACAAACTAATTTTTGAATAAAATCCATTGAAATTTCTTTGTGTGTATTCTTTACAAAATTCTTCAACATCGATTTTGCTAACCCCAAATCGATCTCTTTCTTGTTCAATGTAGACTGAGCCAAAAGTGAAACCATTGCCCCCTCTAATTCACGAACACTGTTATCGATCTGTGTTGCGACGTATTCAACGACATTTTCTGGTAAGTCAATACCATCGGAATACATCTTCTTCTTCAAAATTGCCATCCTTGTCTCAAGATCCGGAATCTGAATATCTGCAGACAATCCCCATTTAAAACGACTAAGCAGACGCTCCTCCAAACCAGCTAAATCTTTAGGTGCTTTGTCTGAAGTCAAAATAATCTGCTTACCAGATTGATGCAAATGATTAAAAATATGGAAAAAGATATCCTGTGTTTTTTCTTTACCAGCAAAGTTGTGTACGTCATCCATAATAATGACATCCATTGCCTGATAAAAGTTAACGAAATCATTGATCGTATTATTTTTCAATGAATCCACAAACTGTTGACAGAATTTCTCACACGACACATAAATGACCAGTTTATCGGGAAGATTTCTTTTGATCTCATTTCCGATTGCTTGGGCAAGGTGTGTCTTTCCCAAACCAACATCTCCATAAATCATCAACGGATTGAATGAAGTGCCGCCAGGCTTATTAGCGACAGCATATCCTGCTGATCGAGCAAGACGGTTACATTCACCTTCGATAAAATTTTCGAATGTATAGTTTTGATTCAATTGCGGATCAACCTGCAATTTTTTCAATCCAGGAATAACAAATGGATTTTTGATATCTCTATTTAAAGATACCGGTACAGGGATCGATTGCCTTTTCCCCTCCGCTCCATTGCCATTCGATGGAAGATTAGTCGTATAAGGATGAGAAGCTGAAGACTTCTCTACTACAATATTGTATTCCAATCTACCTTGTTCTCCTAAAAATTTCTTTACGGTCTTGCGAAGAATTCCCACATAGTGTTCTTCTAGCCACTCATAAAAAAATAAGCTAGGCACTTGAATAGTCAAAACGTCACCCTCCAAACGGACTGCTTTCACAGGTTCAAACCAGGTCTTGAAACTTTGTGCTGGTATATTATCTTTGATAATCGAAAGACAATTATTCCAGACACTTGAATACGTTTTTTCCATTCTAAAATTGTTAATAAGTTGATTTACAATACGCGACAAAAAATATGTTGATAACTTTCTCTGAGAACGAAGATGACAAAAAAATATCAGCTAAAAAACTAAAATATAAAATAATTAATAAACTATTATATGTCAGCAATTTACAGTGTAAAATTGTGGAAAACTAGCGCTAAAATTGATCTCTAAAAATAATTATTAACATTCCAAATTTATTTAAAAAAAAGAACCAAAAGACGTGTAAACTTACTACTTCTCGCTTCCTAAGGTGCTGATCTAAATTAACCAAAATAATAGCTATTTACAATCTTTGGTTCATATATTTTTAATAATAAATTCATAAGAATTTAAAGCCAACTTAACATCATTGCTAATGTACATTTCACCAAATTAATACATACTTGTAAAATAAAAATCCGTATAAATTACCTGAATGAAAAAACACATTGTAACATGTGATGTTCCTGATGAACTTAAAACTTGAAAAATAAAAAAAGGAGATCCATCTGGATCTCCTTTTTATTTTTCAAGTGCATAGGTTTTATCCGACCATTGAACTGGTCAATTTTCCGTCGCAAAGTTTCTTAGCTTCTACGATGATTGCAGTTGCATCATAGCGTGCGTTCTTCCACTGAGCATTTTGTTCAGCATGTTCAATGATCTTATCTGGAATACCTAAACGAACTACTTGGCTGTGATAACCATGATCAGCCATAAATTCTAATATAGCCGAGCCTATGCCCCCCTGTAAACTTCCGTCTTCCACTGTAATAATCTTATTAAACTTCTTAAAGACTTGATGGAGTAAGGATTCATCTAATGGTTTGGCAAACCGAAGATCATAATGTGCTGGATGTATACCTAATTCATTCAAATGCTGTACAGCTTTAACAGCTTCGTTTCCTATAGCTCCAAAACTTAAGATAGCAAGTTCTTCTCCCTCCGTTATAAGACGTCCTTTTCCAATTTCGATTTCCATAAATGGGCGGCGCCAATCTGGCATAACACCATTTCCTCTAGGATATCTGATGACAAAGGGTCCTTTGTCCGGCAATTGAGCTGTGTACATCAAATTACGTAATTCTTCCTCGTTCATCGGAGCAGAGACAGTCATATTAGGCACACAGCGCATAAATGCGATGTCATAAGCCCCATGGTGTGTGGCACCATCTGCGCCTACAACGCCCGCACGGTCCAAACAGAAAACGACGTTCAGATTCTGCAATGCAACATCATGGATCACCTGATCATATGCTCGTTGCATAAACGACGAATAGATATTACAGAATGGCAATAGTCCCTGAGTTGCGAGTCCCGCACTGAATGTGACAGCGTGCTGTTCAGCAATACCCACATCAAAAGCACGTTCGGGCATGGCTTTCATCATGATATTCATAGAAGATCCTGATGGCATTGCCGGCGTTATCCCCACGATCTTATCATTTTGTTCTGCGAGCTCCACCAAGGTATGTCCAAAGACATCCTGAAACTTGGGAGCTACAGGTTTATCACTGAGCGATTTTTTGATCTCACCTGTAATTTTATCAAATAAACCAGGAGCATGCCACTTTGTCTGATCTTTTTCAGCCAGCGCAAAGCCCTTTCCTTTAACAGTAACAGCATGTAATAATTTGGGGCCTGGTATATGCTTAAGGTCTTCAAGCGTTTTTGCTAATTTCTTAACATCGTGCCCATCAACTGGGCCAAAATATCTAAAATTTAGAGATTCAAAGAGATTAGCATTCTTCAGTAAAGTTCCTTTTATACTTTTTTCCAATTTCTTGGCAATCCCCAAAGCATTAGGACCAACTTCGGAAATCTTAGTTAATACTGCTGCTATATCGTCTCTAAATCTATTGTATCGTTTTGAGGTGGTAATACTTGTCAAATACTCCTTTAAGGCACCAACATTGGGATCTATCGACATGCAATTATCATTCAAAATTACTAAAAGATTGGATTTAGAAATTCCTGCATGATTCAATGCTTCAAATGCCATTCCTCCTGTTAACGCGCCATCACCGATCACGGCGATATGCTGGCGGTCTTTTTCACCTTTTATCTGAGATGCAACTGCCATACCCAACGCAGCGGAAATAGAAGTCGATGAGTGACCAACTCCGAATGCATCGTACTGGGATTCAAAACGGTTGGGAAAACCCGAGATTCCGTTCTCAATTCGATTGGTATGAAATATATCGCGACGACCCGTTAGAATTTTATGCCCATAAGCCTGATGACCGACATCCCAAATTAATTGATCATAGGGGGTATTCATTACGTAATGTAATGCTACCGTTAATTCGACAACTCCTAAACTTGCTGCAAAGTGACCACCATTAACCGAAACTTGATCAATAATAAATTGACGTAATTCCTGACTTAATTGTTCTAATTGGTCTTCCTTTAGCTTTTTAAGATCAGAGGGATCGTTTATTTTACTTAATAGTTCTCCAGTCTCAAACTGCATAGTATGCTATTTACATGATGTATACTCACAAAGTAACGACAAATTTATTTAATCTTTAAAATAAATCGCATTTACATATTGAGGTACAACAAATAAAATAACGAATAGTTTGCATAAGCGTTACTGCAAAAGATTTTATATGTAAATTTGTATAAGATATGCAAGTAGAAGAAGGCTACGAAATCAAGCTTCCTCAATTTGAGGGACCTTTTGATTTACTATTATTTTTTATCGAACGGGATGAACTAAACATCCACGATATACCAATTTCAAAGATTACAGATGATTTTTTGTCTTATGTGAGCCAAATGCAAGCGCTCAATATGGAAATGGCAAGTGAATTTATCTTCGTTGCCTCAACGCTGATGCGTATTAAAGCTAAAATGCTATTGCCTCGTCCAGATTTGGACGATAATGAGAATGAAATTGATCTTAGGGAAGATCTTGTTCAAAAACTTATTCTCTATAAACAATTTAAAGAAACCTGCGAAGATCTTAGAATATTGGAAGAGAATCGTCTAAAATGCTATAGCCGAGGCAATATACGTTTCGATATCCAGCAAAGACTTAAGCTAGATTCTAGCGGCGAAAATTTGGATAACTTCGACCTTTATGGCCTAATGATGATCTACGAGCAAATGATGTATCAATTCCGTAATCGTCCGCCAGAAGTAACCCATACGGTTGTCAAATACCCTTACACAATTGAACAACAAAAGAAAGCAATAGCCGAACTTATTGAGATTAACAAAAAATTGGATTTTCAGGAAATTCTTAAAAACTCAGAAAATAAAATTCAGTTCGTCTATAACTTTTTGGCCATTCTTGAAATGCTTCAGCAGCGATTGTTACAGATTGAAGTAGGCTTGGGCTACAACAATTTCAACGTTGGTGGAAGAGATCCAAATGAAGAGGAAGAATTTATCTTAGAAACTGAAGAAGCATAAAAAAGACCCGTCTAAGACAGGTCTTTTTTTTTTTAATCTTTCTTCTTAAAAGCATTCCATCCTTGCGCTGTAATCGGATAAAGATTTCCAGATTTAGAAATCATCTCGCAACCTTCGGATCTGGGAGTCATATAACCAATAATACTGATGTCTGGCAGATTCTTAATTTTATCGTGATCGGCTTGCGCGATTGTAAACAATAATTCGTAGTCTTCACCGCCATTCAACGCCGCTACAGTCGGATCAATTCCAAATTCCCGTCCAGTATCGTAAGTCATCTGATCAAGCGGAATTTTTTCTTCATATAGACGACAGCCTTTGTCCGATTGTCGGCAGATGTGAAGAATCTCTGAAGCAAGCCCATCTGAAACATCCATCATCGCTGTAGGCTTAATTCCCAGATCAGCAAATAAAGCTATAATATCTTTACGGGCTTCAGGTTTTAATTGCCGCTCAACGATGTAATCTTTTCCTTCCAGATCAGGTTGTACATTTGGATTTTCTAGATAAATATCCTTCTCACGCTCAAGCAGCTGTAAGCCCATGTAAGCTGCCCCCAGGTCGCCAGAGACACATAATAAATCGCCTTCCTGAGCGCCACTACGATAAACGATTTGATCTGCATCAGCGTAACCTATACTCGTGACAGAAATTACTAATCCTTGTGCTGAAGCAGACGTGTCTCCTCCTATTAAATCAACGTTATATTTCTTGCACGCAATTAAAGCTCCCTGATAAATCTCCTCGACGGCTTCCAATGGAAATTTTGAGGACAAGCCTATTGAAAAGGTAATCTGAGACGCTATTCCATTCATTGCGTAGATATCGCTCAAATTGACCTGAACAGCTTTGTAACCTAGATGCTTTAAAGGAACATAACGAAGATCAAAATGAATTCCCTCCAAAAGTAAGTCAGTAGAAATCAAAGTTTTCTTACCCTCAAAATCCAAAACGGCGGCGTCATCACCTATACCTTTAATGGTAGACTTCTCTGTTAATTCCACAGCTTTGCTTATATAATCAATCAGTCCGAACTCACCCATTTCTTCTAAATTGGTTCGCTCGGTATTGTCAAAATCAAACATGTTAAAAAGTTTAAAAGTTTATTATCGATAATGCCAAACAATCATCTCAAAGATTGATCGTACTGACATTACAAAACAGTTTTCGCAATAAAATCCAACAGTTTTCCGCACTTGTCGAGTCGTAATTCTCGTTTCTGCTATGAAAAAAAGAAAAGCTCATGCTCGCTATCGAAAACCAGTCTTTTCTTCTATCGCTAATACCCAAATTATGCTAATCGCTATAGTCCCAAGCTCGCCGATATTTCCAGCATGCGTTCAATCGGACGCTGGGCGCGAAAAATAACATCTTCAGGAAGAAGAATTTCAGGCGATTCAAACTTAAGGCAATTGTAGAGCTTCTCAAGCGTATTCAGCTTCATGTGTGGACAATCATTACATGCACAAGCATTGTTGGGTGGCGCTGGTATAAAAGTCTTATGAGGACTCGCTTTCTGCATCTGATGGAGAATGCCTGATTCTGTAGCAACGATATAGGAATGAGCTGCATCATTTTGAGTAAATTTCAGCATTCCAGCTGTAGATCCGACATAATCTGCGTTCGCTAGAATATGATCTTCACACTCTGGATGGGCAATAAATTTCGCATCCGGATATTCGGCTCTCAAACGTTCAATTTTTTCCTGGGAAAAAATCTCATGCACCATACAAGCGCCGTTCCAAAGGACTAGATCCCGGCCAGTTTTCTTTTTAACGTATGTCCCTAGATTACGATCGGGACCAAAGATGATTTTTTGGTCCTCAGGCAAGCTCTCCACTATTTGAACAGCATTACTTGATGTACATACAATATCTGAAAGCGCTTTCAATTCAGCGGTACAGTTCACATAAGTGATGACCAGATGATCTGGATATTGTTCTTTAAACTTCGCAAAAAGATGTGGTGGACAGGAATCCGACAACGAACAACCAGCTTTGGCATCAGGTAAAATAACCTTTTTTGTAGGCGAAAGTATCTTGGCTGTTTCCGCCATGAAATGCACGCCAGCAAAAACAATTAAATCCGCATCCGTCTTGGCTGCCTCTTGTGATAGTCCTAGGCTATCTCCAATATAATCGGCTATATCCTGAATTTCAGACTCTTGATAATAATGAGCCAATATTACAGCATTTTTTTCTTTCTTCAATCGTTGGATTTCTTCAACCAAATCCAATGAAGGATCGATCGGAGCATCGATATAACCTTTGGCCTGAAGCTCATAATTTACAATTTCCATGCGGGTAGTTTCAACTTTTGTGAATGACAAAAATAAGCATTGTTGCATATATAAAAGTCAATTAAAAGCAAATTAATCTAATGATCGCAATTTACCCTTCACATCAACAGGAAATAGTATCTAGCATTCGGATATTAATGGTTGATAATGAAAATATCAATTATTCTTTCGGCTACAACTGATTTGTATTAATTATCCGGGTTACTGGATGGTACCAATTCCGAAATCTGATCCGATAATCGCTCCCAGTTATGATCTGGATTAGCAAACAAGAAAGAAAACCGAATGTTTCTTCAACTATAAAGCTTTTATATTTAAAATTAATAGTTAAATTATTATCTCTAAAAAACAATAAAAAAAGATCATTTCAAACTAAACCCTTCTAGAATCGAATATAAAGCATGTAATTAAGACATATATCCTTTATCAAAAGCTCAGCGGGTTTATTGTAAACTATTTCTATGTTAGAAAATCAGTTTCGCTAATATTCCTCTTTCGGAGCCTAAGGAACGTTCTTCGCCACATTACAAAACAATGAAAAATATGCCACAAAACGAAGCTTTATTTATTAACATTTAATACACTTGCGGATTTAAAGTCATTATAAAACTGATTTATGGTCTAGGACTTGATCAATAAATTTTTATTGAATTCTCAGGGGGTTAAATCAGCCAATACGCTATGAATTTGAAACGGTGAAAAGAAAGAATACTGAATATGTGTAGCAAAATGGAGAATAAAGCGCTTGACAATCGTCTGTAGCTCTATTTTTCATTCTAACTTCCATTTACCGCAAGCTGCCTATTAAGCGCTGCAGATTTATTAGTGCTTTGTAATTCGAACTAATTCCAGATAATATTAAACACAGCGCTAACAACTGTTGAACTGCAAATACACATTCAACTAGCTGCATACTATACAATCAAAATTTACGCAATAAAGTAAGGTCGCTAGAAGAGCATATTTTGAAAAAAAACTCGAGGTGTGGTAAATAGTATAATCTTATAAGGACAAATCAATTGCAACCAGTTAGGAACTGGATCTAGGAAATGTATATTTATAATAAACTCGATAAGAATTGAATATTTCTATATATATAAAACGAATTCAATTATAAACTAATCTCAAAGCCTATTTATCAAAAATAATAGTCTACTATCGAATTCTACCCAAAATCGATCTTGTGTGTTTTCTAAACAAACCCTCTGAGAATCGAATATTAACGATATAATCCAATAAATGGGTATTTACTCAATTGTAAAGAGGTTTAATATAAAAATGAGCTAAATCAATCCAAAATCTGTAGATCAATGGCTTATTTTGGCACTCGAATTACAAAATCATACTAAAAGGCGCAGCCTGTTATTTCTAAAACTGTTAGACATAAATATAAAATCGCTATTAAAAGGAATTAAATATTATAGTGCACCAATTACTTACCAAAATCTATAAATAAACCAGCTTTAAAATAATAACCTAAAAAAATAATATACAGTTAAATACATAAATTTTAGATTTAAAATAAATAGCAATTCGAAAACACTTTTTTAAATTCTAAAATACACTTAATCGCTTAGGATTGAATAGGGGATAAAATTATCATTTAACATTAATCTATTCGATCTGTAAAGCGTTTATTTAAAAAATAAACCCCTTTAGAATTCTTTATAATAAAACTTCTAAATCATCATTCAGAATACTCAAATCTCACAAGCCAACATCCACTAATTCCAAATACAAATTGACGTCGGGCAACAAATATAACAAGATTGTTTGTACTACAATACATTATTCGAACAAATTATTTTATCTAAAAAATCTCAATCCCTTTAATTATCTACTTCAGCGTTTAAAATCAAATTTTCAAATAAAGTCGTCTACAATCTTACAGAAAGTATTTGAATCTGATTATAATTGAATACTCAATTGTAAAAGCGTTTATATTAAAATTTGACGCCTATAGATTTGAATATAAAATCTACATCGTAGAAAACAGTTAAATATCTTAACTAAAAAGTGCTTAAAGCTGAAAAATTTATATCAATACACCTCAAATCTATCAATCTGGAAGAATTTCAATGATTTGATTGCTTGAATAATCAATGCCAAAAAATCCAATAGCTCAGAATGAGTTATTAAATTTCCATTTTTATAAAAACACAAATAGACAAATCTAAAGCACACTAAAATTAGTTTTCTAAAGCAAAAAGTCAACAGATAAACTATTTGGAACAGGTCCAGGCACTTTACAATCCAATAAAATGCACTATTTTCTTTAAAATAGCGAATATTGAAACCTCACAGCATCTAAGCTAAATTTACAAATAGCATTTTTTAACAATTTGAGCAGCTTAGAATTCCATAAAATCCATAATAAAAATTAAAAACTTAAAATATCGAACTATATAAGCTTTCGATTGCAAAAAGTGCAACAGATTTTGAAATTAAGCCTCTTAAAATCACATTAAATCCATATCAAAAAAAAATTAAATAAATATTGCTTTCTAAACCACTTTAGAAAGCGAATAGAATGAATAAAAACTAAACAAACTCAATCAGATTCGAATATTTCGATGGGATCTTTTACAAGTTCCAAATATCGAAACGTAGAAGCGTCTGATTGAACTTTACAAAACTAAACAAAGATTTTCGAACGTATTCCACAATCTTTTTTTTCAATAAATACTAATTATTTTAAATAGAAGATCTCTTATTGTTTATTATGGTGTGGAAAAGTGGTATAAATAGCTTTGCTTTCATTTTGATTTTAGGTTTTTATAGAGTTTTCAACAATTTTTCAACAGTATTTTTAGATTAAATAGCTGATTTTTAAAATGCTAATTTTATTCATTTTTTATTTTCCATATTTTTTTGTTGAATAGTTTGTGTTTAAAAATTGTGGAAATCTCAAGAGTTTTATGCGGAAAAGTTTCAAAAATTTAGCTGGAAAGTAGGGGACTTGGAAATTGTTAAATACTTTTCATTTTTATTTAACCTTTTATTTACACGTTTTCCACATTTTTCGTTAATTTGAATCGTCACTTTTGGGGATAGTTTGTGAATTTAAAATATATGGCAGATAGAAAGGTCGATTTTTTGGTCATTGGATCAGGTATAGCTGGATTAAGCTTCGCATTAAAAGCTTCTAAATTCGGTAAAGTGTTGATAGTCACGAAGTCTAATGAGGATGAGTCAAATACAAAATATGCGCAAGGGGGGGTAGCTGCTGTTGTGGATAAGTCCGATAGCTTTGAAAAGCATATTGTTGATACTCAGATAGCTGGGGACGGATTATGTGATGTTGAAATTGTGGAAAACGTCGTTCGCGAGGCTCCTGATCGTATTGCAGAGCTGATTTCCTACGGAACATCCTTTGATAAGGAAGAATCTGGACTTTATGACTTAGCAAAGGAGGGGGGGCATTCGGCGCATCGCATATTACATTACAAGGATATCACCGGTTACGAAATAGAACGGGCACTATTAGAGCAGGCACATGTCGATCCAAATATTGAAATTGTAACACATTACTTTGCCATTGATTTAATCACACAACACCATTTGGGTGAATATGTAGATAAGAATAAAACGGATATCACGTGTTATGGTATCTATGCTTTCAACACATTTTCTCATCACGTAGATAAAATTTTGAGTAAGGTTACGGTAATGGCTTCCGGTGGAGCTGGGCATGTATATTCAAGCACAACTAATCCGACCATTGCCACTGGCGATGGTATTGCGATGGTGTATAGAGCCAAAGGGAAGGTGCGTAATATGGAGTTTATGCAATTTCATCCCACGTCACTATATAACCCTAAGGACTCACCTGCGTTTCTCGTATCCGAAGCAGTGAGAGGATTTGGAGGTATTTTAAGAAGAGTCAATGGAGAGTCTTTTATGGAGGACTATGATGAGCGAGCTTCGTTGGCTCCGAGAGATATCGTGGCTAGAGCTATTGATGCGGAGATGAAGAAATCTGGTATTGATTATGTATATCTCGATATCACGCATAGGGATAAGGACGATATTATCAAACACTTTCCGAATATATATGAGAAATGTCTTTCTATTGGACTTGACATGTCCAAAGACTTTATACCGGTGACACCTGCAGCGCATTATCTTTGCGGTGGAATTTATGTGGATGATTTTGGGCGTAGCAGTATTCTCAATCTTTATGCCTGCGGAGAGTGTTCTTCTACAGGCTTGCATGGCGCAAATAGACTGGCTTCCAACTCGCTGCTTGAAGCACTTGTATATGCCCATCGTATATTCTTAGATGCGACGCAATTGGTTGAAACAATCAGTCATATAAGTGATGTTCCTGAATGGGATGATTCTGAGACCTCGCGTTCTAATGAAGATATTTTGGTGACTCACAATTTGCGCGAATGCCAAAAGATCATGAGCGATTATGTTGGTATCGTCCGTTCTGATTTTAGGCTTGAAAGAGCGCTTAAGCGGCTCCATCTATTATATGAGGAGACAGAGGAGTTTTATAGAAATACCAGGCTTTCTGTCAAACTTTGTGAATTACGAAATGTGATTCAAGTAGCTTACATTGTTACGAAATCGGCGATGTTGCGAAAGGAAAGTCGAGGATTGCATTATACAACTGACCATCCCGAGCATTCCGAAATATTACAGGATACAATTTTCTAAGAGATATGGCACTTATTTTACCCGTTTTGGATAAGTCACCGCTAATTGCTGAAGAGTGCTTCTTAGCGCCCAATTCGACGATTGTAGGTGATGTTGAGATTGGACATCATTGTTCGGTCTGGTTTAATGCTGTCATACGTGGCGACGTCAATTATATTCGAATAGGGAACTATACAAATATCCAAGATGGAGCTGTTGTACATTGCACTTATAAGAAATGTGGTACTTCAATTGGCAGTTATGTAAACATAGGACACCAAGCTATGGTACATGGTTGCGTTGTTGAAGATCACGTACTTATCGGTATGGGCGCTATTGTAATGGATAATGCTGTGATCGAATCGAATGTAATTATTGCTGCTGGGGCTGTCGTTTTAGAAAATACGCGCTGTGAGTCCGGATTCCTATATGCCGGTGTGCCAGCAAAAAAAATAAAAGCGCTAACTGAAGAACAGAAAGATTTGTTACTACAGTTACCGCATAATTATGTTCTATACAGTTCTTGGTTTTAGCTTAAACGACTTAGGAATGTGTAAAAGGCTTTTTTAGTGGCCTCGATTATTCTTTCTTGAGGCCACTTAATGAAAAACTGTCTTTTTGCTCCCAGTTTGCTCGTATCGTGAATACTTTGTTTAAGTATACAACGGGTTCTGGAAAAGTCTTTTTTTCTACATCTCCGGTATCCCAGATACCGTTATCATTATCGTCTCGGATTACACGCAAACTGTATTTACCGCCTGGATATTGTTTATACACTACTGCCGGTTTATCTATGCTTATTTTGTCTAAGCGATAGACTTTGTCTTTTTTCTCATTGATCAATTCGACTAAGTATGTTGTATTGCTATCGAGGTCCGTGAAATCAAAGGTAAGATCCCCATAGTTTTCACTATCATCATAAGTAAGATCCAGTTTTTTTTCTTTGTTTTGTTCTCCAAAATAGCCCGTAATAGCGCCTTCTGCAAATTCAATTTGGTACTTTTTATCCTTCCTCCAATTATATCGAATGTGGTAGATGTTTGAATTCGCTGTATCCACAGCCAGCTGATAATTGGTCCGCACCAAAGAATCTTCCTTGAATTTTAATTTTGTCTTGTCTATATTTTTTATTGGTGTGAAAGCGGACACTTGAAGGTGAGTGATGCGATCGACCCTCCCGTTATTTGGTGTAAAAATAGGGTCTATTGTTTGTTCTATTTTTACGTTTCCTTTTCTAACCAGGATGGTATCCAGTGGCTTCTCATTTTCCGTTAAGGCCAACTTTAAAGAGTCTATTTTTAAATTTGGAATAAACAAGGTCGCAGAATCAGAAGTTTTTGCAAAGCGTATGATTTTATCTTTATTATTTACTTCATCATCAAGAATATTTAAGTTGGGTTTTTCTACTCTTCTATTAAAAATAAGGAGTACACTTCCATTTTTTTCAAATTTCTTTTCTAACGTTCTAAACTTCTTTGGAGTGGCCTTGAATATTTCAAGATTAATGTTGCTCAGATCTCGCTCTAGTACGATAGAATCTTTTAAGAAACCTATTTCTTCGTCGGCACCGTTATAGATTCTGTCATTATTTTTTTCCTGGAGTGCGTAAATGCGGTATGTTCCCTCCCTTAGATTATTTAGTTTGTAATTGCCTGCAGTATCTGTTGTCGTAAATATATTTGCCTTCTTTTTACCAAAAATAGAATCTTGGCTAATGGGGATCAATAAGACTTTAACTTCTTTCTGTACCTCTTTAGTTATTGCACTTTTTACATTACCAGATATGCTGAGCGAGTCGATTTTGTCTCCGGTAGCAAACACGTAAGCATAATTGACCAATGCATTTCCTGCATTATAATCGACAAGTCCTTTACCAAAGTAGATGCTATATGTGGTATTCTTTTCAAGAGAATCTGGAAGGGTGATTTCAAGATTTTTTTTCTTGACTTTAAATTCGGGATTGCTCCCCATATCGGGCGTCACACTAAATTCTTTTTGTTGATTGGCGAGTTTAATGTATTCATCAAAAGTGATGACTATTTTTTTTTCTGTAAAATTCTTCGAGAAATTCGGCGGATTTTCCAATAGAATCTTAGGCGGAATAGAATCTTTTGGCCCTCCAGTTGGTTGCTGTATACTCGCACACTGTATTGATAAGGCAATAAGCATGATAAACAAGCTTAAAATAAGTAATCTTGGCGTAAAGCTATTTTTTAGCCTTTCTGAGCTACTTTTATTTTCTTTTGAAGAAGTTGTCATAAAAAATAGAATATTGTCTTAAATCGCTTATTTTAAGCTTATATATGTATTTAGATTAAAAATCTGTAAATCAGTTATTTAACTCATGTGAACCATCAATACGCTGATATCCGAAGGTGAAACGCCCGAGATTCGTGAAGCTTGACCAAGTGTACGTGGTTTAACCTTCGATAATTTTTGCCTTGCTTCGATGGACAGTGAATTTAACAAACTATAATCGAAGTCCGGATTTATTTCTCTATCTTCCATCTTTTTCATGCGATTTACAATCTCTATTTCTTTTTCGAAATAGCTTTCATATTTAAGATTGATCTCTGCTTGTTCTATGGTATCGTTATCGAATTGTGCTACAAATTGCGCAAAACTTTCATCCCCTTTGATGATATCTTTAATACTAACCTGAGGTCTTGCCAATACATTACTTAATCTGGTTTTTTGAGCAAGTGCACTTGAACCTACATCAGCCAGTACGGTATTCATCTTTTCAAGATTAGTGGAATTTTGTTTTAAGTAGGCGATTATATTTGTAGAGTTATCTATTTTATCCTGTACTTTCTTTACTCTTTTTTCACCTACCAGTCCCAATTTATAAGCTAATGGAGTAAGGCGAATATCCGCGTTATCCTGGCGGAGTAACAATCGATGTTCTGCTCTTGATGTAAACATCCGGTAAGGTTCTTCTGTTCCCTTTGTTACGAGGTCATCAACCAATACACCTATATATGATTCGGATCTTTTTAAGATAAGTTCTTTATCATCATTGATACGTTGATGTGCATTAATACCCGCTAGGAAACCTTGAGCAGCCGCCTCTTCATATCCTGTTGTACCATTGATTTGGCCGGCAAAGAATAGATGTTTTACCAATTGCGTTTCGAGTGTAAGATCCAATTGCATTGGCGGAAAATAGTCATATTCTATGGCGTAACCTGGGCGGTACATCTTAGCATTTTCAAAGCCCGGGATGAATTGTAGTGCTTTTAGTTGAACATCTTCTGGTAGTGATGTGGAAAATCCATTTACATAAATCTCTACTGTTTTGAAACCTTCAGGTTCTACAAATATCTGGTGGCGGTCACGTTCTGCAAAACGGTTAATTTTGTCTTCTATCGAAGGACAATAGCGAGGCCCCAAACCTTTAATACGTCCGGTAAACATGGGTGATTTTTCGAAACCAGTCCGTAGCATTTCATGTACTTTATCGTTGGTATAGGTGATCCAACAGCAACGTTGTTCTGTGGGTATATCTACATCTGTATAAGAAAATCTACCTCTTTTTTCGTCACCCCATTGTTCTTCCATCAGCGCATAGTTGAGGCTTCTTCCATCTATCCTTGGTGGAGTTCCGGTCTTCATTCTACCTGATTCGAAGCCGAGTGAAACAAGCTGTTCGGTCAAACCTGTGGCGGCCTTCTCTCCTGTTCTACCGCCTCCAAATTTCTTATCGCCGATATGGATAACGCCATTTAAAAATGTTCCGTTGGTTAATACGACAGCATCGGATTCTATTTCAATTCCCATTGAAGTGATGACGCCACAGGCTCTACCATTTTTTACGATGACCTCTTTGACCGTGTCTTGCCACATATCTAAATTAGGTAGAGACTCTAATTGTAACCTCCATTCTTCTGCGAATCGCATCCGGTCATTTTGCGTACGTGGGCTCCACATAGCTGGTCCTTTAGATAGATTAAGCATGCGGAACTGGATTGTTGATTTATCCGCAATGATACCTGTGTATCCACCCATCGCATCAATCTCCCGTACAATTTGACCTTTCGCAACTCCACCTATAGCGGGATTACAGCTCATTTGGGCTATTACCCCCATATTCATTGTGATGAGTAATGTTGACGAACCTAAGTTCGCAGCAGCGGCTGCAGCTTCACAGCCAGCATGACCTGCACCAACTACTATTACATTATATTTTTTAAACATATTTCTATTCTTGTTCCACGTGAAACGTGGTTTTTATTTGTTTACAAATTTAAGCTTTATCTTCGTTCCACGTGAAACGCTTTATGAAATTTTACATAAAATCAGCAAGATATAACCACCTCTCTGATTTCTCATCTATCTTCTTTTGTATCGATTCAATTTCCTCCGCAAGTGTCGAAAGCTTTAGATGATCTGTTAATTGATTAAGCTCTTCCGTTTTCAATTTTATATTTTGCTCGAGATTTTCTATCTCTTGTTCGAGTTTATTATACTCCAGCTGCTCTTTGTAAGAAAGCTTTTTCTTCTCTTCCTTTGCAACTGGCTTTACCTGTTCTTGAATATTTTTTTTCTGTCTTTCTTTCTCTGCCTTTTGGATCTCATCTTGTTCGAGTTTGAAGTCAGCATAGTTTCCATTGTAGATTTGGACTCTCCCCCTTCCTTCGAAAATAAAAAGTTGATCCGTTAGTTTATCTAATAAATATCTATCATGTGATACCAGGATGAGTACACCCTTGTAGTTATCGAGAAAATCTTCCAATACATTTAAGGTGTCGATATCTAAGTCATTTGAAGGCTCATCGAGTATAAGAAAATTTGGATTCCGCATTAACACACGCATGAGCTGTAGCCGTTTTCTTTCTCCTCCACTCAACTTGTTTACAAAACCAAACTGTTTTTCAGGAGGAAATAGAAAGTGAGTTAATAACTGGGAAGCTGTAATTACCTCTCCGTTTGCCATCTCAATATAATCTGCTACATTCTTCACAACATCCAATACACGGTCATTTTCATTTGCTTCCAATCCGCCTTGTTTATAATATCCGTATACTGTTGTTTCTCCAACAGCGATAACTCCAGCGTCAGGATATTCTTCACCAGTGATCAAGTTTAAAAAGGTAGATTTTCCCGTTCCATTTTTTCCAGCTAGACCAATACGATCTAGTTTTTTGAACGTATAGGAAAAATCCTGTATGATTTCTTTTGTGCCATAACGTTTAGAAACTTTATCTAGTTCCAATATTTTCGATCCCTGTCGACTCACTTTTACACTAAGTTGTACCGAGTCGTTTCCTTTAATAGCTTTAGATTTTTCTTCCAATTCATAATATGCATCGATACGCGATTTGGATTTTGTACCGCGTGCTTGAGGTTGACGCCGCATCCATTCCAATTCGCGACGAAGAAGATTTCTGCTCTTCTCTACCATCACTGCATCGATCGCTTCTCTTTCAGATTTTTTCTCTAGAAAATAGGAATAGTTTCCTTTATAATTATAGAGATTACCCCTATCCAGTTCGCGTATCTCCGTACAGATATTGTCTAAAAAATAACGATCGTGAGTGACCAAAAGAACGGTTTTGCTTCCTGTCGTTAACAGCTTTTCTAGCCACTCAATGGTTTCTATATCCAAGTGGTTGGTAGGCTCATCGAGGATATAGATATCAGGTTCATCGATTAAAAGTTTGGCTAATGCCAGCCGTTTTCGTTGACCTCCTGAAAGACTTTTAATATCCTGATGAAAATCCATAATATTTAGCCGATTGAGAATCGTCTTTATATTATGTTCATATTCCCACGCATTCAAAGAGCTTATTCTCTCTGTCAGATCTTCTAGCTTCTTTTCATCGATATTACTTTCCGAAAGAAGTTCTTCGTATTCGCGGATAAGACGTTGCTGGTCATTGTCTGCACTATAAATAAAATCATTGATAGATTTTAATCCTGTGAAATCAGGATCCTGTTCTAAGAAGCCAATTTTTATGCCTTTTTCTTTTACAACCTTTCCAGAAGTCGGTAGAATTCGTTCTGCTAAAATGGCAAGTAAGGTTGACTTACCTGTTCCATTGATTCCGACCAAGGCTACTCGATCTCCTTTTTGGAGTCCGAAATGTAAATCTTTAAAAAGCCATCGATCGTGGAAAGAATGGCTGACTTGTTCTGTAGCTAAAATACTCACGTTATATCACCCTAAATTATATTCATTAAATTACACAACACGGTACCTTCCAGGAGATCTCTATCCCCGGTAGTAGGTATTATGTTGATAATCATTTTTTTTTATTAAATTTCTGATTATCAGTTATTTATATATTAAATCAATAATCTTTTTGATTGCTGACTAATTTAATGCATTGGGTGGCGTTCTGTATTCGGTTTACCTTTTCCATCACATGAAGCGTGAATTCAAAAGGAATAGGTATAACCCGCTAATTTGGAACGCTCGCAAAAATAAAGAAATAGTTTCTTATTCGATGCGAAAAAAGCTTCGTTGGATGATTAATTGGCAATAATGATACTGCCTTGATAAAATTAATTCAACGCGTAATCTGCAATCAGATTGAACCGTGGTATTTCAACATGAAAGCTGCTGTTGTCTAGTGTTCGGATCATATTATAATATCCTTCCATAAATCCGAATTCGCTATTGAGATTGCAACCTGAAGTATATTGATGGGTTTGTCCAGGCTCAATAACGGGTTGTTCTCCTACTACACCATCACCTGATACTTCTCTATAGTCTCCTTTTGCATCAAAAATTTTCCAATAGCGGCTTATCAATTGAACAGTGTAATCGCTGAGATTTTCTATGCTAATATGATAAGCAAACATAAAATGTTCACGGTCCGGATTCGAATACTCAGATTGATAGATGGTTTCAACCGAGATTTTTACGCCTTCTGTAATTTGTGTGATCATTTGAATGATGTTTATTGTTGCACTAAATATTTATGCTAAAATACTAATAATGAGTTTAAAATTCGAAATTTTAATGATTTAAAAAGGTTAAATAATGCTAAGTTTAAAATTAGTATAGTCAAATCGAGCTTAATTAGTACGTTTGTATTATGGCAAATGGCATATTATATTTAATTCCTGTTCCTTTGAGTGAAGATGCAGCTTTCCAGTCGTTTACTCCTTATTTGGTGGAAACGATAAATTCATTGGACGAGTATATTGTGGAAAACGAAAAGACAGCACGTAAATTTCTAAAACTTGCGGGTTTAAAGATTCCGCAGAGCGCGCTCAAAATTCATGACTATGGGAAACATGCGCGCGATAAAGGAAATATGAATGATTTTTTTGATGGCCTAACGCAGGGTAAGAATGTGGGTTTGATGTCGGAAGCAGGATGCCCCGGTGTGGCTGACCCGGGCGCTTCAATTGTTGCCCGTGCTCATCAGCTGGGAATCAAAGTTGTTCCACTTGTTGGTCCAAGCTCAATTCTGCTTGCTCTTATGGCATCGGGGTTCAGTGGTCAGAAATTTGCTTTTCATGGATATCTGCCAATCGATAAAATAGAACGAGCCAAAGAAATTAAAAGTCTGGAGCTCCAGTCAGGACGTGAAAAACAAACGCAGATTTTTATTGAAACCCCGTTTAGGAATAATCAGCTTTTAGCAGAATTGTTGAAAACCTGTAAACCGTCGACCTTACTCTGTATAGCATCCAATATGACAGCCCCAGATGAATCCATACAGAGCTTTACAATTGCTGAATGGCGAAAACGAAAGGATGATTTTCATAAAAGACCGACTATATTCCTTTTGTATGTTTGATGGTTCTCCCCTACCCTATTTATTTGGTACTATATAATAAAGCTGTAAAATTGCTAGAAATAGATTTTAAGTTGTCTTTACGAGTTGAGTGAGTGCTTACATTTTGTCTTTTATCCTTCAATTTTATGTGAGAATAAGATGAATAGAATAATTCGCTGTAAAACAAAAATAAATTGATATAAATTACTCAAAAATATAACGATATGAAATACTGTAGATTATTTGGTTTAATGTTCTGTTTTTCATTAACTATTTTAGGCAAATGTCTTTATGCACAGTCTTCTACCTATGTAATAGTTCATGGGGCATGGGGCGGTGCCTGGCAGTTTAAAAATACGGCTACCGAATTGGAGAAAAAAGGAAATAAAATTTACCGTCCCACACTAACTGGTTTAGGAGAGCGTTATCATCTAGCAGATTCATCTATTGGACTGCAAACTCATGTAAATGATGTGGTGAATACAATTTTGTTTGAGGATCTTCATGATATCATTTTGGTTGGACATAGTTATGGTGGTATGGTTATAACGGCTGTAGCAGACAGCCTTCCGGATCGAATCAAAAAAATGGTTTATTTGGATGCTATCCTTCCTTCAGACCAGGAGTCAGTGATAAATTTGATGCAGAAGCCGGGTAAGGATAATGGACTCTTGAAATTTGAAAAGGATGGCTATATTCTTCCTTTTTGGGTAAAAGATGATACTAAGTTTCCGAGAGACGTCCCCCACCCTATAAAAACACTTACAGATAGAATTCATTTGATAAATCCGAAACGAAATGGGATTCCAACAACCTACATCTTAACGTATGAAGATGGGACCGCGTGGGAGAAGGATGATTTTTATCCATTTTATAAAAAAGCTAAAAGTCTTGGTTTTAAAACAATCGAATTTGTTGCTGATCACAATCCGCAAATAAAAAAGCTGAAAGAATTAGTAGATTTGTTAGAAAGGGAAAATAAATAAGCAATAGATATTTCAATGACGCAAGAGGAACTAGTAAGAGAATTGAGTAAGCCGGAGGTAATTTATACAGCCTTGGCTATCGTCGCTATACGTATTATCGTGTGGCTTTTATTTGCAAATACGATCCGGAAAACTTTAAAATTGGTTGCCCCAGAAAATCGATTAATGACACTTAACCAATCGTGGTTGGTCGCAATCCCTTTGGTGAATATTTATTGGAATTTTCAGGTTGCTGCACGTTTGCGGGATTCTTTGATTAACGAATTCTATGATCGGAAAATCGCCGTTGAGGAAAATCCTACCTTTAGAAAAGGATCCTTATATGCCTGGATTTATTTAGCAACAAATATTCCATTACCATTATCTATTTCAGGCGTGCTAATTGTTATGCATTTTGTGACTTTAGCAAATTACTGGTTTGAAATTAATGCAAATAAGCGGATTTTAGAAGAACATAATAAATTTAGAGAAAAGGAGGTAATTGTAAACCATGAGAATTAAAGATGTCATTGACTATTTGGAGCGGCTTGCTCCTTTAGATTTACAAGAATCTTATGATAATGCTGGACTTATTGTGGGAGATGCGAATAAGGAGGTTACAAAAGTGCTCATTTCGTTGGATTGTACAGAATCGGTCGTCCAGGAAGCTATTGATAAAGGCTGTAATTTAATTATTTCACATCATCCAATTGTATTTAAAGGATTGAAGAAATTCAATGGAAAGAATTATGTGGAGCGTACGGTTATTAAGGCAATCGAACATAAAATAGCATTGTATGCGATTCATACGAACCTGGATAATGTTACGGGTGGCGTGAATACAAAGATTGCGACCAAGCTAGGTTTGGAGAATCAGGCGATTTTGGAATCTAAAACAAATATTTTACGAAAAATGGTTGTTTTTGTTCCGAGAAGTCACGTTGAAGATGTTCGGCAGGCCTTATTCGATGCGGGAGCCGGAAAAGTCGGAAAGTATTACGATCAATGTAGCTTTAATACGGCTGGTTATGGTAGTTTTAGGCCGTTGGCTGGTGCGGACCCTGCAATTGGAGAGGTTGGCATGCAAGAACGTGTTGAAGAAACCCGGATAGAAGTGATTTATCAGAAAGGCATAGAACGTAAGCTGCTTTTGGCACTTTATGACGCCCATCCCTATGAGGAGGTAGCTTACGATCTGATTGATATTGCTAATAATGTCAGTGAGATTGGGGCTGGAATGATCGGAAATTTAGCAGAACCAATGGATGAACTGGATTTTTTAGCTTATCTTAAAGAAAAACTTGGACTTAATGTTATTCGTCATACAGCACTTTTGGGTAAAAAGGTTGGACGAGTAGCTGTCTGTGGTGGCTCAGGTGGATTTTTACTCGGAGCTGCTAAACGTTCGGGTGCTGATTTTTTTGTGACGGCCGATTACAAATATCATGAATTCTTTGATGCTGAAGGTGAAATCGTCATTGCTGATACAGGACATTTTGAGAGCGAACAATTTACGCAAGAATTATTGTACGACATTATTACGAAAAAATTTCCTAACTTTGCAACCTTAACAACAGAAATAGATACAAACCCTATAAAATACTACAGTTGATGGAACAAACCGTAGAACAAAAATTGAAAGCATTATGGCTTTTGCAAGCCATTCATACTAAAATAGATAAAATTCGCCAAGTTCGTGGTGAGTTACCTATGGAAGTTGCAGATCTTGAAGATGAGATTGCGGGTTTAGAAACTCGTATTGAGAAGATCAGAATAGACTTAGACGATTTAGAAGATTCGATCGTTAAGCGTAAGAACATGATTAAGGATGCCCAAGCCGCTATCAAGAAATATGAGTCGCAGCTAAATGAGGTAAAGAATAATCGCGAGTATGACGCTATTTCAAAAGAAATTGAAATTCAAGGTCTTGAGATTCAGGTTTGTGAAAAGAGAATTAAAGAAGCAGAATTCGAGATTCGCAATAAAACAGAAAACTACGATACTACTGTAGGGAATCTTGAGTATAGCAAAGGCGAACTTGAAGGAAAAAAGAAAGAATTGGAAACCATTACTTCTGAAACTCAAAAGGAAGAAGATGGATTGTTGGCGAAAGCTACTGAAGCTGAGGCTAATATAGAAGATCGGTTGAACAAAGTATACTACCGTCTTCGTAATTCATTCAAAAATGGACTTGCTGTGGTTTCAATTGACCGCGATAGCTGTTCAGGATGTCACAATAAAATTCCTGCTCAGATGCAGTCGGAAATCCGCCAGCGCAAAAAAATTATTATTTGCGAACACTGTGGACGTGTTTTGGTTGACGAAGGTATTGTATTGGAAATCGAACAAGAGTACGGTTTTTAATCGTTGATAAAGAAAAGCCCTGCTAAAAATAGCAGGGCTTTTTTTTTAATCATTTTTTTATGCAACTTTGTTGATATACTAACTAGGTCCACTATGCAAAATCGTAGTTTTGTATGTGGTAAATTTTAACCTTAACATGTTTATGAATAGAACTCACTTCAAGCTAATTGCAGCATTTTTGGTCGGAACAACTTTTCTGTCAGCAAAAGCGCAAGAAACCTTATTGCTTCGAAATCCAAGTATAAGCGCTAATAATATCGCTTTTGTGTATGGTGGAGATATTTGGATTGCTGACAAAAATGGCAGTAATCCGAGACGACTAACAACCAATCCTGGTGTAGAACAGAATCCGATGTTTTCTCCTGATGGTAAGAAAGTGGCATTTACAGGCAACTATGACGGAAATACCGACGTCTATGTAATACCTGTAGCAGGAGGTGAACCCAAGCGTATCACTTATCATCCCTCTTCGGATGTATTACGTGGATGGCTCAACAATGATGAAGTATACTATACAACATCGCGAGATTTTACCTATGCTTTAAGTCCGCGATTATATAGTTCCAATATACAAATGTCAGGAATGGACAAGGCATTGATGATGCCTGAAGCCACGCAAGGCAGCCCTTCTGCAGATGGTCGTTATTGGGCCTATATCAAGAATACCGATCCTACAGAAAGAGACCGGGTAGCCTTTAAACGTTATCGGGGTGGCGGTATGCCGACTATTTGGATCTTCGATACGAAAACCAAAGAAATAGAAGCAATTCCACAAGTTAAAAGCAATGACGTTAAGCCATTATGGTTGGGTACTAAGGTTTATTTCCTATCTGACCGCGATAAAATCGTTAATATCTTCAGTTATGATACCAAGACCAAGAAGGTAGATAAATTAACAGATTTCAAAGACTATGATGTGCGTTCGCTGAATGGGAATGGCACAGATTTGATTTTTGAATATGCTGGAGCACTAAATACGTTGAGTTTAAGCAATAATAAAGTAACTCCGCTGCATATTAGTGTAAACACGGATGTGATGTATAAAAGGCCGTATTATAAAGATATCAAGGATGATATACGCTATGCTACACTATCACCAACCGGTCAGCGCGCACTATTTGAGGCGAGAGGAGAAATATTTACAGTGCCTAAAGAAAAGGGCGAGGCTAGAAATTTATCAAATTCACCGGGTTCTCATGAGCGTTTTCCAGATTGGTCTCCAAACGGTAAATGGGTATCTTATATTTCAGACAAAAATGGATCTTATCAGTTGGTGCTGACAGATCAGTTCGGAAAAGATAAACCATTATATTTTAATTTGGGTGAAACTAATTTCTATTTTGAGCCGACTTGGTCGCCCGATTCAAAGAAATTATTTTACAATGATTCGCATCTCAATCTGTATTATATTGATATCGCTTCTAAAGCAGTTGTCAAAGTTGCTGATGATAAATTGAGTGGCCAAACAGGGCGGGTATCCAATCATTTCCAGCCAAGCTGGTCTCCAGATTCTAAATGGATATCCTTTATTCGTACGCTGGAAAATGGCGTACCTGCTGTATTCATGTACAATTTGGACACAAAGAAAACCCAGCAGATCACCGATGGTATGAGCTCTGCTCGTAGTACGGCATTCTCTCAAGACGGTAAATATTTATTTTTTACGGCAAGTACCAATACAGGTTTAACGAATTCTGGTTTACATATGTCCGCTGTACAGCGAAATGTAGACTATGCAGTTTATGCTTTTATTCTTTCGAGCAAAACGCCATCTTTCTTTAAAAATGATAGTGATGAGGAGCAAATCCGTGAAGAAAACGCAGATAAAAAGGAAGAAGGAGAAACTAATAAAAAGGAGCGCTTAAAAGAGAACGATAAGAAATCTCCTAAAAAAGATAAAAAGGAAGCCGCAATGACAAGCAAGCCAATCGACAAATCTATTCAGGTTGATTTCGATCGTATAGAAAATAGAATTGTTGCGCTTCCTCTACCGGCAGGACCTTATTGGAACTTGAATGGTTTAGTACCTAATCAATTGACCTATCAACGCGGTGGAACGATTGGTGCCTATGATTTTAAGGAACTTGAAAACAAAACCTTAGTGGAAAATGCACGTAGTTATGTTATTAGTGCTGATGGTAAGAAAATGTTGTTCCAAACGGGAAATGGATTTAATATCGTAAATGCTGGACAAAAAGTTGCCTCACCTACTGCTGGAGAAATTAAATTAGCTGGAATCCAGCAACTGGTGGATCCTGCAGCGGAATGGAAGCAAGTGTTCAATGAAGTTTGGTCAATGCAAAAGGATTATTTTTACGTGGAAAATATGCATGGCGCCGACTGGAAAGCAATGAAAGCTAAATATGAAAAATTCCTACCTTTTGTCAACCATCGTTCTGATCTCGGTTATTTATTGAATGAAATGATGGGAGAAATGGTCGTAGGACATAATTATATTTATCCCGGAGATCAGCCTTCTACACCTTCAGTTTCTGTAGGTGTGCTTGGAGCTGATTATACGCTAAAGAATGGATACTATCAGATCGCTAAATTATTTACGCGTCTAGAATGGAATCCGTCTTTCAAAGCACCATTGGCTGAACCTGGATTGAACATCAAGGAAGGAGATTATATTGTTGCTGTGAATGGTACAGAATTGACTGAAGATAAAGATATCTATAGCCTATTTGACAATACTGTCGGGAAGCAAGTGATGCTCAAAATCAATTCAAAACCTTCATTGGTTGGCGCACGTGAAGTCATCGTTAAACCGATTTCTTTTGGTGATGAAATGAACTTGCGTAGCATGGAATGGGTAGAGCGAAACCGTAAGAGGGTGAATGATTTGAGTAATGGCCAAATAGCTTACGTGTACATGCCGAACACCGGTCCTGAGGGGTATACTTATTTCAATCGTTATTACTTCGCTCAGATGGATAAAAAGGCTCTTCTGATGGACGAAAGGAACAATGGTGGTGGATGGGTTGCTGATTATGTGATCGACCTCTTGTCCCGCGAGTTAATTGCCGGCTGGGGCATTCGTGATGGAAAAGGATTCACGACACCCGGTAACGGTATTTATGGACCGAAGGCTATGATCATCAATGAAAATGCCGGTTCTGGCGGTGATATGATGCCTTATATGTTCCGTTTTAAAGGCTTGGGCAAATTGGTGGGGCGCACCACAATGGGAATCTTAGTGGGTATCAGTGGTTATCCTCCATTGCTGGATGGAGGGCGGATAACATCTCCAAACTTCGGTGTGTATGACCTCAAAGGAAATTGGATCATCGAAAATGAAGGCGTTGCTCCGGATGTTTTTATCGAACAATTGCCGAAAGATCTTTTGGAAGGTCGTGATCCTCAACTGGAGAAAACAGTGAAAATACTGTTGGATGAAATGAAAACTTATCCATACAAAAATCTTCAGAAGCCAGCAGACCCAGTTCGGGTAAATTAATGAGATACGCATCAAAAAGGGCTTTGAAAATTTTCAAAGCCCTTTTTGATGCGATTAGATCATATACAATAGCAACTTTTGATGATTTTGAATGGATCAGCATTCGGCTATTTATTGGCTTTACCTGCTTTTATTGTTATCTTTAGCGTATATTTAATACATATGTTTCCAGCGCAAACTACCCACCCTTTTCAATCGTTGTTGCGGTTGATTTTAATGGTTATCGGTTTTACTTTCATATCACAAGTAGTCTATTTTATCGCGTTGTTTTTTTATTATAAAATGACGGGACAGGTTTTTTCATTAGCGGCGGTCATGAATGGATCGGCCAATGAAATGCGCCTTTTATTGTTAATGAGTAGTTTAGGATCATTTGTGATCCCTGCTTATTTGATGGATACTCGGGAGGGCTATGGAATTAAGTATTTCCGTCTTGATGATAAACCTAACGCAATACAGTTTGCCTATATCTTTCTGGCTATGCTTGCTTTTATGCCGGTGATGAATTTGATCGGTCACTGGAATGAGTCGTTAAAACTTCCAGAGAATATGAAATCGGTACAGCTTTGGATGGAACAGAGTGAAAAGGATTCGGGAGATCTTATTCGGGGTATTATTATGGAATCGAGCATTCTTGGTTTTCTGTTCAATATCATTGTGTTGGCGCTGATACCTGCCATCGGAGAGGAATTGTTATTTCGAGGTGTTTTACAAAATATAGTGGGAAGATGGTTGCATAATCCCCAGGTTGTTATCTGGATTGTAGCGGTTATTTTTAGTGCAATACATCTGCAGTTTTTTGGTTTTGTACCCCGCTTGCTCTTGGGTGCTTTTTTTGGTTATCTCTATCTATGGAGCAAAAACATCCTATTGCCCATCTTCGGGCATTTTGTTAACAATGCGGGAGCTACGGTTATCTCATTCTATTATGCTAGGCAAGGAAAAAGCTATGATGAGCTCAATGCATTTGAGTTACAATCTTGGTGGATATATCTTGTAGCCTTCATTTTTACTCTTATTTTTGTACTCTTATTTTATCGAACCACCCAAAAAGAAAACGATGGAGAACGATTGGAAAAAAATTAAAACATATACAAATGCTATTCAGGCAGAGATAGTCAAACAAATGTTGGAAGAGCATGGAATTCCTGCTGTTGTTTTGAATAAGCAAGATTCTTCTTATCTATTTGGAAAAATTGAACTTTATGTCAACGAAGGATCTATCGAAATGGCTGAACGACTAATTGAAGAAGCAGAAGGGGATATTAATTTATGAAAACAAGAGCAATAACAGGAGTAATTTTTGTAGCTGTCATGATAGCAGCCACTCTTTTTGGGGCATACGTTTACTCCATCTTTTTTACATTGCTCAGTACATGGTGCCTTTATGAATTTTATGGGATCGTTTCGTCGGATGAACGCGCTCCAAATAAATGGTTAGGCATACTATTGGCTTTGCTGCTATTTATTTTAGGTTCATTGATTTCATTGGACCTATTAAATGTTAAGTTTTTGGCGCTGATGATTCCTATTGTAAGCGTGACTTATATTGTTTCACTTTTTCAGAAACGAAAGTTCCCTTTTAACGACATCGCCTATACTTTTTTGGGTATAGCTTATGTTACACTGCCTTTTTTCCTATTTTCCAAACTAGGGTTTATGCAGGGTAGTTTTAATTATGTGCTTCCCTTAGGTTTTTTAATTTTATTGTGGACAAATGATACTGGCGCATATTTGGCTGGACGAAGCTTTGGAAAGCGTAAATTATTTGAAAGAATTTCCCCTAAAAAGACATGGGAAGGTTTTTTCGGGGGATTGATTTTGGCTATTGTTGCCGCGGTGAATCTGGAAAAGTATTTCAGTTATTTACCGCTTTGGCAATGGATAACTGTTGCGGTAATTATTAGCGTTGTGGGTACTTTGGGGGATTTGGTCGAGTCTATGTTAAAGCGTAGCCTACAGGTCAAAGACTCGGGTAATATATTACCTGGGCATGGAGGGTTTTTGGATAGATTTGACGGATTGTTATTGGCTGCGCCAATGGTCTATGTTTTCTTAATTTTAATTAATTGATCGTAATATGAGTCACATTCAAAAATCTACTTTTGATTTTTTGACGGAATTGAAAGCTAATAATTCTCGGGAATGGTTTGCTGATAACAGGGCAAAGTATGAAGCCGCATTAGTTGATGTAAGAAGCTTTTTAACGGATTTAATTGCGGCTTTAAGTGAGTTTGATCCTAAAATTAATACCACCATACAGGCCAGCAAATGTCTATTTCGGATTTACCGCGATACGCGTTTTTCAACGGATAAAACACCTTACAAAAGCTGGTTTGGTGCAGGGATATCTGTAGATGGGAGAAAGCTACAAGGACCAGAGTACTATATCCATATCGGTGCAGAAAATTCATTTATAGCATGTGGCTACTGGCGACCTGAAAAGCAACATTTAGAAGCAATTAGGCAAGAAATCGATTATAATGGTGGTAAGCTAGATGATATTTTGAAAGAGGTGTTGTCCGAAAATAAAATTGCGCTATTTAAAGAGGATCTGTTAAAACGTGCTCCTGCGGGTTATAACGAAGATAATCCTTTTATTGACCTGATCAAATTAAAGAGCTTTGTGTTGGACAGATCGTTAACTGTAAAAGAGCTATCTGCGAAAAATGCACTGGATAATATCGTGGCGTCTTATAAAAGTATGCTTCCTTTCAAGGAGTTTTTACAAGAAGCCATCGATACAGAATAACTATTCGGGTAAGCTAATTTTACCCATACATACAGCGGGAGAATCTTTGATATACGCTACATTGGATTTGTTGCCCGCTAGGGTTTCGTTTGCCAATAGCGCAAAGAGAACGGCTTCTTTTGCATCAGGATCTATACCTAATGTTGCAAAACTTTGCACCTTACACGCTGGTAAACTTGTTTTGATATAATCAAACAGCAAAGGATTATGTAGCCCTCCGCCGCTGATATAAACGGCTATATCGGTTAGACCTTCAGTCTGGCTGCGAATTCCATTAACCATCGCTTGAGCAGCGAAACGATTAAGGGTAGCCATGACATCTTTGTGAGGCAGATCCGTTGTCTTAGAGCTATGCTGTGCTCGTTGGAGATAGGTCAGATTAAATAGTTCTGGGCCAGTAGTTTTTGGAAAGGGTAGTGTTAGAAACTCTTCCGCCAAAAGCTGATTCAATAAATCTTCATTTACACAGCCAGTTTTTGCCATCTGAGCATCCTTGTCCATTTCTGTATCAAAGTGCGTCTTCATGTATTGATTCATCATGGTATTTCCCGGGCCTAGGTCAGTAGCATATGCTTTCAACTTGGTTTGGTGGCTTGGGATAAATGTGAAATTAGAAATCCCTCCAATATTCAGTAAGAAACGATTTTCTGTCGGATGTGAAAAAAGTAGGTAGTCGCCATAAGCTGCTAAAGGTGCCCCCTCTCCCCCTGCAGCGATATGCTTCTGTCTAAAGTCTGATAGGGTTATGATACCTGTATGCACTGCAATATGATCCCCATCTCCGATCTGTAAGGTACTATTTGGCCAATTTTGATCTTTTGTCAACGATTTGGGAGCATGGTAAACTGTCTGTCCATGACTGGCTATACAATCAATCTCACTGTTCGCAATATTCCATTGTTTTAAGGCTGCATTGATTAAATTTGCATGGGTTATTCCAATGTAGGCATTGAGTCCGGAAAAGAGCTGCTGATCGATATGGCGTTTTGCAAAAACTTCTCGAACTCGTGTCCTAAATTCGTCGTCGTACTCCATGGTAGAAAATTTCTCCAGCTGTATTTTTGTTATTTTTCCTGCATGCTCTATGCGGCATAGTGCAATGTCTAACCCATCTAGTGAAGTGCCGGACATCAGGCCAATAATGAGTCGCGCTTTCTTTCGTGAAATTTGGTAAAGTCTTTCGATTTGAAGATTCATAGCTTAAAATTAAGCACAAAAATGTTATGATGAATATCATTTTTGACAATTGAAGATATTTTGTAACTTCACGGCATTAAAAATCAAAAAATTAAATACAATGAATTTTCCAGCAGAATTGAAATACACCAAAGATCACGAATGGATTCGTGTTGAAGGTGATGAAGCAGTTGTAGGGATTACTGATTTCGCTCAACGTGAATTGGGAGACATCGTTTTTGTTGACATTAACACTGTAGGTGATGAAATTGCCGCAAATGAAGTTTTCGGAACAATTGAAGCGGTAAAAACTGTTTCTGATTTGTTTTTGCCTGTATCAGCTACAATTTTATCTGTTAATGAGGCTATTGATGCATCTCCTGAGTTGGTCAATTCTGATCCGTATGGAGAAGGTTGGATTGTTCGTATTAAATTGAACAACGCTGCTGATGTAGACGCTTTGTTAACCGCTGAGCAATACAAAGAAGAGATTAACGCGTAGTTTTAAAACTATCTATATGAAATAGGGACCAACAGGTCCCTATTTTTTTGTTCTAATCGATGGTTTATTGACTTTTTAATGTGGTCTTTATTTTGGCTTCCGGCATATCTACATCACTTATCATTTCGGTTGCCTTGGTAAGACAGGTTTTTTTATCCAAAACATAAAAACCTTGGAGATTGCCGACCTGGTTTGCATCAGGACCAAACATCTTTCCTTCCACATTTACTTTGTAACCAAGCTCATTTGCCTCGATTAATGTCATTTTGCTTTCTACCATTATTCCTGAATCATCAGATTCTGTTTTTGATGTCCATGAATCTCCGATGGTAACCGGTTGCTCAGGTAATACAGTGCTGATATTTTCGAACATACTTTTGTCAAACGGCATATTGATGCCTTCAGGTAATTTGATATCCGACGACTTACCAAGTTGGTTTACATTGAAGGTTATATTATTTTCTAGCAGCTTGCCTAACGTAGCATGCATCTGCTTAGAAAAATCATTAGCTTCTGGATTTTTTGAGTCATATGCCATGTCCATTCCTGCCATATTCATTTTCATATTGATTCCTGTGTATTTTAAATCAAATGCGAATGAATTATCTTTTGTTGCTGTATTGGTTATATCAAACCCCATGTTGAGATCTGTAGTCATTTTTTGACCAGCGGCATCGATGTCCATGGTCATACTCAGGTTTTGTGAAATCTTTTTTCCTGCATCCGGATTTACGCGCAGTGTATATTTCTTTTGTGCGGAAGCCGCGAGAACAAAGAAAGCAAATACCGCGATCAATGAGGTTATTCTTAATTTTTTCATATCTATAATTTTTATGTTTTTATCAGTAATAATTGGGCAATTTAAATATATAAAAAAATCCCTTCTACGTGGTAAAAGGGATTTGGGTTTTTTATAATTAACAAAAATTACTTTTTGATATAAGATACTTCTTTAACAGCTTTTACAACTTTTTCGACGCTAGGCAGAGCCGCTTCGATTAATGTTGGTGCGTAAGGAAGTGGTACATCGGCACAATTTACGCGTATTACAGGCGCATCTAGGTAGTCAAATGCATTGCGTTGAACATTGAATGCTAAATCTGTAGAAATAGATGCCAATGGCCATGCTTCTTCTACAATCACTAAGCGATTCGTTTTCTTAACAGATGCGATGATTGTTGGGTAATCAATTGGACGTACGGAACGCAAATCGATTAATTCAACGCTGATACCTTCTTTTTTCAATTCTTCAACTGCAGGAATGACAACGCGAGGAAGCATTTTACCAAAAGATACAACAGTTACATCTGTACCTTCTTGGATGATATTAGCTTTTCCGATTTCCAAGTAATATTCTTCTTCAGGAACTTGTCCTTTATCGCCGTACATTACTTCAGACTCCATAAAGATGACAGGATCTGGATCTATAATCGATGATTTTAATAGACCTTTAGCTTCATATGGGTTAGAAGGTACCACGACTTTTAAACCTGGTGTATTTGCAAACCAGTTCTCGAAGTTTTGAGAGTGTTGAGCTGCAAGTTGGCCAGCATTTCCTGTAGGACCACGAAAGACCATTGGAATAGAGAACTGTCCACCACTCATTGAGTGGATTTTTGCAGCTGCATTGATCACTTGGTCGATAGCAACAAGTGAAAAGTTGAATGTCATGAATTCCACAATAGGTTTTAAACCATTCATTGCCGCTCCAACAGCAATACCCGCAAAACCAAGTTCAGCAATAGGTGTATCAATGATACGTTTTGCGCCGAATTCATCAAGCATACCCTGACTCACTTTGTAAGCTCCGTTATACTCAGCAACTTCTTCTCCTAATAAAAATATTTTGTCGTCTTTACGCATTTCTTCGTTCATTGCTTCACGAAGTGCTTCTCTGAATTGTATTTCTCTCATCAGTTGTAAAATAGTGTCAATTTTTTGATTACAAATCTACTATTTAAAATTGATATTTTGAAGATTTGAACACGCTAATTGTATAGTTTTATGTCATTTTTTAAGATGTAAATGACTTTCATATTAAATTTTTAAATATAAGTTGCTCAGATATTCCAATGTTTTTATAAGTGCCTTATTACTATTCATGATAGCTAACGGAATGTTCCACGTGGCACGGTTCCTTTTTTCTACGTAATTCGAAATACCGCGAATCTCTATAACGGGAACAGTCATTTTGTCCGCAGCATAGAAAACAGCAGCTCCCTCCATACTTTCTACGAGACTATTGGGATGGAGCTTTTGAATTTTTTCGATGCTTTCTGTATGACCATGTACTTTGTTTACGGTAATGCCCTCCCCCTGTTTTAGAAATGGGAGACGAAGCTCTTTGTCAGCTAATAAGCAGGAGGAAAATTTAGACTTTCCGTAGCCCAATTGGTCTATTGGAATAAAGTTATGACCGTCTTCCGCGCCAAGCTCAACGAATGACTCTGAAACCACTTGGATGACTGAACCTATTTCAACATGCCGATCCAGACATCCCCCTATTCCTATATTAATAAGAAGATCATATTTTTTTTCATGAAGTGCTCTTCCTAGCGCAAAGGCTGTGGCCACCATGCCAACACCAGTGATGAGGGTATCGCATCGATCGTATGTTGATGCCACTTCCAGGAACGGCTGCAATTCAAATGAAGTAGCCGCAATAACTAATATTTGCATGACGAACTCTTTTTTGAGGGAAAAATACAAATTATCTTGCGCGCAAAAGTATTTTAAAACAAAATATAGTACTTGGTATTCGTCCAACTGACAGATCTGACTTTGATTTTATACATAGGATGATTTGGCTTTTGCTAACAATATCATTACTGATAAGCGCGGTGAAACGGCATTCTTTTTGGCATTTATAAGTTAGAAGTAGCCACTGCTTTATTATACATTAATAGCGGTTTAATAGCTATTTAGTTTAGCTTTTAAATAGGGATAATATAGGTTGAACCTAAACTAACCCTAAGCTAACCCTAACTTAACCCTAAACTAAACCTAACTAAAAACGCAATCAAATAATAAGAAAAATTACGTAAAAGAGCCAATAATATATAAACACTGGTATTCTCATAAAGAGTAAGCAACGTTCGGTTTCAAATTTAGCCATGCGTTCTCTAATAGTTAAGACTTAGACTACGGAACTTTTATCGGTTTTGAATGAAGAATGGTATAAGCATTTCATTATATTACGGTATTCTGACGGCATTCCTCAAATTGAAATGTTAAAATTGCGCCTAAAGCCTTATCTTTGTATTATTATGGTATTTATAACTCGTCGTGAACGTTTCTGTGCTGCACACAAGCTCTATCGTGAAGACTGGAGTGAGGAGCAGAATGAACAGGTTTTTGGTCTTTGTGCCAATCCGAATTGGCATGGACATAATTATGATCTTTATGTCACAGTTAAAGGAAATGTTAATCCAGAAACTGGTTTTTTGATTGACCTAAAGATGATGAAGGAAATTATCAATCGTAGCATCATCGATAAGGTAGACCACCGTAATTTTAATTTAGATGTTGATTTTATGCAGGGTGTGATGGCTTCAACTGAAAATATCGCAATCGAGATATTTAAGATTCTAAAACCCTTGTTTGATGAACAGGGAGTAATTTTACATAGTGTCCGTTTGCACGAAACAGAAAATAATTACGTCGAATATTTTGGCGATTAAACTTTAATACATTTAAATAGTAGAAACTATGAGTCAGCACTCATTTGACAACGAAGAGTTGGATGGATATATTAAGATCGACAAATACAATACTGAAAAGGTAGAACGAATCGCTTCTCATTATACCGATATATTGGCATGTCTTGGGGAAGATCCCAAACGTGAAGGTTTAGTAAAGACGCCAGAGCGTGTTGCGAAAGCGTTGCAATTTTTGACACATGGCTATGATATTGATGCTGGAGAGGTATTACGTGGAGCGATGTTTGAAGAAGACTATAGTCAAATGGTTGTCGTCAAAGATATTGAAGTCTATTCTCTTTGTGAACACCACATGTTGCCTTTTTTCGGTAAAGCCCATATAGCTTATATTCCTAACGGACATATTGTTGGATTGAGTAAAATACCGCGTGTCGTTGATATTTTTGCACGTCGTCTTCAGGTTCAGGAGAGGCTCACTAATGAAATCAGGGACTGTATCCAAGAAACTTTGGGGGCGCTGGGCGTAGCTGTAGTCATGGAATGTAAACACATGTGCATGGCAATGCGTGGCGTACAGAAACAAAATTCTGTGACAACAACTTCTGCATTTACAGGAGCTTTTCAAAATGATGTAACGCGATCCGAATTCTTACGCTTGATCACAGCTGATCTTGCGTAATACCGGTATGGTGCAATAATAAAAAAGCCTTCTAAAATATCATATTTTAGAAGGCTTTTTCTTTGGGGAAATTGTGATCTGAAATAAAATTTTAAAATTGACGATGTTGGGTTTTTATGCATTTGAGGCAATTTTAAAAAAACGTCCTTTACAAAAGGTTTATTGTATTTGATTGATAATCAGGTTTTAATAAAAAAAAGTTTTTATACTAAATATGTTTTTTGGTACCTTTGCGGTTATGGAAATTGTTGACAGCGATTTAGAGTCCTATTTGGAACATACTACAGACGAAGAAAATTCGTTACTGAAAATGGTAAATCGGGACACTTATTTGAAGGAAACAATGCCCCATATGTTATCTGGACATTACCAGGGAAGAGTTCTTTCTTTATTGAGTAAATTGGTTGCTCCCAAGCGTATTTTAGAGATTGGGACTTTTACGGGATACGCAACTTTATGTCTCGCTGAAGGGCTGAAGGAAGATGGTCTATTACATACCATTGATATCAATGCAGAGCAGCAAGAAAGGGTTCAAGGTTATTTTGATGAATCGCCATTTGCTGACAAAATCAGGTATCACATTGGCGATGCGGCGGTGATACTACCTACATTGAATGAAACATTCGATCTAGTATTTATCGACGCAGACAAGAAGAGAAATTTATTTTATTTCGAAACGATAATAAATCAAGTTCCGTCTGGGGGACTTATTTTGATTGACAATGTCTTATGGAAAGGTAAGATATTGGATTCAAAACCAGACAACCAAACAAAGCAGATCATTGATTTGAATGCACGTTTAGCTCAGGACAAGCGCGTAGAAAAGGTGATATTACCAATTCGAGACGGACTTTTTGTATTACGCAAGAAGTAATTTGTGAACTAAAACATTCTTCATGAATTTAAAACAATTAAAAAGCTTTGTACTGATACTAGCTTTGGGAACTTTTGGATTAACAAAGGTTTCGGCTCAAAGTAATGCGGCATATGTCGATAAGTACAGTCCAATAGCAAAAGAAATGATGGAGGAACATGGTGTTCCGGCATCGGTTATCTTAGCCATCGCCATGCATGAAAGCGGAAATGGTGGTAGCAGGGTAGCAAAGAATTTGAATAACCATTTTGGTGTCAAAGGAAAGAACAATAGTACCGTTATTCGGTCAGCTTACAAAGGTTATCGGTCAGTATTGGACTCGTACGATGATTTTGTAGGAATAGTGAAAAGAAAAAAGACTACTCAAAGTCTTTTTGATAAACATCCGGGTGAAAAATACGAGGCTTGGGTAAAAGCGATAGCTCGTTCGGGGTACTCGACGAGTAAAGGTTGGACTGCAAAAGTACTCGCTACAATTAGACAATATCATTTGGATATGTTTGATCATGATGCTAAGCAAAACAAATTCTCGTCAACAAAAAAATAAGCACTAAGCACAACATTACTGCATGAAGAAGTTTTTTTATGGCATGTTTGTACTCATGATGTTGGTTACATCATGTTCAAGTCGGAGGGGCACGTTATCGTCCCCTAAATCTGGCTCCAATTCAAAAACTTCTTCATCTCCTTCTGTTGGGCGGCCCACCATGGCAGGGAACGATTACATCAGTCATTACAAACAGGTGGCCATTGCAGAAATGAACAGATACGGTATCCCCGCCAGCATTAAACTTGCTCAGGCACTGCTTGAATCAGGCAATGGGAATAGTTACCTAGCGCGCGAGGCGAATAATCATTTTGGTATTAAATGTGGCGGAGTGTGGAAAGGAAAATCCGTAACCCGCCCTGATGATAATATTAATGATTGCTTTCGTGTTTATGACAGTCCCGAACAATCGTTTCGAGATCATTCTGAATTTCTGTTGAGGCCTCGGTATGCAGCGCTCTTTAAATTGGATAAGAATGATTATAAAGGTTGGGCTAAAGGCTTGGAAGCAGCCGGGTACGCCACCAATCCACGTTATCCTGAATTGCTCATCGAAATGATCGAAAGATATCATCTTGATCAATACGACCGCGGTGAATCGCCGCGTGAAAAAGTTGTTCGAGAGGAAACGGTGCAGGTAGAAATCGTTCAGAATGTACAAGAAGCCCCCCCCTCGGTTGTAAAAACAGAAGCCATCAAGAGCCCCGTAGCCATGCGTATTCATGAGGTTAAAGCTCAAGATACGTTGTATTCGCTCAGTAAGCTATATAATGTATCTGTCGATCAGATTAAGGCTTTGAATGGTCTTACCGATGATGCGCTATCGTTGGGGCAGCTTTTGGTTATATCTAAATAGTTACGTTTTAAAAGATGTTAAATATTTCACTTTTGTATCCCTATATAGTAGTTTTACGATAGTGATATTAATACGATATATTTTTCTACTTATTGCCATTGGGGCTTCCACTTCTGCACTTTTTTGTCAAGATAAAAAAGTGGAGGGGATTGTCTTTGATAAAAATACCAAACAGCGTATTGGCAATGTCAAGCTTGCCAACTTGCGAACAGGAGAGGTGAATTATAATACAATCAAAGGTGAATTTGTCTTTAATGCACAGTTAGGAGATCATATCGTCGCGATGAGTAAGGGGTAC
Source organism: Sphingobacterium sp. UBA3549 (assembly GCF_002376635.1). Lineage (NCBI taxonomy): Bacteria > Pseudomonadati > Bacteroidota > Sphingobacteriia > Sphingobacteriales > Sphingobacteriaceae > Sphingobacterium > Sphingobacterium sp. UBA3549. The sequence goes on along the minus strand of NZ_DFOE01000006.1, from coordinate 50,171 downwards.
TTTTCAGATACGCTTCTTGTAGATGAACGGGGATTATTACTTTTTCATTTGGTACGCGAAACTTTTTATATAGAGGAGGTTCAGGTTTACGCACGCAAAAGTCCCGAAGAAATTTTGGAGAAAGCAAAAGTGGATTATGAAAAGGCATATCGTTTGGCAGGTTATGGTGATGTATTTTCTGTAGGCCCAAATGGCGCTGGTTTAAGCATCAATTCAATCTACAGTTTATTTAGCAAAGAGGCCAAACGGGCACGCCGATTGACTAAAACCATTGAAAACGATTATAAGGAAAATGTGATCGATTATAAATTTTCGAAGGAACTTATTAGTAAAGTAACTGGACTCAATAGTGAAGAATCGGAGCGATTTAGAAGGATATTCAGACCCTCCTATTTCTTTATTCTTGCAGCAAGCGATTATGAACTGGCAAATTACATTAAGAATTGCTATTCACGGTATCAATTGAATCCTTCACAATATTTTATTGAGCCTTTTCCAACAATTAATTATAAATTAGTACCGTAAACAAAAATAGACGTTTTCAGAATGAAGTTATTTAATTTTGTCGGCATGGCTATGCTCTGCCTTTCTATTACTGGCATACAGGCACAGGATCTGAAAGATCTTAGGGCAAAACCAGATACCGTAATTTCCGTACAGAAAGAGCAACCTTTAAATATTAAAACCATTCGTCCTGTCGTTCCCAAACTGAACCTAGAAGTAGACTATTGGAAACATTGGACAAAATTTGGGATCAATTTAAATCAGGCATCATTTAATGATAATTGGAAAGGGGGCGGTGTCGGTTCTATTGCTGTTGGGTTGAATGCCAATCATAAATCGGATTATACCAGAGATAATTTCAATTTCGTGACTGAAGTTGATTTACGTTATGGAAAAATAAAGAACACCAATAATATTGCGAAGAAAAATAATGACCGTATATTTTGGGATAATAAGCTTTCTTATAAATTGTCTGCCAATTGGGCTTTGTTTACATCGGTGACCTTTGAGTCTCAGTTTGACGCAGGGTATAAGTATAAAACGATCAATGGTAGGGATACCATTGATTATATCGAGAATGCTTTTATGGCGCCAGCCTATCTGACGGAGTCTTTCGGTCTTGAGTACAAGCCCAGCAATGAATTCTCGTTACGTTTTGGTACAGGTACTGCTCGTCAGACCTTTATTTTGGATGATCGCGTTAGACCTCGCTCTGGGGAGGGTTTCTTCGCAAAGTATGGATATTATAGAGATCCAAACAATCCAAGTGTAGGTACCGGCGAAAGATTCGGTGTAAAGGAAGATCGAACTTTTGCAAATGCACTGGCATTCCAGCTAACGGGTAATTTGGACAAAAACTTCACAGATAAATTGAATGTAAAGGCGCGTTATAATCTTTTTGCGGATTATGAGAAACTTTCCGATCCAACGCACCGTTTAGATGTAACCGTAACAGCGAAAGTTACCCGTGTAATCAATGTGAACTTGAATGGTATTATGATTTATGATCCAGATGTTATTTCCAAGGTGCAATTGAGTCAGTCCTTGGCAATGGGAATTGTATATAGTTTACCAAAATAATGATTAGACCTGTGTCAGTAGGAATATTACTGTGCTCATTGCTTTCTTTGGCAAGTTGTAAGTCGAAGGTACAGCCGGCGATTTTGAAACCGTTGGTAACATCTTTTGCTTCTCCGGTGGTTTTGGAGCCGCAGATTGTGACTAAGCCGGATACCAGTTTATTGACACCAGAGGAAAGAAAGATCATCTTTTTACAGAAATCGGGAAGCCATTCTTATTGGCGTCAAGAAGAGGCTATTCATTATGATGTACGCAAGCCAAACTTTGTTGTTATCCACCACACTGCGCAAGATAGCATCGGTCAGACAATTAAAACTTTTCAGATCCCGAGAACTAAGGTGAGTTCACATTATGTTATTGGCCGAAATGGGGAGATTATACAAATGTTAAACGATTATGTCCGCTCTTGGCATGCTGGGGTTGCTAAATGGGGTTCTATCGTAGATATGAACTCATGTTCTATCGGTATTGAGCTAGATAATAATGGTAGAGAACCTTTTCCTGATGCACAAATTAATTCATTGATGACGGTGCTGGATACCTTGAAGTCTCGCTATTTAATACCGACAAATAATTTTATTGGGCATGCCGATATCGCTCCAGCAAGGAAGAACGATCCAAGCGTGTTTTTCCCCTGGAAAAAGCTGGCGGACCGGGGTTTTGGAATTTGGTATGATGAAGGGCAACTTGTTGCCCCCCCAGATGGTTTTAATGCGATAGATGCGCTTAAAATTATCGGTTACGATACGTCTAACCTTAAAGCTGCGATTGTTGCCTTTAAAAGAAAGTTTGTTGTAAGGGATACAACACCCGAACTGACCATATACGATAAGAGCGTGTTGTACAACATTTATAAAAAATATTAAACCTGTACAATCGTACTTTTCGTTTTATTAGGATTGAATTTTATCATCTACCAATGCGCTTTTTTTTACGCCCAGCTGTAGGAGATAAGCGATCAGCATGACGGCGAGACAGCCAATAAGATTTAACCATAGAAACGGTATTTTATCCATTAACCAAATACCAATCACGATCACTTCTGAAAGTATGGCGGCAATAAAAACTGCTTTTCCCCTGATTTTTCTCATATAGAAGGCTACAATAAAAATACCTAGGATCGTCCCATAGAATAAGGAACCTAAGATATTGACTGCTTCGAGAAGATTACCCAACCTATTTGCATATAAGGCTACCAGGATAGTAAATATGCCCCAAATCAGGGTAAATAGACGAGACCACAGCAGATCTTGTCTTTCAGATGATCTACGGTTAATGAATCTTTTGTAGATATCAATTGTCGTTGTGGAAGCTAATGAATTAATAGCGCTTGCGGTTGATCCCATTGATGCAAGAAAGATAACTGCTATTAGCAGCCCGATTAACCCTTTGGGAAATACAGTCGTTACGAAAGACAGAAACACATAATTATTGTCGTTCGTTTCCGCACTGGGATTGTTTTTTTTAATCAAGTCTATGGTTCGGTCTTTAACCTGCTGCATTTCCGCATTTAGTTGGCCCAATGCTGTGCGAGCATGAACAATACTTTTTTTGTCATCTTGCTCTAAGGCTGTATTAAGCTGCTGAACAGCAGACTCACGCGCTTTAAACAGTTCGTTATGTTTCTGTTCGAAGATTTGATACTCAGGAGCGTATTTGCTTTCCTTGAGGTTTTTGACTTCAACTTGATTAAAAAAGATAGGCGGTTGATGGAACTGATAATAGGCAAATACAAGGATTCCGATCAGGAGAATTGCAAATTGCATAGGTATCTTTAATAAACCATTCATAATTAATCCCATCCGGCTTTCTCTGATGGATAATCCAGTTAAATACCTTCCGACTTGGCTCTGATCTGTTCCGAAATAAGAAAGCTGTAGAAAAAATCCTCCAATTAACCCTGTCCAAATTGTATAGTTATTGTTCAGATCAAAAGTAAAGTCCAACGCATTTGTTTTCCCTGATTTTCCTGCTATATGCAGTGCTTTTGAGAGGCCAATATCCTGTGGTAGCAGATGAATGACCAATATCCCGGCAATAAGTAAAGACGCAAAAATAATGCTCATTTGGAGCAATTGCGTATGAGATACAGCTTTGGTTCCGCCATAAGTTGTATAGATAACAACAAAACTTCCTATGGCCAAGGTCGTCCAAGTAAGGTCAATATGTAGTATGGTCGATATAATCAACGCCGGAGCAAATATGGTAATACCCGTTGAAATACCGCGTTGAATGAGGAAAAGAATAGCGGTGAGGCCTCTAGTCCTTACATCAAAGCGTTTTTCTAGAAATTCGTAAGCTGTAAATACTTTCAGCTTATGAAAAATGGGGATAAATGTTATGCAGAGGACAATCATGGCCAGCGGTAGGCCGAAATAGAATTGAACGAAACTCATTCCTGAAGAATAAGCTAGTCCGGGTGCAGAAAGGAAAGTAATGGCGCTTGCTTGAGTCGCCATTACTGACAATCCGACGTGATACCAGGGTAAAGAACGATTACCCAGAAGGTATCCATCAATATTTTTTATGCCTCTACTCTTGTAAACGCCATACACGACAATAACTAAGAGTGTCAGAAATAAAACGATCCAATCTGCTGTACTCATGAATAGTGGTTCGTGAAAATGTACAGAAACAGGATGAATACAAATAGCCAGATAACGACCAACCAGTAGAAACGTTTCCAGCTATTCATCGTTGTTATCTATCGGAAGGCTTCTGAGGATAGATGACGCTATTAAAAATAGCGGCAATAATCAATCCGACAGCGGCACCTCCAAAGATGCTTAAAAATGTCTCGTTTGCAGTGAATCCAATTAATGCACCAAATACTACAGCAACTAAAAGAATGATTCCTTTTGCTTTGCCAGCATCAATTGTCGTGCAGCTGTTGTCAATCTGATTTTCCATTATTCTATTATTTTGATTTTGATAACAAATTTACAAATAATCTGTAAGCTCCGGGAATTCCTGCAGGTAATTGTCTGAAAAAAGACAAAGATGTATAAACAAATTTACCTTTTCCATAGTGTGCAACTAGTAATGATCCATTATGTAGCGCCTCACCCGGGTCTTGCATGGTAATAGGCGTACGATATCTTTTATCAATATCTTCGGCAAAATATAGTCCCCGTTCCTGTACCCAGTGTTGAAAGTCAGCTTCGCTGATTTTGTTTGGGTAATTGAAAATAGGATCGTTTTTATCAAAATGCACTGTTGCTTTTTCGTCCGTTACCCGGCTTCTGCCAATACTAAAAGGAAAGGGACCAAAGTTTTTTGCTATCATTCCGTTATTTACATTGTATTGTTCTAGAACTGTACCCCCCATTTTCACATACGCAAGTACTTTGTTTTGAAGCTGCGCAATCTGTTTATTGACGTTGAATATCCGTACACCAAAAATTACAGCGTCATAGGTGGAAAGATCTGCTTTTAACGCCTGTTCGTTACTTAGCACATCAACTTTTATACCAATGGCAACAAGCGATTCAGGAATTAGATCCCCTGCCCCATGAATGTATGCGACGTTCTTTACGTCGTTGATCAGGTTGATGTTGCTCATTTTTATAGCCGCATCTGGGAAATAAACGATATCAGGTATATGGTTGTACTCAATGGACTTTATCTCTTTCAAGCGTTCTTTATTATTCAAAAGAAACCCAAGGGTATCTATGGAAGATTGGGTAGCATCGGATGGTTTTATGTTGATTTCCCTAGAGATTATACGTTCACTTTCTTTAAAAGATAAATCAAAAGATGCTGGTAAAACTTCCCAGCCTTTTGGTATGTTGGGTTTTACATGAAATGTAGTAGCGACTATTTGTCCGTTTTTCTGAAAAGTCAGATTCACTTTGACCGTTCGGGCATTTTGGGTAAGCGCCAGAGAACTCGAACTTTTAGCCGTTAATGGTGGTAGGATTACGATCGGGTTGTAGATTTCACCACGGACAGGGTCGGTGTATTTATACTTTATAAGCTGATTGATTATGATGGGCTGGCCATTGATCCGAATTTCAATAGATACACTTGGAGCATCAGGATTTTCGGGATATCCGGTAAGATTGAAATCACTGATATTAAATTTACCTTTTCCATGCGGTTCCATCAGCCAGTAGGGTTGTGTTGTCCTATCGGCGATGACAAGCATAGTGTCTTTTTGCAACCTATTTGTTTTCAGTGTGTCATGAATGCTATTTCCGTTTAGCTGAGTCAGCTCAACTGTTATATTTGGACGGCGGACAATAATAGAATGATCCACTTTTATCTCATCTCCCAAGGCATAGGATGAATTTCTGGCAACACTTTCGAACCAAATTCCACCACAAGCAAGAATCAGTTTTTCAACTTCCTTTTTCTTCTCCGTTTTCCAGTATTCATCATCAATTTCATCCAGTATTTTGTATAGTTTGATCAGTTCTGTGATGATCAATTCCGGTTTATCAATTTGATATATCTGATTAATGTGGTCAATTAAGGGTTGGACTTTATTGCCGTTTTTCACTCTTTTCCAGGAAGTGTCTACATTATCCAGCAGTGTCTTTTCTGCAGGTACACCGTCGACGAATTCGAAATATTCAATTGATGAGCCGCGTTGGCTTGCCGACCCGAAGCCTTGACTTTTGTGTGAAGAGCGGCTGTGGGCAGCAATCTCGCCATAGGAGGCTCCTAATAGGGAATTATAATCTCCAATATCTATTTTTAACTGATCTTCACGGGTATTGTTTTGACCGCCAAAATTAGCCGTATTCCAAAGGAGACGTTTCGCCTGCCAAGGACTTACAAATTGAAGTTGTTCTGAAAATTGATTAGGATCTGCAGCGGCTTTAAAAGCTTCTTGCGCTAGAATAGCGGAAGCTTGATGATGGCCATGGCCCCCCCTTGAATCGGGAGGAAAACGTGTAATAATTACATCGGGCCTAAATTTTCGGATGATCCATACGGCCTCTCCAAGAACACGTTTTTTATCCCAAAATTCGAAAGTTTCTTCTGGTGTTTTCGAGAATCCGAAGTCATAGGCGGAAGAAAAAAATTGCTCACCTTTATCAATTTTTCGAGCAGCCAGTAATTCTTGCGTTCGAATCAAGCCAAGCTCAATACCCTGTTCTGTTCCGATCAGATTTTGTCCCCCATCGCCTCTAGTTAACGATAAGTAAGCTGTCTTATATTTCTTTTCCTGGGCTAACCATGCAATCAATCGGGTATTCTCGTCATCGGGGTGTGCCGCAAAATAGAGTACCGATCCCAATGTGTTAAGTTTTTCCAGATTAAGTTTTATTTCAGCAGCATCCCACTGTGGATTTTGTGCTTTAACGCTTGAAGTTGACAAGATACCCGCCAAAATTATGATAACAGAGATAAAAGGTCTTCGCATTTTTAAAGATAAAGATTTTGCTTAACAACGGATTGTTGATTATTGTAATTTTATTGAAAGTCTTTAAAGTTTGATTGATCCCTATGTATACCATTGCGCAAAGGTTATCATGCTGATTAGGCTTAGGCCAATACAAAGTGTAGGTTTCAGTTATACGTAAAAGCGCTGTAAAATCATATTCGTCGATGCTTAAACGGATAATATAAGCACAGAATAAAAAAAACGGAAATCCCAATCAAGTTGGAATTTCCGTTTAACAATTAAAATATTTTTTCCTGAAACGAATTTTTAGAGAATAGTTATTTTGTCGCTTCGCTCCAAGTGGCAACCTTTAACATAGTAAATATATGTAGAAAATATTGAGTTCTGTCAGATTACTTTAATTAGTTTTCCACATCGCTAAATTTTGTCAACATTTTAGCTTTTGGGAAATGTATAATATATCGTTACCATACCTTAAGCGACTATATTACCGCGACACTTATTGTTTAATAGACAGACTGCTATCTTCATACGATCTAAACAACGTCGTAAGATTTGCTTCATAGTTTGGGCAAATTGGAATTGATATTCATCGCTATACTTCAAACGTTCAAAAAAGATTTAGACACATTAAAGAAAGTTTCAAAATCATACTTTTAAGCAAAAGCTATTTATCAATGGCACCAAGAACACGTTTCATAAATAAATTTAACGCGTCTTTTTTGGAATGACCTTCTTTAATTAATTTATCAACCTCTACCGCTCCATAAAGGTTTGAAATCAATTCACCAAGAACGTCTAGTTCCTCATCTTTCAAAGGAGCCTCTGTTAATGCTTCCAGTGTCTCTATGGTCTCTAGGACGTAGTCTACATCATTTTGCTCGATGAATTCTGTTAAATGCTTAATGACTGGAAGTTTCATTGAATAATTCTACTAATGCGTCCAACTTATTTGTTTGTACTTGATTAACCAATTTACCGTTCTTAAAGGCAGCAAAAGTTGGTAAATTATTCACGTTTGCTAATTTGCGAGATTCAGGAAATTTTTCTGCATCAGCGATTACAAAAGGCACACTTTCATTTTCGCCTGCTAACTTTTTGAATTTTGGTTTCATTATTTTGCAATTACCACACCAGGTAGCGGAATATTGAACCATAACAATATCGTTGCTATTTACAATTTCTTGTAAATTATCGTTTTCTAATTCTTGTAACATGATTTTATTATTAAGGTGATTGATGGAAGTCAACAGGAATCAGGAGCGACTCCTGTTGACGAGACTTGTCGTCTTCGTATTTTGTTAGTGTTTCGCTAAATAGTCAGCTACACCTTTTCTATCTGCGTTCATGGCATCTTTACCTTCTTCCCAATTTGCAGGACATACTTCACCGAATTTTTGTACGTGTGCATAGGCATCGATCAGACGTAAATATTCTTTAACGTTACGACCTAAAGGCATATCGTTTACCGACTCGTGGAATACGCGACCAGTTTCGTCGATCAAATAGGTTGCTCTGTAAGTGACAGCAGAACCTTGTGCTAATGTGCCGTATTCAGGGTGTTCAACTTCTTGAACATCTAATATTCCCAATATACTTGATAAGTTACGGTTTGTATCTGCTAAGATCGGGTATTCAACACCTTCAATACCGCCGTTATCTTTTGCTGTGTTTAACCAGGCGAAGTGCACTTCATTTGTGTCACAAGAAGCTCCGATTAAGATTGTATTGCGTTTTTCAAACTCGGCAGCTGCCTCTTGGAAAGCGTGTAACTCAGTAGGACATACGAAAGTGAAGTCTTTTGGATACCAAAATAAAAGCACTTTTTTACCTTCTTTGACTGCTTTTTCAAAAATGTTAATTTGTAAATTATCGCCTAAATAATCGATTGCATCTACTGTAATGCTTGGGAAACTTTTACCTGTAAAACTCATAATATATCTTTCTTTTTTTGTTGCTACAAAGATACGGCAACTTCGGCCAAAAAGCGAATTGATTTTGCCAATACACTATCGTCAAAATCTATTATGACTAGATTATAACAATAAATTTTTATTATAATAATGATGCGTTAATCCAATGATCAGGCGATCGATTGAATACCTTATAAAAAATAAATAGATTAATAATGCGGTAGTTACAAAATTATGAACTTAAATAATTGCAGTTTTGCAAATCAAAACCTACTTTTGCGCTGTTCAATTTGAGAACAACACAATGCTGGAGGGGTTCCAGAGCGGTCAAATGGGACGGACTGTAAATCCGTTGCTTCGGCTTCGAAGGTTCGAATCCTTCTCCCTCCACATTTTTCTTTTTTACCAAATTCCATTTCAACGTATAAGTTTTAAGTTTGTTTGCGTGTTAATTATTGCAGATTACATGAAATTCTTTGATGAGGTTTTTGGGAATAGCCAACGTCAATGGCTTGAGTAAAGCTAGTCCATTTAGGTCAAGACCTTCCTCAGGAAAAAAATATATCCCGATTTGAGACTTACTATTGACTTATTTATAAAATAAGATTAAGTTTGGCTTCTGAAATGGCCCCGTAGTTCAACGGATAGAATAGATGTTTCCTAAACATTTGATAGCAGTTCGATTCTGCTCGGGGCTACAACAAATAAAGCGATGGATTACCATCGCTTTATTTGTTTAATATGGTTTTTATTTTGGTATCAAAATTTAATCGTAATAGAATTGTCAATTTTTAATAATATTTCTATATTAGAATAATCAAATGATAATACAACAATTTTATCATTGTCTTTAATATAGATTGAATGGGAAAATTTTTAGTATACCAATTTAGAAGGGTATATGCAGCTAATCCTGCTTTTTTTGTTTTCTTTTCCATTTGGGTGTTTCTATTGACCTTTTTGGTGGCTTTTGTTCCCAAGGTTGATTCGTTTCATTTTATAAACTCACACCACGCTTTTTGGGCAGATATTCTCTTTACTATTTACACCTATTTTGGGGATGGTCTCTTTGTTATCACTGTTTTTATTGCTTACTGCTGTATGCAGCAATGGAATTGTGCTCGAGCTATACTCGGTACATATATCTTTTCGGGCGTCATCTGCTGTATGCTTAAAAATCTTTTCCATGTGGATAGGCCGGCCAGCGTATTTCATGGAGATCCAACATTCCATGTCGTCTCTTGGCTGCCTGTAGCCTACTTCAATTCGTTTCCTTCAGGCCATACAACTTCAGCCTTTGCGATGTCAGCCACGATAGCAATTGTCTCAAAAAATAGATCTTTTGGGATTCTTACCTTTGTTTTTGCGGCATTAACTGCATACTCGCGTGTGTATTTGGGGCAGCATTTTGTGATAGATGTATGGTTTGGCTCGATGTTGGGCACGGTTACGGCTTGCATTTATCTGCTGGCAATGCCCTATATTTTAAAAAGTAAACGCATGTCATTTAGCCTACGATTTCTTCAGGTCAAGTTTTAAATCGAAATTTCGATCAGCTGCTTCTTCGAAAAATTAGGCGGGGCTTGTTTGTTTAAATAAAGAGAGTCGCCCTACCATAAAAAACATTAAAAGGCCGAAGCATGCAAAAATACCGTAGGAATAGCGCAGGCTAAACGCTTCGGCAATATAGCCAATTAAAGGTGGCCCCATTAAAAATCCTAGGTAACTGATGCTTGAAACCATGGCTAAAGCTACGCCTGAAGGTACATTTTTGTTTTGTCCGGCAAGGCTATAGATCGAAGGAACGTTGCAGGCTACGCCTATACCTACCAACATAAATGCTAAGGTACAGATGATAAATTCAGGGTAAATAACCGAGGTCATCATTCCGATGAACATTAACAGTCCACTGTATTGCAGCGTTCTTTTTCGACCTAATTTACGGATGACCGCATCGCCAACAAAACGACCTGTGGCCATCATGATCATAAAAGAAGCGTATCCAACGACAACAAATTTTTCGGGCGCTTGTACGATTTCTTTAAAATATACCCCACTCCAGTCAAACATTGCTCCCTCTGTTGCCATACTGAAAAAGCCAATAATACCGAGTTGAAGTAGTCCGCCTTCTGGTTTAGCGAAGAAACTGCGTTTTTCCTTTTGGGGAGATTTTCCTGGCACCAGATACTTGTGATTGATTAGCGTATTCCCGATGACAATTATTAATATGAGTAAGAAATGGGAGAACGTATTCAGTCCGAAGTTCATCGTCAATAAACCGACTAAAGCTCCAGTAAAGCCTGCGATACTCCAAGCGCCGTGAAAAGAGGTCATAATTGATTTTTTGAAGATCTGTTCGGTGGCTACTCCTTGCGTATTAACCGAAATATTACACATATTACCGCTTACCCCGAATAGAAGCAATATAGCCCCCAATTGCCAAGCATTCTGTGCAAAAGGTATGGAACATAACACCAGCGCATAGGCAATGGGTACAATGCGTAAAACACTGGCGCTACCATATTTTGTGACCAGCTTTCCTGAGAGTGCCATCGTAGCGAGTTGCCCAACAGGGAGCATTAATAATATGGTACCTAATTGCCCTTCACTTAAGTTAAGATGTGCTTTAATAATTGGAATGCGACTTGCCCAGGATGCAAACGCAATTCCTTGGCAAAAAAAGAAAAGTGAAACCGCGATTCTTATACGATTTCGCTTCTTATAAAGATCTTCTTCTGAGTGAGTTAACGTTGCGTCCATAGTTTCTGATTTGAGGGTGCAAAGTTAAGGATAAGTATTTCATTAAAGAATATATTGAGTCAAAAAATACGTAAACTTTTGGATTTCGAGATAGGCGGGTTATTATGCCCCTATTTTATTGTTGGTCTAAGCATAAGATAATTATATACGGCACAGTTGTTTTTGCTTATTTCAAACACGATCGGATAAAAATCTTCTTTATTTCATGGTGGTTTGTTCGCTACCAATTTTACCTTTGTATTGGCAAACAATTATTAGCCTCCTAGATAACATGATAAAAAAACTATTTTTAAGTATACTACTGGCCTATGTTGGAACAACCTGTGTTATTGCCCAGCAACCCACATTTCTGTCCCATCCGACACTAAGTCCCGATGGTAAAGAAATGGTATTTAGCTACGAAGGCGACCTTTGGAAAGTGGGGAGTCAAGGCGGTGTTGCAGTTCGGTTGACCGGAATGGAAGGAAACGAGATCAATCCACGCATTTCTCCGGATGGAAAATGGCTGGCATTCTCGGCCAATCAAAATGGTAATATGGACATCTATGTGATGCCGCTGGCAGGTGGAGATATTCGTCAGCTTACTTACCACGATGCTTCGGATGAAGTGGACAGCTGGAGCTGGGATAGTAAATCACTTTATTTTACCTCATCCCGTTACAATAGAATGAGTGCCTTTCAGGTTGCTTTGAATGGTGGAACGGCAACAAGATTGTTTCCCCATATCTTTAATTATATCAGCAATGTGGTGCCAACACCCTCAGGCGAATTATTATTCAATGACAGCTGGGAAGGTTATAGTTCAGCCAACCGCAAACGCTATAAAGGAGCTTTCAATCCAGATATTAAGAGTTATAATCCCAAAACAAAAGTTTTTCACCAGTATACCGATTATATTGGTAAAGATTTTTGGCCAACAGTCGACCAAAAAGGAAACATATTCTATGTGTCCGATGAAAGTAATGGTGAGTATAATCTCTATCAAATAGCAGGATCGTCGAAGATCCAATTGACGGCTTTCTCAGAATCAATCAAACGCCCGTTTGTCGCAGCAGACGGTAGTAAAATCGCATTTGAAAAGGGTTACCAACTTTATATTTACGATGTCAATGCAAAGAAAACGATGCAACCTAGCATCGCTCTTAACCGCAACCAGGTCTTAGGAAAGCTGAAGGAGTTTAACATTTCAGGTAACATCAGTAATTTCGACGTTTCTCCGGACGGAAAAAAAATGGCGTTTGTATCCCGCGGGGAATTGTTTGTGTCGGATATCGAAGGAAAGTTTGTTCGTCAGATGCCAAGTCAGGGCGAACGTATTATGGAAGTTAAGTGGCTTAAAGACAGTAAAACATTGCTCTATAACCAAACGTATCTCGGGTATCAAAATTGGTTTTCACGCGCAGCAGACGGCAAAGGAGAGGTAAAGCAATTGACAAAAGATCTGCGTAACAACCGTGACATTACGTTTAATGCAGATAAAACAAAAGCTGTATACTTGAGCGGGCGTGATGAAGTTCGTATACTGGATTTGACAAGTTTGAAGAGTGAAATAGTGGTTAGAGACGAAATCTGGGCATTTCAAAATTCTTCACCTTCATTTTCCCCTGATGGAAACTATCTTTTATTTACAGCTATACGTAATTTTGAACAAGATATTTTTGTGTATAACCTGAAAAATGAGCAAACCACTAATTTGACAAATACAGGTGTTACAGAGGCAGCACCATATTGGTCTCCAGATGGTAAATATATTTATTTTGCGAGTAACAGAACCAAACCATCCTACCCCACCGGTATGCAAAACTCAAGTATTTTTCGGATGGCTTTGACCAATTTTGATCAGCCTTATCGTAGCACAAAGTTTGATGAACTATTTGTTACACCCGAAAAAAGAGATACAACATTAAAACCTAAATCAGTCGCGAGTCCAGCCAGCGATGCAAAGAAAACTGTTTTGGTTCAATTGGATTTAGAAGGTTTGCGTGACCGTATTGAACAAGTTAGCCCTGCATTTGGAACGCAATTTAATCCTTTGGTTGTACAAAAGGGCGATAAATCTTATTTGTTCTATTCCTCCAACCACGAAGGAAAATATAGTGCTTATCGGACCGTTTATGAATTATTTGTGCCAGCTAAAACAGAAAAAGTCACTGATGGAGGCTTTGGCCAATTTGTAGCGTCTTCAGGGAAGTACTTCGTTTTGAACAGAGGAACAATTCAGAAATATAACCTGGATCTGAATAAACTTGATGCGGTGACAATGAGTTTTAAATTCAATCGGGATCTCGAGAAGGAGTTCAGTCAAATGTTTTATGAAACATGGGCCAATCTGGAGGAAAATTACTACGATAGTCACTTTCATGGGGTAGATTGGGTAGCTGTCAAGAAGAAGTATGAACAGTATCTTCCAGGGATAAACGATCGGACAGATTTGCGTATCCTATTAAATGATATGTTGGGTGAACTGAATTCGTCGCATTTGGGTTTTAGTTCAATTGGGCAGGAAGAACGTAAACCGTTTGGTTTTGTAACGAATGAAATCGGTGTACTTTATGATGCCACTAACCCTTACAAGGTTAGCTATATTGTTGCAAATGGCCCGGCTGCAAAAAAGGAAGTTGATATTCAAGAGGGGGATGTCCTCCTTGCTATCAACGGAACAAAATTAAATACGCAGGCCGACCGCGATAATTATTTCACCTGGCCTTCTTTGGAGGAAGAGATCCAATTGACCTTCGATCGCAAGGGAAAGGAAGTTCAGACAAACATTCGTCCGGTTTCCAGCACAACGTTTAAAGATTTGCTCTACGACCAATGGATTAGAGATAACCGAAGCCGTGTAGACCAGTTGAGCGGTAGCAAGATTGCCTATTCCCATATGAAGAACATGTCTGATGCTGAATTGCAACGCTTTTTGATTGACATGGCCGAGCAGGAGAACAATAAACAGGGGATAATTTTAGACTTAAGGTATAATACAGGAGGAAATGTCCATGATGAAGTTTTAAGGTTCTTGTCTCAGCGTCCTTACCTGCAATGGCAATATCGTGGGGGTAAGCGTGCACCACAAAGTAATTTTGCACCGGCAGCCAAACCGATTGTCCTGTTAATTAATGAGCAATCTTTGAGCGATGCAGAAATGACCGCAGCGGGCTTTAAGGCATTAAAACTGGGTAAAATCATTGGTAACGAGACCTATCGTTGGATTATTTTTACGTCAGCAAAAGGTTTAGTTGACGGATCAAACTATCGACTTCCTTCTTGGGGATGTTACACCCTTGATGGTCAGGACCTCGAGCAAACTGGAGTTGCACCGGATATACTTGTGAAAAATACAGTCCAGGACCGGATGGAAAATAAAGACCCGCAATTGGAAAGAGCAATAAAGGAGATCCTAGGTGCCATAAAATAATTCTATTATCCACTAGAATTATTTCATGAAAATGGGCTGTCTAACAAAGTTGGACAGCCTATTCTTTTGCAGCGCTTTTTTTTCTTTGAATATATTCTTTCGCACCTTGTTATTTGTCGCTTTTGCTATTCTTCGCTTTGCATTCTATGATTTCCTCATCTAGTTCTGACGGCTGTCCTGTGGAAATTAGTAGCTGATTTTAAATGGTTTTTATTTTTAAGTTGTTGCTTATTAGGTGTTAATGGTTTTATGTTGCGTTTCATTGTGAAATTGCTGATTGTGTTGCATCCCTTCCAAAAAACTAAACAGGAGATAATATGAAAAAGATTTTTTTAGAGGTAAAAGAGGCTTGCTCGGCAGATTGGGATAAGATGACTCCACAGGAGCAAGGCCGTTTCTGTGGTCAATGTAAGAAGATCGTTGTTGATTTTTCTCAGATGGATGATCAGGAGATTGTAAATGAAATAAAGAACTCTAATAGAAGGTTATGTGGGAGATTTTATGAAGACCAATTAATGCGCGAATTAGATGCGCATGTTTCCTTTGCTAAAAACCCTATTTGGCGCGGTGGGTGGACAGGAATCGCAGCGGGATTCATGTTGGTCGGATCGTTGAGTCTTTATACGGCTCAGGCACAAAACAAATTGACGGGGGAAGTAGTCGTTGTACAGTCTGCGATGGGAATCAATAAGGTTAAAGAGCAAGGCCACATCGACGTGTTAACAAACGATAGCAAAGTATCAAAGGACAGCGCCTATAGTGCTAAGGTTAGCATAAAAGGTCGTGTGGTTTGTGCGGGAAGTGATGTGAGTATGGCGGGAACAACGGTCTCTTTAGGAAATTATGGTACTGAAGTGGATGATAAAGGGAATTTTCAGCTTTGGGTACCACGATCGCTACTTGGGGTAAATCAAGAGCTCCGTGCACAAATGTTAGGGTATAAAACGGTGGTGGTTCCATTGAAAAATGGGAATCAAATGCATTTGGATAAACCAATAGAAATGGAAGTTAGGCCAATGATCATGGGAAAGATAACTGTTCCAAAGACGAAGCACAATATGGAGCGGAAGACGAATTAAGGTATAGAGACTCTTTATACGGCTCGCTTGATTATTACAAATGCATTAACAATCTCCCTTGAATGTCATAAAAGTCAAAAAAATATTCTTTTTCACTTGACTTTTTCTGCGTTGAACCTTACATTTGGTCTATCGAATGACTTCGTAGCTCAGTTGGTAGAGCAACAGACTCTTAATCTGTGGGTCCTGAGTTCGAGCCTCAGCGGGGTCACTTCCAAAAAAGCCGTTTTACGTACGTAGGATGGCTTTTTTTATTGCTAAACAACCTTGATAATTTACTTATTTCAGTTATTAACTTCATGTTATTAGTAGCGTGGGGAGGTTATAAAATTTGGCTATGAGATCCGCTTATCGTATTGGTCATCGAATATTTTCTGCTCGGAAAACATAAAACTCTTTAATCTGTTATTAATTCAGGAAATTAATTGCGTAAATTTGTATTTCAGAAGATAAGCTTATGGAAGACAAGAAGATTTCGATATTGTACGTTGATGATGAAGAAAACAATTTGTTTTCTTTTAAAGCGACATTTCGGCTAAAGTATACCGTATTTACCGCCATTAGTGGCGCTGATGCAATCGATATTGTCAAAAACAATCAAATACACATTATTATTACGGATCAACGTATGCCAGAAATGACTGGTGTAGAGTTTTTGGAGCAGATTATTAAAATTAATGCCGCCCCTATGCGTATTCTTTTGACAGGATATACGGATATGGCTGCTGTTGTTGACGCCGTTAATAAAGGAAAAATCTTTCATTATCTCAATAAGCCTTGGAGCGAAGAGGAACTCGATCAGACGATTCAGCGCGCTTATGATGTATATGCAGAACGTCAAAAGATTGTGGAGACAAATTCTCAGCTAGAGACTTCTAACGACCAATTGGAATTTTTGTTACGCCAAAAGCTACTTTCGTAAAAATAAGATAAGTTTAGGAAAGTAATCTTTTAAGCTTGTTGATGTTTTCTCGTAGTTTGATAAGCTTTCCATCGTCTATGATGGTCAACTGTAAAAGGCTTATTTGCTCGGTATGACGACAGTAAAGGTCGTACCTTGATTGAGTTGTGATTGCACTTCAATTTTTCCCTGGAGCTTCAAGAGTGCATTTTGAACATTATAGAGTCCAAACCCCATCCCTTTAGCTTGATCACTAGCTCTGAAGAATAGTTTGAATATATCGTCAACATACTCTGGCGATATCCCTATTCCATTGTCGCTCACAACTATTTTCGCTTTACGTTCTGATACCAAAACAGAAAGCTTGACAAACTGATTCTCTTGCCCCTTACTTTGGTATTTAAAAGCATTAGAAAGAAGATTATGTAAAATGAGTTCAAGAAGCGCCTTGTCTCCATTAAAATTCTCCTTTTGATCCACTAAAATTTCAAAAGCGACCTCTTTATTTTGCGTATACATACTATAAAATTGACGTATATTGCCAAAGAGTTCTTCAAAATTTATCTCGGACAGCAGGAGCTCGCCTCGTCTTAGTAAATAATAGTCGCGTAGGCTGTCAATGTAAGCGTCCAAACTAACTAATGAACTATCCATTAGCGCGAGCAACTCATGAATTCGATCTACGCTGTCAAACTCCAGTCCAAGTTTCACAGCGGAAAGAACTCCGGTCAACGGATCACGAAGGTCGTGGCTAACGCTATAAGCAAACTTATCTAATTCATCATAAGCTTTTTGTAGCTCGCGATTTTTTACCTCAAGCATGGAGTTTGCAACATAAAATTTATTTGCCTCTTCTATAGCCGAAACAATCTCTTCATTCATCCAGGGTTTGCGGACAAATCTAAATATATGTCCTTTATTGACTGCTTCAATTACAGTTTCCATATTGGCGTAAGCTGTTAGAAGAATACGGATTGGCTTTGGAAAGTCTTTTTTTATGCGGTGTAAAAAATCGATGCCCATCTCATCAGGCATACGCTGATCGCAGAAGATAATACGGATATCCGGATGAGTATGAAGTATCTTTTCAGCTTCAGTTGTGTTCGATGCTGTATAGATCGTATAATCGTATCTAAAGTTCGCTTTAAAGCTAACTAAATTGTTGGCTTCGTCATCGATATATAGTATTTCAAACTCACTCTGCATAATTTTATTATATGGTTTTATTCCCTTACAAAAGATATGAAAAAATAATAGTTAATTGACTATTTTAAGTTTATAGTTACACTAATCATTTTGTTGAATGGGAATGATTAGTGTAAAACTTGTACCCTGTCCCACTTCTGAATCTACAACAATCCGACCATGATGTTTTGCAATAGTATTGTAGGCAATGGACATTCCCAGACCAGTGCCCTCGCCGACGTCTTTCGTTGTAAAAAATGGTTCAAAGATGCGTTCATGAATTTCTTTTGGAATACCAATACCATTATCGGCGATTTTAATAAAAACCGAACTGTCATCGCTATAAACTCCGGTCTCAAGACTTATTTTTCCACCAACTTCATGATTGAATTTTTTATTTACAGCATAAATAGCATTTGTAACAATATTTAGAAATACTTGATTAAGTTTACCTGCATGACATTCTACTTTTGGCATATTTCCATAGATCTTATCAACCTCTATTGTGTTATTCAATAGACTATTGAGAATAACCATCGTTGATTCAAGTCCCTCATTTAGATCGGCAAATTTTAATGTATCCTCATCCACACGAGAAAAAATCCGTAAACTTTTGACTATTTCCGCGGTACGGTGAGCTCCATCGTGCATACCTTTTAATAGAAAATCCACTTCTGTTTTTAAATAATCAATATCTAGATCGTCTTTAAATTTTTTGATCTGAATTTGTTTTTCTGTATCCGATATACCTTCTTTAAAGGCGATACGTTCCACTTCCTCCAGTGTTTCCCAGATCATCTTTATGTCACGTTTTAATGGGGCAACATTCGATGTAACAAAATTGATAGGGTTATTGATTTCATGAGCAACCCCAGCTGTCAACTGACCAAGGGACGCCATCTTTTCTGCCTCAACAAGCTGAGATTGTGTTTCCTTCAGGTGCGTAAGCGTGGTTTGTAGAGACTCGTTAGATTGTGTCAATTCACGTGTACGCTCATCCACTTTCTGTTCCAACACTATGTTTTGCTCGCGTATCAATCTTTCGTTTTCTAATGAAATCGCTAATTCCCTGACTTGCGAGGCTTCTTTCTCTTCTTTTAAGATATTGATACTATAAGCTAGACCGAATGATAATAGAGCCATTTCAACAACGGAAGCAATTTGTACAGCGTTGCTTGTAAAATCGTTGTACTGTAGGATGCCATAGTCCTTTAGTAAGAATACTACTGAGCCCAACAGTAAAACCGTCCAACCATAAACAAAATATTTAGCGGGCTTATAACCATTTATCATCACGCGGTAGGATAAGTAAAGGACGAATAAAGACCCCGCTCCCGTTGTTAATTGCATCACTGTAAATGCCAGTTGGGTAAGGTTTAGCAGTGTTAGAATTGCGCCAATGACAAAGAGGACGATGAAAAATGTGATCACACGGCGTGATCTAGGGGCATTTTTGGATAATTGGAGGAATGAATCTGCAAAAAGTAAGGCACATAATCCTGATAGACATCCAAAAATAATCGGCCCTTTTGTTGCGAAATAAGTCCAATTTGGCCATAAATATTGAAAACTGTAACCTTTAATTCCCATTTGTGTTATTCCTGCACAAAGAACATATAGTACATAATATAGATATCCCCTCTCCCGAACAGAGAAAAATAAAAATAAATTATATATTGCCATAATGCAGACAATTCCGATATAAATACCGCTTAATAAGCTATCATCATTCATTTCTTTTAAGAAACTTCGTTCGTTACTTAAATAGATTGGTAGAATAATCTGTTCGGTACTCTTAACTCGAATAAAAAATATGGTTTTCTTATTCCCTGTTAATTGAATGTCAAATGCGTAATTGGGTACCTTATACTTTCTAGCCGAAAAAGGGCGATGTTCTCCCAACTTGATCGATTTATAACTCCCATCTGATGATGGAATAAATAATTCGACCTCGTCAAGAAGAGGATAGGCGATCTCGAGGAGTAGCTCAAGTTTATCTTTGCCCTTATTTATCATCGGCAACCGGAGCCAGATATCAGACGATGACGTACCTAAATTGGGGACTTTGCTTCCCAAAGGTCGGAAGGATGAATCCGAAGTATCTGAAAAGTCAGGCCGTCCATTGCCTTCGTAGCGCTCTAGGCCATATCCGATCAATAAACGCTGCGTTGGGTGTTCTATAATAACCTCACCAAAGCTATATGTGCAGATCAATAGGAAAATTAGGTTAAGCCAGCATCTCATCACAATATGCTATTTTTTTGCTTCGGCGATAACTAAATTCATAGAGACAAGGAAGCAGCCAGCTTCGTCAGCTTGATCCAATGTTTTTTGAAATTCCTCCATCTCGGCGGTGCTCAATTGCTCTTTTTCGACCATTTCTAAAAGGATTTTATCTAAAAATAGATAACGATTAGCTTCCTCTTTCGAGCGGGCCACCATACAAAATGTTTGCAATTCTACATGTTTAAAACCTTCTATTAATAGATCTGAGGTTAATTTATTTCCGGCCCAGCCATTATTAACTTTTTCATCGGTCAAATAATGGCATATTTTTGCCTCAATACTCACGTGTTTGCTATAGAATGTCAGACTATTCCAGATGGTCTCAACGATAACCAGAGGTTTGCCCTCAATCAAAACACGGTGAACCTCGGCAAACATTTTTTGTGCTTCCGATAGATGTTGTACAACGCGTTCCATTCTAATACCGGAGATGGAATTGTCTGCAAAGCTAAGGTTGTAAACCTCACCTTGAACGAAGTCCACATTTTTTATGTTTGCAGCGCTTGATTTCGCATGCTCTATTAGGTTGTTATCATGATCTAAACCAACGACTAGTACATTATCACCCAGCATGTTCGCCAAGTTGATGGCATCCATTCCAGTGCCACAACCAAGATCGACAACCACACCCTCTTTAATCGAATTAAAAGGAGTGTATGAATGTATTTTCAATTGTTTAAGAAAATCACCGGTATCCATCAAGTATCCGGCATTATAATGCTTATTGTCCATCACAAAATATTTAAATTACGATCATCTGGCCTATGGTCTAATGATGTATGTTTCAGGTTTTTAATAATCTCATTTAGATCCCATTGATTCAAATTCGGAATATCAATTTGATAATGGATTTCAATTTCTTTATTCCGCAAAGTTTCTATGCGGACAATATTGGAATTATTACGAAGGGAAAGAATTGCATCTTTGTTTTCTTGATCGGCTTCTGTTAGGGTTTCTAGGTTTCGCATAATCATCACCGTTGCAAGCAGGTCCAGCTTAGGGTAATAAAATGTACCATTATTTCCAACACTGGTGTCGATCCTGTAGCCAACACTTTCTGCCAATTTCACTGTATAAGGAGCGCATAAAGCAAATAGCGATTTAATGCCGACCTGTGTACTGATTGCAGCTCCAGCCCGTGTTAGAAATATGCTACCAATTCCGTATCCAGCAATCTCTCGCGAGTTCCATAGCCCACAACCTTCACCTGTTCCCTGTTGCGCGTGCTCATAAACAAGATCTAAAATTTTAGCATCCATCGATCCGGTTGCTTGTTCAATCGGAAGAGGTTCGCTACCACCAGATACGTGTATGCGTACTCCTCCATAGACTTTGTCGCCATCAAGGGATTCTACGATCAGCACGAATGATGCTGGATTATACATCCAGTCATTTTTGGAGGAAGTCACCTTTTTTACGCCTATAGCAGTTAATACATGCGCGTGTCCTTCTATGAAACGTTCACAGGTTTGGGGATCGTCGATAGCCCGAAATGCTCTTAGTCTTACTACTGGACGTCCTTCGTTGAATAATAATGCCACCGAATGCTTGATTTATCGTTTAAACGCAAATCTAATCAATTAAATGCAAAGCTGTTTATTCTTCAAATAATTTATATCTTAAAGAAATTATCTGTACTTCTCCATGATGAAATTGTTCGATTTTTTTCATCTACATAGGCAAAAATTACCTATTTTAACTGATTTCATCGAAAATATTTTATTGTCTTATTAAATTATATTTTTGACATCATAATGTCCACCTCACAGCATTAATGTTTCTGCAGGGTATTTTTATAAATCTGACCATCTTTCATAATTACCAAAAAGTTTTTATCTGGATCTGCCAACAATTTTAGATCCTTGAGCGGGTCACCATCAACAAGGATGAGATCTGCCAGCGCGCCTTCCTCAACACTTCCTAGTTTGCCCGGATATGGACTTCTTAATCCTGAAAGCTGTAGAAGTTCACCATTATCGTGTGTAACCATTTTAATGATTTCGACATTTGTAAACCACTTTTGAAGTCGCAATATAAAAGCATTCTGCAATTTATTCAGATCAGGTTCAAAAAGGAAATCTGTACCCCAAGCTAGTTTTACGCCATATTTTTTAGCCATAGGCCACACTTTTTCCTGACCTTCTATGACAGGCTTACGCTTAATTCTTCGTTGCGGATCCATATCCGGCGTATCTTCCACAAGATTTTGTAAACTTAGCCATATATTGTTTTTTGCGATTAGCTGCAACGTTTCTTCGTCAAGCAATTGTCCATGTTCGATACATCTTACGCCAGCTTCGATCGCTCTTTGAATCGCTCTTGGTGTATAAGCATGTACGGTGACATAAGTTCCCCAATCTTCTGCCGCTTCCACTGCCGCCTTCATCTCGTCAAGAGTATATTGGGTTACATCTACTGGATCGTATGCAGAAGAAGTGCCCCCGCCTGCCATGAGTTTAATTTGACTCGCTCCAAATCTCAAATTTTCTCTCACTGCAGTCAATACCTCGGCACGCCCGTCGGCGATAAATGTGGCACCATATCGTTCTGCACGAGAGACTACTCCAAAAAAGCGGCGTGATTTTTCCTCAGGAGTACGAAAGTCCCCATGCCCTGCCGTCTGGCTTATCGTAGCCCCAGATGGCCATATCCTAGGTCCCAAAAGTTTGCCCTTATCAATGGCAGCTTTTAATGGGAATATTGGACCACCGACATCTCGTACGCTTGTAAAACCACGCATTAACATCTGTTGAGCCGAACCGCCTACTGTATTGAACAAAAATTCTTCCGATAAGTCATTTGTCATCATCTGTGGCATTGTCAAAGCGCCAAATACCAAATGTACATGGGCGTCAATCAAACCCGGCATGAGGGTTTTGCCTTTACCGTCAATTCGAATGACATCCTTATCTTTCGCCTTAATTGGAGACGCGCTTATGTGCTGAATGGTGCTTCCTTCTATTAAAACATACCTTGGAGAGGTTAGCATTTGACTCGTAAAGTCAATCAGTTTGACATTTTCTATTAAAACCTGCTTCTCCTGACCTTGGATAGCCTGTAGAAAAACTATACAAAGAAATAGAGTTAGTAGTTGACCTAGACGCATAGTATGAAGAATTACGGTGATATATAATATGAAAAATAAATTTTGATTTCAACGAACTGATGTCAGCTTGAAAAGTATCTTCTAAGTTAAACTATAAATTTAATATATTTTAGATGTTTCGGCACAAATTTTCTCTCGACTCCTCTTTTTAGGTAAATAGGAGTCAATAATGCTAGCAATCATTTGAAAAGAGTTAATTTTATTCCATTATGATGTATAAAAAAATCATTCGAAGTTATTTAAGTGGTGTAATTCCTAAGATCAGTACTAATAAAGAACTGTTCACCTTGTCTTTCTTGCTCGGTTTATCAGCCTATCTCTTCCTGATCGTTTTTCAACCATTTGGAACGTACAATTTTGATCATATCCATAAATTTGTTTTGTTATCCGGATATGGGGCAATATTATCTGCAGCATATATACTAGTTTCTCTTGTCTTACGTACAAAAATCGAAACGATTGCTATGGAGTTGTTCCGCATTACCCTTGTACTACTAGTGACAAGTTTTTGTAATTTCATCTATCATGGTTGGATTATTAATGGTACGCCTCTACAGTGGGGCAACCTCCCTTATATTGGATTTTATACACTGTCACTCTATAGTCCAATTGGAACGATTTATTTTTTGCTTCGAATAAACAGGTATAGTCCACATCCTATACAAAATAATCCGCTTAATGTTGTAATTCCGATAAACTCAGATGCGATATCAAATCAAGGTAATGATTGTCATTTTTTGACATTAGTCAGTATTCCAAATGGAAGCCAAACATTAACATTACAGCCGGATGATTTTATTTTCGCAAAATCGATGGACAATTATTGCATGATCTATTTCAGAAAAGATGATACACTGAAGAAGCAAATGATACGAATAACATTAACGCACTTGTCTCAGCTTCTACATACGGGGGCTATCCACCGGTGTCACCGATCATATCTAGTCAACTTTGAAAAGGTATTGGTAAAGCAAAGAAATGCACAAGGTTTTTTGTTGCGTTTTGCAGATATTGACGATTTCGCCATCGTTTCAAGGTCTGCAATTGAATCCGTTCGACCCTATTTATAACCAACGGCCAGTTACGCTGTTGTCAATCATCCCTAAAACTTGACGTATACCACATAATTTTGTGTATTCCTAAAGTGGAGCATAATTTCACTTAAAAAAAAGATGAAAACTAAAAATTTAAACCTGCTCTTACTATTTCTTTTTTTCGGAATATATTTTATTCTTGATTATTCGTTCTTTTCCGCACTGCAATCTACTCTAATTAACTATATTCCTAGCCGATTTTTAGGGCATGTGTTCGCTTATTCTATAAGCCTTTTACCACTATTTTTGGGAGCAATGCTGCTTAAGCCAAAAGAATCAGATAAAATCTTCACAAAATTCGGGTTAAATGGTTCTTTTCTACAAGGGATTTCTTTTGGGCTAATGACAACCTTGCCGATGTTCTTGGGTTACGCCTGTATTTTTACCATAAATCGCAAAATAGATCCAAACACGCTATTAATAAATAGTGTATCTTCAGGATTCTTTGAAGAGATCATCTTTCGTGCCTATTTTTTTGGTTTAGTTTTTCGCTATACCCGACTTGGGTTCATTCCATCCATTTTTGCGACGTCATTCCTATTTGCCTTACTGCACCTTTATCAGAGTCAGGATTTGGTAGAATTGGTTTTGATATTTGGCGTTACGTTCTTCGGCGGTATTCTTTTTTCGTGGTTGTATGTCGAATGGAAGTTCAATCTATGGATCCCGATCGCACTTCATATTTTTATGAATTTAGCCTGGATGATTTTTGATGTTGCTGACAATGCCGCTGGAAATGTATGGAGCAATTTCTTTCGTTTTTTTACTGTTTTTATGGCGATTGTATGGACGATCTTGCATGCGCGGAAAACGAATGCTGGTCTACAGGTCAAGTTGAGAAATTTATGGATGAACAGTTAATTGTATATCTCATTTCAAAGGGCGTTTGTGGCTGTACATGTGTTGTTGCAAAATGACCCTCTTGAAGATCATATGAGCAATAGTTTATGGCTAAAATAGATGCTTTGGTGATCACTAACTCTTAGATAATCCCTGAAAACCAGTATTTTTTTTGGCATAAGATTGGCTAACTTGATGTTTATGAATAGACTGTTATTTTTACCACTATTGCTCTTGATCGGATCAGCTTTAGCCATTGGAACATTGAGTTGTGATCGCAACACAAAGGATAAAGGCACAGGTGCAAAAGATTCATCTATAGTTAAAATAGTAGCTGTAAAGGATACGATCACCCCTACGCAATTCCCTCCTTTGCCAATTGATTATGAAAAGACGAAGGTTTTAAAAAACAGCTATGTGGTTGATCGGTCAGGCGTTGAACTTCGTCAGGGGCCTGATCAGTCTGCGCCGGTATTGGGGAAATATCCCTATGGTACCAAACTCGATGTTATTGCTGAAGAAGGGGATTGGGTTGCCGTCATGGATCGCATTCAACGGGATTATAAAGGAGGACAAGGTGAAAAGGGTGATGTAACGCGATGGGAAAAGGTATATGTCGCAAATTCGAAGCTGGGAAAACAAGACCAAATTACAATATCACCAAAAGATTTAAACTTAATCATTTCTATTACGATAAATGGTCGAGAAACCTATTATGAAAAGGGACATTCTTTAGATAAATATCTCCGGTTAGAATTGATCGATGAGCAAACTTTTTCTGCAGCTCGTAAAACTTCGAAAGACTACTTGATAAAGGATACCATGTCTTATTTTAAAAATGGGAAGGTATTGGAACTGCCTTTGAAAAATGGGGAAAAACTAATATTTACGGATAAGGTATCGATAGTGAATTGGAAGAGCGGTATTCGTACAAGGGGCATTATGATTTTCTAAATGCTTATGCAGTGGAAGGGAATTATTGGTAAAGTTCTGATGTACGCCTTTTTGACAAACAAGACGGTCATTTAATTGTGGAGTGTGGTGCCTCCCCCTTCTTTTCATCGGATAAAAATTACCTAATGACTCTGCTGGCTGATCCTTATGAATCCACGGGCGACTTACAGCTCTTCCACGTGAAACAAGGGAAGGTTTCACCAATGCTTTTTGTCAGGTTTAAGGAGTGGATGCCAACTTGGAAGGAGGAACTGATATTCTGGGGGAACGATGGTTGCATCTATACCGCTGCTAACCATATCAATGGCTATTGGGGGGATGAGGGTGCTTTAAATGAAAAAGCACAGTTTATTAGAATTAGCATATTACCAAAGTAGAAAACAGCTAAGCCCTACTTTTAGTGATCGGAATACTTAGATTGTATTATTTTTCTGTTCACTAAAACTATTCTAACCTGTACCTGTTGTATTCATAAAATTAGATTATAGTTTGTAATTTAGCTGGATGAAATTAAGAATATTATCGTTATTTACAATCATTTTTATGTTTACTATGTCTTCCATGGCACAAGAGCAACCATGGAAGGAGCATAATAAATGGATTTGGGGACCTTCCGTAGGTTATCAGTATCAAAGTGGTAATTTTCTGAAAGTTTCAGGCTGGGGATTGTTTGCCCCTAATGATTTTCAATATATGAAAATTGATGCCGGCGCTAATTTCAGCTGGATGGGAGGTAAAACAACTGTCATTCCAGAATTGGGGTTCACCTATTACCTAAATGATTTTGTTCTGTTCCCTTTTGTGAAAGCTGAACTCACACCTTACACAATAACACCTAAAGTCGGAGCTAGTCTCTTTTCTATTGTCGATCTCGGTATAGGTTATGGATTTGACTATAACACGAAGAAAAACTTTAAGCCAATTGAAGGGTTTACTGTGTCGGTCGGTATCAATATTCCGCTTAATTTTCATATTTATTAATAGAAGCATGCAAAGTAAGATTTCCTATCTTTTTCTCGTTGTATTTATCTTATTGGCACTTATTGGACGTGTTAGAGCACAAGATTACTTAATCGGCCCG
This sequence comes from Sphingobacterium sp. UBA3549, assembly GCF_002376635.1. Classification (NCBI taxonomy): domain Bacteria; kingdom Pseudomonadati; phylum Bacteroidota; class Sphingobacteriia; order Sphingobacteriales; family Sphingobacteriaceae; genus Sphingobacterium; species Sphingobacterium sp. UBA3549. The sequence continues at coordinate 22,623 of NZ_DFOE01000006.1, read as the reverse complement.
ACCTTGAGCTACCAATTTCAAAAGGGAAGTATAGTAAAAAGTGGCGCTTATTTTGCTTTTCCCGTTGTTGGTGATCATATTTTGCGAGCCGATGCTACAGCCAACTTTACCTGGACTCAAAAGAAATTTGCCATCATCCCTGAGGCTGCGGTAACTTATTATCCTCAAACATATGTTCTGACTCCGTTTTTTCGTACAGAACTTAGTCCTTATACTATAACACCGAAAGTTGGGTTGAGCTTAGCGACTTTATTGGATATTGACTTGGGATATGGATTTTCAATCAACGACAAAAAAGATTATAATCCTATAAAGGGATTCGCAGTATCTCTACGATTCAGTATTCCGCTAAATTATCGAATCAATATGTAGTTTGATTTTCTTTGTGTCTCATTAGCCTAATTAAATACTCCAAAATCCTAGTTTGCCAAGATCATTTTTGATTATGGTCTGTTTCTTTTTTTTAATTTCTTGTGCTACAGTGTTTTTAATCTCTTTTGGACTAGTTGTCAAGCCACTTCTTGAATGCGGTGACTCTTTCCCGTGAAACAATGAGCTCATCCGATGTATAGTGCTTAAGGTATATTTTCAACCGGGCATTGGAATGTACAGCAATACTTTTGATGGCGTCAAATTGAACGATAGTGCTTCTGTTGATCCTGAAAAAATCTTTAGGGGACAATTGCGGTACCAAACCGTCCAATGTCTGATCCAAAAGATAATTTTCATTTTCATTTGTATAAAGATAAGTGCCTTTGTTCTCACTATAAATACATTCAATATTCTGGGTTGTCACTAGTTTTATGTTTTGGCCAAGTTTTATTGTAAAGCGTTCCTTGTAGGTTGGTAAAGCGTTGCTAAACAAAGTTTCTAACGATGTTAGGTCGAAATGGGTATTGGGTCGCCTAAAATGAAGGAATTTTTCAACTGCATTTTTCAATTCTTCATCATCAATCGGCTTAAGTAAGTAATCAATGCTGTTTTGTTTAAACGCACGTAACATATATTCATCGTATGCAGTGGTAAAAATAATAGTCGCACTTGGCTTAACCTGTTCGAGAATATCAAATGAAATCCCATCAGCCAGTTGGACATCCAAAAAAAGTAGATCAGGTTCAGTATTTGACATAAACCATTCTACAGATTCCTCGACAGTTTGCAGTACCGCAGATACTGTGTAACCCATGTTCTCCAATTTTCTTTGGAGTAGTCTCGCTGATGGAAGTTCGTCTTCTATGATTAATATTTTCATGGCTTGTATAGGGTGCTTATTTGTCGTCGGATCCTTGTGTTTTTAATTTAGTGCCCGTTACAGCGCAAGAGTTTGGGGGCGGGGCGCAATTTCTTTGATAATCGGTAGCCCAACTGAAAACAGGATATCACTTTCCTCAATATACACGGGTAAATCGGAGAGTATTGCATACCGCTCCTGAATATTTTTTAGGCCAATTCCCGAGTGGCCATGGAGCACCTTCTTCTTTTGAAGATTATTATCAACATAGAGGTAATCATTTTTTCGATAAATCTTTAATAAAAGAGGTTTTCTAAGTGAAATAACATTGTGTTTGATCACGTTTTCGATCAGTAGTTGAAGTGAAAGAGGTAGAATAAATCCCTTACGCTGCTCATCATTGATCTCTAAATCGATCTGAATTCCCGCTTCGAATCGAAGACTTAACAGATTCAGATAGGCTGTTGAAAAAGTGAGCTCATCCTGCAGTGAGACGAAACTTTTATCTTTATGCTCCAAAACATAGCGATAGATTTTAGAAAGATCAGTGGTAAACATGCTGGCCTTTTTGGGACTCTCCTCAATTAAACCATTTAATACATTCAGACTGTTGAACAGAAAATGCGGATCGAGTTGATTCTTGAGCGATTCAAATTGTGCTGCTATTAGTTCCTTTTCTTGTTGAGATTCCTTGATTTGATAGTCTTTGAACCTTTTATAAAAGTAGAGACCAAAGAAAATCATTGAAATGCACCATGATATCATCGCCGTTTGAAAGTAGTATGCAACACGCTGCTGATGAGTGAAATGGTGAAAGCGCTGAGCGAAGCTTTTAGTAACGCCCGGGTAGAATAGGCCGGAGAAAAAAGCATTCACAATAAAAACGACTACTATGGTCAAGAAGAAACTGACACTATAGAAGATAAGCATCTTTTTCCCAAAATCTTTACTGTTAGGGTATTTATTCCCTACCCATTTCGACAGATAGTTATGGCCTAGGAAAAGAAAAAATCCGTATAAAAGACCTCTGGCCATATTAGGGTGAAAAATAATGGATGTCCAAGGGACATCGTTATGGTCAAGCTTGGCCATAACCACAAAATAAGTGCTTACGACGAAGCTTGCCAATAACGCTTGTATAATTGCTTTAAACGGTGCTTTTTTCACAAAGTATTAATTGCATTCTTTTAACAGTTGTTCTGCCCGATCTTTGCCCCATGATGGCGCAAAGGGAATGGAGACTTTTTGTTCATTGAATAAAGATAGTGCTTTCTTGACATCCTCACATTCTTTACGGGTATCTTGATTGAAATATTTTTTTGCGTTCATTTGGAATTCTGCGAGGCCCAATACTGCTCGTGGATTATTGGGGGCTAATGCAAGTGCTTTCTTATAAAGGCCTATGATGATAGGCGACAGTTCCTTACCTTTTGTCATGGGATCGGTTATCATTAATGCTGTCTTGTTCATTGCCCGTAAAATAAGCCATTCAGGATTATTGTCTTGTGCAGTGCTGTTCAAAATATCTTCCGCAGATTGTATATATTTCGCTTGCGTTTCTTTATTTCTCTCTTTAAAGGAAGCAGTTGTGAACACCATTGCTTGATAATACGCTGGTATCCAGTTGTTTTTTTCTACCTGTGAAATACGTTCGAGAAGAGCTGCCGCCTTTTGTGTCTCTCCTGACTGCCATAAACCCATGGCCTGGCCCATGCTTTTTTCATAATTGCTCTGTGCAAATGTTGTACTGCTTATTAAACAGATAATGGCGATAATAATCGATTTCATAATTTTTAGTTTAGTAGTAAGTATTTTTTTGTTATTGTCTTTTCGAGTTTACAGGGGTGAAGTTGCGTATCGTTGCTCTCAATTAAAAACAAATTTGGATGAACCGACGTATTTCCCTGATGAGCTGTTGCTTCCTATAGATTGTCCAGTTGATTGTCTTTGTCGTTTTTACTGATCGTCCAGAAATACCCAAGAAAAACAAATCGTTTGGCTGTAGGGACAATCGGTCTACGGTTATAAATTCCCTGTGCATTTGGTTGATCTGCGTACTGATAACCGTAGATCGGTGAAGCGCCGAGAACGTTACTGACGGAGAAATGGATAATTTTTTGTTGGCTATAGAGAAAAGACCAGCTCATGGATAGATTATTATAACCCCTGATGTGGCCATCCATAAAGGAGCTTTGGTTAGGATCATTATAATTTCTGCCCGATACGTAAGCGTTAGTCAAACTGAGTTGTGAACGAAGGCTTGAAAACCAATATTTTCCAACGATATTAAAACTATGTTTATAAACATAAGGCGGAGTAACAGTAGATGGATAGTTCGCTTCATTTCTCTTGCTGTCTGTGTAGGAATAGGATATCCAGTACTGTAGGTTTTTTACACTGCTGCTGTTTTTGTAAAATAGGTCAAAGCCTTTGACATCTCCGCTTCCATTATTGTCATATTGGCTATTATATTGAGGTGTTACACTATTGTATTTAACCAAGTTGTTATAAGTTTTGCGGTATGCCTCTAAACGAAGTAGATGTCCTCCACGCGCATAGAAATAATTTGCGATATAATGTTTGGCCGCTAACCAGTCGAGCTGAGGAGCATATTTTAATACTGGTGTAGGTGCCTGCTGATGGAAGTTCCCGAAAGCAACAGAGAGCTGGGTATATTTATTTAACGCGTAGCCCAGCGAAGCCCTCGGTTCTAACGTTTTCTTGTTTTGCAAATTGGAAGAGGTTTCTCGCAGGCCGATCTTCCCAATCAAGTTTGGTAAGAAACCAAAGGTCGTTTCAGTATATAGAGCAGTCATTTTGCTCTGGAATCCATACATATAGTCAAGGTCTTGCCGGTGGTATTCTTCTTGATAATTCGTGTCAAAGTATTCTATTCCCCCAATGCTTTTAATCTTGTTGTTCCAGATTTTACTTAGTGTTGCTTTTAAGTGAAGACTCTTTTCATCATTAGGTAGGTAGACCTCTCCGTAATGAACCTTATCCGTCAGATAGCCTAGGCCTATGCCCGATTCGAGCGTCCAGCGGTTTCCTAAATTCTGGCGGTAGCTGATATTGGTATAGGCGTTGTTGGATTTCTTTTTCACCGGGACAGGGTTTGGGTAATTGATGTCTGCTTGGTAAAGCCCCATATTTTCGAAAGTGTAAGCCCCATAAATATTTAGAAAGCCTTCTTTAAATTGATGGCGATAAATCATTTCTCCAGCGGCATTTTCATAGGGCTTCGTCCAGTTAATATCTGGTGTAATAATTTTTGAATAGGGGCTTAGGTTTGTATAATTGCTGTTGAAGGTTAGCGAATTTTTGCCCCATTGTAAAGTATGCCCTAAACCTAATCCAACGGAAGATAGCGAAAGTTCTGTTTTGGGTTGTTCTATCGTGTTTTCGGTATTCAGGGCTAGAATGCTTGACAGTGCATTTCCAAATTCTGCAGAATAGCCCCCAGTAGAAAAATTCACGCCCTTAAACAAAATGGGCGAAAACCTGCCCCTGACAGGAATTTCATTAGGCGTTGCGGTATAAGGTTGGGCGACTCTGATACCATTAATGTAAGTCTGTGTTTCGGAAGCATCTCCACCGTGGACCATAAGACGTCCATTTTCTCCTCCGACCTGTGCTCCAGGCAATGTGGCCAGCGCGCTGATGATATTGCCCATACTTCCTGCGGTAGTAACGATATCTAAAGGGCTCATTACGGTGTTTTTACCGGAACTATTTGCTTGCAGAATACCTGCTTGAATGGTGACTTCTTGTAAACGATTTTCGCTTTCTAGCATTTGTATAGTCAGAAATTCTTTTTGTGGCAGTTGGATAGACTTGCTGTATAGGGGAAAGCCAACTACGGAGGCTTTGATGATTTTAACTCCTTGCTCATTCGTTTCAAAAGCAAAGTTGCCAAGTGAATCTGTGGTGCCGCCATCATAGCTACCATCGATATAAATATTGGCCAAATAAATAGGTTTACCATTTTTGCCGACTACTTTTCCTTTTAGAATAGACTGTGCAAATAGGATGTTAATGGAAATAAATAGTAAGGTTAATAACAGCTTCATTTTCTTTATATTTGCTCAAATATGGCTGATAGTACCATTTACTGCTAAAAAGAGTGGATGGAATGTCAAAATATCGTGATGAATTGAGGTATCCCAATTTTATGCTGTAAATTGATGCCGAAAAATACGGTTTGATAACAGAAGTGTGCGCTGTAATTTAAGTCAAGAAAAAGCGAATAACTATTTTAAATGACTGTTAGTATGCTGTGCGAATGTTGACTGTGTTAAAATTCTTGACGGCTATGATGTACCAATAGTGAAACATTTCCACGCAGTTACCAAGTGATTGGCTAAGTGGAAAATAGCTACAAGCAATCATTTAGACTAGCTTTCGAAAATATTATAGCTTTTTTCGATTCATTCACAATATATAGCAAGTCCCGAAGCGTAGGGGCGCAGGGCAAAAGAATCGGTAACACCAACATGAATAATTTTACGCGTTTAGAACAACCAAAAGGCCGGCTTATTACAGTCGATGACAAAGAATATCTTTTTTTTGGAGGAACCTCGTATTTAGGTTTGGCAACTGATCACACGTATGCATCTATTTTTATAGAAGGTATACAACGCTATGGCATAAATAACGGGACTTCGCGAAATAATAATGTGCAACAGGCGATCTATGACCAAGCGGAAAGATATGCGGCGAGGCGTTTTGATTTTGAAGCGAGTTTATTGCTTTCCAGTGGATATCTAGCTACTCAATTTTTGATTAAGACATTGGCCGGCGAAGGAGAATTGCTATATGCCCCCTCCTGTCACCCCTCGTTGTGGCTAGACGAAAAACCTGTCGTAGCGGGAAGTTTTATTGACTGGGCCAATTCAACTGTTGCATATATTAACCAATCGGTTCAAAAATCCTTTATTATTGTCAGCAACAGTCTCGATAATATGAAGCCGGAGATTTATGACTTTACTGTCTTTGCACAGATTAATCCAAGCAAGCGGGTTTTGTTGCTGCTGGACGATTCTCATGGAATTGGTGTTATGCGAAAAAATAGTATTTCGTTCGATAAGAGCCGTTTTAATTCGGCTAATATTGAACTGATTGTCGTGGCTTCATTAGCGAAAGGGCTGGCAACAGATGCGGGTTTGATTCTGGCAGATGAGCAGCGGATCCAAAAGCTAAAAAAATCCAATTTTTATACCGGTGCATCTCCGAGTTCGCCTGCGAGCTTATATGCATTTGTACATGGAGAGGAGATCTATTTACAGCAATTCAAAAAACTGCAGTACAACAGCAGTTATTTCAAAGCACGTATAATGTCCAGATTAAATGCTGTGCCTAATTTTCCTGTCTTTTCATCAACAGACATCAACCTTTATGAAAGACTGATGGCGTCAGGTATATTGGTTTCGAGCTTTCCCTATCCGCTTGCTACAGACCCGCTATTGAACCGTATTGTGGTGAATGCACATCATAGCGAAGCGGATTTGGATCGGTTAAGTCATGCTATTGGCATATATTGATTTTTATCGCGCAACTAATGAGTCAACATCTTGTAAATTAGATAATTGTTTTTATTTTTGGACTTTATTTTAATGGTTGGATAAAACTAGGATCTCGTTAAATGATTGTAAATGTTTGGCTTTTGGAAGCTTATTTATCAAAAAAGTATTTAAATAATTTCCATTACTCATTTTAAAACAATACTTTTGCATCCCCAAACATTAGTTGGCTTAAGGGTTGAAAAATAAATAATTACAGTAAAATAGATATGACTAAAGCAGAAATTATTGCAGAGATCTCTACCAAAACTGGCTTAGAGAAGGTAGATGTTCAAGAAACCGTAGAGGCGTTCTTTAAAGTTGTCAAAAACGCAATGATCGGAGGAGAAAATGTATATGTAAGAGGTTTTGGGAGCTTCGTAGTCAAAAAAAGAGCTGAGAAGACTGCAAGAAACATTTCAAAAAATACAGCAATCATTATCCCTGAACACTTTGTTCCTAGTTTCAAGCCAGCTAAAATTTTCGTAGAGAAAGTAAAGAATGGCAATAAATAATCTTTAAAATAGATTAACATGGCAAAAACCAAACAGATAATAGTAATAGGATCAGTAGTAGCCTTGGTTGCTGTGCTTTTGGCGCAGCCTATTAAAGGTTTGGTGAACAAAGAAAAACAAACTGCTGCAGCATCTGGATCGAAGCCTTCCAATGAAATAAATTTGGAAAATATATCTTCGATGACAAAACAAGGTTTAGATGCTAGTTTAGTCAAAGAAATTTCCGATATTGAGGGCCAAGTTGCAAAAGCTTCTGGAGAGGATAAGATAAAGCTGTTGCAACAGTTGGCAGATAAGTGGGATGATGTCGCTAAACCAGCCCCTCAGGCTTTCGTCTATGAGGAAATGGCAAAGGTTTCACCCAAATTTGAGTATTGGTTGAAAGCAGGTAACGCGTATCGTGCTGCTTATACAAATTTGCAAGATTCTACTTTAGCGCAGGCGTTGAATCAAAATGCTATTCATGCCTATGAGGCGGCGTTAAAAGCGAATACAAGTAGTTTGGACGCAAAAACAGGATTAGGTGCCGCAATGGTATCAGGAACGAATAATCCCATGGCAGGTATTGCCTTATTGCGGGAAGTCGTTGCTGCAGATCCTAAAAATTTAGAGGCAAATAAAACTTTGGGATTGTTTTCATTACAGTCCCGTCAGTTTGACAAAGCCATCGAGCGTTTTAAGACCGTTATCGATCAAAAACCCGATGCTGAGTCATACTTTTACTTAGCCACGGGCTACGAAAATATTGGGATGAAAAAGGAAGCTGTGACTGCTTTTCAAAAAAGTAAGGAACTGGCAGCCGATCCTTCCCTATCACAATTCATTGATCGAAAGATTGCTGAATTGAGCAAGTAATTAATTTATTATTTTATAATCATTAAAAAATTTAGCTATGCCAAGCGGAAAAAAAAGAAAAAGACACAAGATGGCTACTCACAAACGTAAAAAACGTTTAAGAAAAAATAGACACAAGAAAAAATAGTCTTGTGATGAGCTTTTAAACATCTTGGCCCATTTTGCTGAGATAGCTTTACGAAACGATCTACATGTCTGTGAAGGGTATGTAGATTGTTTTTTTCGTAACAACGTTCTTTAAATGTTTAATCGGATACCAAAGATTGCGATAGGATATTGCATAGGTATCAAAAATGAGTAGCTTTTGGTAAAGGAATTAATTATCGATTCAACTCCTGATAAAGGGGTAACTATTGCTTTACTTCAAGATAAGCAGCTTGTTGAACTTAACCGCGAGCCCGCAAATAATAACTTCGCCGTTGGAGATATCTATCTCGGACGTATTAAGCGAATTATGCCAGGGCTTAATGCAGCATTCGTAGATGTGGGCTACGAAAAGGATGCTTTTCTACATTATTTAGATTTGGGTCCGCAAGTTCAATCTTTGCTAAAGCTTACCCGTATAGTCAAGAATGGCAGTTATCAAGAGAAACTGCTCAATAGTTTAAAACTTGAAAAGGATATCGATAAAGCTGGTAAGATCTCTGATGTCTTGAGCAAAAATATGCTCGTGCCAGTACAAATCGCCAAAGAACCCATTTCAACAAAAGGACCGCGTCTGAGTTCAGACCTTTCAATAGCAGGTCGTTTTGTCGTTCTGGTACCTTTCTCAAGTACTGTTTCCATTTCCAAGCGTATCAAAGGTAGTAACGAACGCAACCGTCTCAAGAAGATTGTCGAAGGAATTAAGCCTGCAAATTTTGGCGTGATTATCCGTACAGTCTCTGAAGGTAAGGGGGTCGAAGAACTACAACGTGACTTATTGGACCTGATCTCAAAATGGGAGCTATTTACCAAACGTCTTCGTAATGCTGAACCGCCGCAAAAGGTTCTTGGAGAAATGGATCGTGCATCCACTATTCTACGGGATATTTTGACCGACGAGTTTTCGCATATTTATGTTAATGATCCTTCGATCTTCGAAGAAACAAAATCATATATACACGATATATCTCCAGATTTGGAGAAAATTGTCAAGCTTTATAAACATAAAGAGCCAATTTTTGATCATTTTGGAGTTGAAAAGCAAATCAAGGCAGCTTTTGGCAAAACGGTAACATTACCAGGTGGTGCGTATCTCGTTATTGAGCATACCGAAGCCTTACATGTTATTGATGTCAACAGTGGTAACCGCTCTGCGAATAAGGAGAATCAGGAAGACAATGCATTGCTGGTCAACATGGAAGCAGCAAAAGAAATTGCGCGACAGCTGCGTTTGCGTGATATGGGTGGAATTGTAGTCATCGATTTTATCGATATGCATAAACCCAATCATCGAAAAGAGCTGTATACATTCTTAAAAGAATGTATGGCATCGGATAGAGCAAGACATACGATTTTACCACCAAGTAAATTTGGATTGGTGCAAATTACACGTCAGCGCGTCAGACCTGAAATGAATATTGTCACAAACGAAAAATGTCCGGCTTGTGATGGTACAGGTGAGATCCGATCAAGTATTGTCGTGATGGATGATATTGAAAATAATTTGAAATTTATTCTTCAAGAACAAAACGAAAAAAAGGTGACCTTATGTGTTCACCCTTATATAGACGCCTACATTAAGTCTGGTTTGATTTCGAAAAGAATGAAATGGTTCATCAAGTACGGAAAATGGATTAAAGTAAATCCAATGACGTCATATTATCTAACTGAATTCCATTTCTTCAATGCGAAGGATGAAGAAATCAAGTTATAATAGAAAGAGATTAACGAAAAGGGTTAGTAGGAATACTAGCCCTTTTTTGTTTTTATTCCGTTTATTGTTTAAACCCAGTGGATAAATATGCCGTCCTTTTCCATTTTTCGGAAATAAGTCATTTGCCGTTTAGCGTAGCGGTGTATTTCAGTTTCTAATTTAGTAACGAAAGCTGGATAATCGAGCTGTCCAAGAAGGTGGAGTGAGCCATATTTATATTCCAGTCCATAATATTGAAGCTGCTCGTGCGTGATACCTTCACTCAGAAGTTTTCCAACTTCTTCTAAAAAACCTTCTTTTAAACGTTGTTTTAACCTTTGGCTAATGTGCGAACGTCTGGATTCCACTGGCGGATTTAATCCGATCACTATACTGTCAACCATCCGTTGCTGAGCGAGATGATTTGGATTTATCTTTAAAAAAGACAATATTTCTATCGCTCGGATGATTCGCTTTTTAGTAGAAAAATCGATTTGGAAATCTGCCGGTAGTATATATTCCTGGAGACGTTTTAGCAATTCAGCTTCTGAGTACTCAAGCAATGACTCCTTTAGGCCTGCTATCGATGGGATCAAAGCGTATGGGTTTTGTTGGATAACACTTTGAATATATAGGCCTGTACCACCACAAAGAATTGTATGATTTCCTTTTTCTAAAATAGATTGTTGCGCATGGTGAAAGTCCTCGATAAAGTTTCCGAGATGATAGCGTTCTCCCGGTTCGAGAATATCAATAAGATGGTAGGGAATGTTTTGATATTCGGATAGGTCTTTTCCCGTGCCGATATCCATTCTCCGATAAATCTGGCGGGAGTCTGCGCTGATGATTTCAGCGCCGATATGCTGGGCCAGTTGTACCGCCAATTTGGTTTTACCGGAGGCAGTTGGGCCTAAAATAACGATAACTTTCTCCTTTGAAACAGCCTGCTGCTCCAAAAGAGAAAGTATAGGATTTAATCTGTCTATCACAGAACAAATTTAGTCCATTTTTCTGTTCCTTCGTTATTTTTTACGACAGTATCGATAAAAGCCATACCTCTTACGCCATCATATACTGTTGGAAAATCTTGTTGTTCTGCAGTAGGAGTTTTTCCTTCACGTATTGCAGTCACAGTTGCAGCAAAATTACGATAGATATTCGCAAATGATTCCAATAAACCTTCTGGGTGACCAGCCGGGACACGGGTGTTGTGTGTTGCAAATGAGCTTAAGGTATAGGGAGCACCATAAGCATTTCCTGTACGATAAAGCTGACGCGGTTGATCAAGCATTTTAATGATTAAATTGTTAGGATCCTCGTTAGCCCATTCCAATCCACCTTTTTCACCATAGATACGGATGCGAACAGCATTTTCTTCACCTGCTGAAATTTGGGAGGCCATTAATACACCTTTTGCTCCATTTTCAAAACGTAAAAGTACCGAACCATCGTCATCCAATAGACGGCCTTCAACGAATGTTGTTAGATCTGCACATAATTCTTCGATTTTTAAACCAGATACATATTCTGCTAAATGTGCAGCATGTGTACCAATATCACCCATAACCAAAGATTTACCAGAACGTTTTGGATCTGCACGCCAGGCGGCCCCAGCATTGCCTTCTCGTTCTGTTAACCGGCTTAACCAACCTTGAGGGTACTCAACAACAATTTTTCTGATCTTTCCGAAGTGACCTTCCTTGACCATCGCTTTTGCTTGTTTAACCATCGGATAGCCAGAATAAGTATGTGTAAGACACAGTGTGCGGCCTGTACGCTCTACAGTTTCTTGTAATTCTTTTGCCTCTTCAACAGATACAGTCATTGGTTTTTCAACCACGACATCAAAGCCTTTTTCCATGGCTAATTTAGCTGGAGCGAAATGCAGAAAGTTAGGTGTTACGATCGTTACAAAATCCATGCGCTCTCCTTCAGGAAGCAAAGATTCTTTCTCGATCATCTCTTCATAGTTTAAATAGACACGCTCAGGTGCTACAAATAGGTCTTCTCCAGATTGTTTTGAAATTTGTGGATCGATACTAAAAGCACCACAAACTAACTCAATCTTGCCATCCATAAAAGCGGCAATACGGTGTACAGCTCCGATAAAGGCATCATTACCGCCTCCAACCATACCCATGCGAAGTTTTCTCTTCATAACGTTATTATTTTTTGATTATTTATTTTTCAAACCCTTACAGTGTACAATATACACAATTTAGCTTATTTTAGGTATAAAATCATCTTTATGCTACCCATATTTTCCTTTGGAAGGCCATGCGGATATTGTTTAATTAATGCATTTAACTCTTCTTTATTACGATAAACATGTCTTTTTGTGTCTGCTACCCAAAAGTTGATCGGAGCTGTTATTTCTTTCACAACAAAGCCGATTTTTTCCAAAGAGGAGTGCTGGCTCCAATCGCGATCGGTGAAGGTCATAATATCTCCAGGTGAAAAATCTTTGCAGAAAGCTTTGATCAATTTGCTTAACCCACCGATTACATTGAATCCCGCTTTGTTACAAAAGCGTATCAGCTCGAAAGAACGATAGTCATCCTCCTTGTCCATCATGCGGCGCCCCCCAGAGAATATAGCGACAGCAACAAGCTCGCCCTTCTCAAAGAGTCCATAACGATATTTACCTGGCAGAGCACCCTGTAAATGATGTTCCACGAGGAACTGTAAGCTTGTCTTTTTATCGATCCGTGCCACCACAGTCTTGCGTGCGAAGATAGATTTGTTGTTTTTAGTTCGCGAAACAATACGCTTGACGATGAGTTCAAACTTGGTTGTTAATAGGTCTTCATCAATATGAATACAAGTTTCGGAAGTTTGGCTCCTAATAGGTTTATTGTTAGGGTATAATAATATGGTTGTTGTTAATTCAAGGGAGGATATTTGTATAAATCCATCAACTTCAAAGAGTTGTAATGAGACTTCAAGCGCTTGCTCAAGTCTAAGCTTAAACTGTGTTGACAGCTGTATAAACGATGGATCCATAAAACAAAAGTAACTTTTGTGGAAGTCTTCACGAAATATTCGATTTTAATAATTATCCGTACCTTTGTAAGCGAGCGTATAATGGTGCTATAGCGTATCTTTGGTTTAAAAGCAGAGCGAATCAGGTTCAGAAATTAGTCGAACATGAATCAAAATTTAATTGTGCAAAATTTCAATAGGTACGAAATGACCTTTAAGAACAAACGACGTGTCGTGTACTCCTACGATTAGGAGTATCTGCACTTATATAAATAATTATTTACATATGAAACTTCCGATAGTGGCGTATGGCGATCCTGTATTAAGAAAGGTCGCTGAAGAAATAGATGAAGACTATCCTGATTTAAAGAAATTGATTGATGATATGTTCGATACCATGTATGCGGCGCATGGTGTTGGCTTGGCGGCACCGCAGGTAGGCTTGCCTATACGTATGTTCGTTATCGATGCAACTCCTTTTGCAGAAGATGACGAAGAAAACAAAGAAATGCTTCAATCGTTCAAAAAGGTTTTTATCAACCCGATCATGGTAGAAGAGTCTGGTGAAAAATGGACCTTCGGAGAAGGATGCTTAAGTATCCCAGATATTAACGAGGATGTATTACGTCATCGGAATATCCGTATCAATTACCTGGATGAAAACTTCGAGGAACACGAAATGGATCTCACTGGTTTAGCTGCCCGCGTGGTTCAGCACGAATATGATCATATTGAAGGAAAGTTGTTTACCGATAAATTGAGTACGTTGAAAAAAACGATGTTGAAAAGTCGGCTGGATGCCATTTCGAAAGGAAATATCCGCGTTGGTTATAAAATGCGATTCCCACAGCAAAAGAAAAAGCGTTAGTCTGTACTAACGCTTTTTCTTTTATCTCTCCTCCTTGTTTAGCGATTGGAGTTTCGAAGCACAAGGTTCGATCGTTCCAGTCCTCTTTACAATTTACTGTTGAAACCCAATAAATAGTCCATCAAAACCTCTGACAGTGAATTTAATCGGGGTAAGGGATTCCACTCAATCCAGGCGAGGTAAGTATAAACGATATTTAACGGCAGTCATTCGTATAAAAAATACAACTGCAGCTCCGATAAAGGCTGCCCACGAAACATCAAGATCAAGGTGCACCAATAAAATATACATGAGACCACCACCTAAACAGGCTGTAGCATATACTTCTTTCTTAAAGATGAGCGGTGTTTCATTCAACAGGACATCGCGTGTCATGCCTCCACATACGGCAGTAAACATTCCAAAGATAATGGCAGCATAGGTATTACTTTCATAATTCAGTGACTTTTGCACCCCTAAGATGGTAAAAAAGCTAATTCCGATGGCATCAAAAAGTGTCAATGTACGATAATAACCATACAATTGTCTATTGAAGATAATGGCAATTAAAATTCCGATGAAAATAGCGATGAGATAATTGCTGTCATTTACCCAGACTGGGCGCAGATTTAAAAAAATGTCCCGCATTGATCCCCCGCCAATGGCGGTAACAAAACCTAAAAAGGCCGCTCCAAAAATATCAATATCCTTACGTTTTGCTGAAAGGGTACCTGATATTGCAAAAAATAAAGTGCCAAGCAAATCGCTTAGATAAAAATAGTTGGCATCTGTAATCATGGTAATCCTTTTAAGTAATTTTCATTATAATCTCCAGTTGGCGCCGCATTGTATAAAGGCATTTCCAATTGGAAAAACTTCCCTTCCCTGGACAAATTTAAGAGAAATCCTGATAGTTTAAATTCACCTATAGCAAATTGCTTTTAGGCTAGCAGGGCATTGTACATCCTCCAATCTTAAGTGTTCGATGATCCGCGCAATGATGTCCGTATCATGGATGGCATGTATATATAACATTAAGATCTTCCAGAATTTCCTCTGATCAATATATTTGCAAAAAAAAATGCCATTGATATGCTGTTTTTTTGGTTCGTTCCAATGAAGAGCGGAATGATGGATTTAAAATTTTAGAAGCGGAAACCTGTACTGAAATAAGGGTACCAGCCTTCATCCGATCTTGTCATCACAAAATGTAAGGGAAGTGCATCTGCGACGATGTAATATATGCCCCCGCCCACACCTTGATGAAACTTACCACTATTGTAGCCTTTTGCCCATACCTTACCAATATCGTACATGCCCATGAGTCCAAATTCACCCGGGAGAACATAGCTCCTGACATCCTTTATTTTAAGACGTGCCTCTAAATTATTATAAAGCATCTGCTGTCCTGCAAATCGATATTGGCGAAATCCTCTAAGGTTTTCGTGACCGCCTAGAAATAAATATTGATAGAATGTAGGATTTCCGACAACTGCTCCCCCGCCCGTTCTGTTGGCGAATATAATGCCTTCATTGAGTACACTAAAATATCCAGTTATCGCAGCATTTAACTGCGCCGAATTTTTTGAATACTGATTGAGTCCAAAATAAGAATTCAAATCGGCTTTGATATACATTCCTTTACTTGGATTAATCTTTCGATTACGTGAGTCTTGTGTTAAAAAAGCATTGATACCTGCAAAAGCTTTGTCTTTGGTAATCGACAAGCTATCGTAAGAATGTAAAGCCTGAGGATTTAAAATAAATCGATCTTCATTCTCATTAGGATCTAAATGATAAAATTGGATATGTGGACCTACGGCAACGTTTAACGTGGATGAAGGTTTCCATCTTAACTGTGGATTGATATTGAAGATATTAAATCTGCTTCGGTAATATTTTGCACCATACTGTTCCTCTAAAAATGGTGAGTTATTTCCTACACCGAAGAAATTCTGTGTGTTGTCGGGAGCTTTCGCTAAGGCATCGATAACAATATCAGCATCGCCGGCAGCAGCAGTCCATTCGCCTCTATAGTGAATTTTATATGCTCCAGTCCGAAAGGCGGTTGCTACGGTGAGCTGTTGTCTATAGGTAAAGGGGCTTTTTCTAAAGCCACGCTGATGTGTGTAAGCTGATCCGAGTCCGAGGGAAATACCGTCGTCTGCATTATAGCCGGCAGTAACCAAGGGAAGCCAGGTGTTGTACAGGTTTACCGGAACAAATTGCGTGTTGATGCTATCTTGAGCATAATGAAGCTTTATTTTGTTCTTTTCACCGAGCATAACGGAATTTTTAGTGTTTTCGTAAAGCTGTATCCTTGATTTGCTTTGATTGATAACATAAGTCTTTGGTGTGCTATCGCCTATAATTCTTAGTTTGATGGGAGATTGCGCATTATCGATTAAAACAGAATCTTTTCCGTCACCTAAATAGAGGCGAATCTCTTTTGTAAGGGTATTTTTGTAGGTTTTGTCCATCAAAGTTTTGGTGACTTTGCCTACTTTGTTGATCTTCGAAACTTTGACTTTTAAGTTTTTACTTCCAGTGCTGCATATTTCTACCTTTTCGTTTTTGTCGCTGAGGTGAATATCGACAATGTTATTGATAAAATTGTAATACTCTTCCATCGCAGTTGGCAGTGCATCACGGCGGCTCTGAAGTGTTTTGAAGATTTGTTCTCCACGAATAGTAATGGACGACTGCGGGAGGCTTTGTACGGATTGCCATAACACGGAATCTGTGAGGCGTGTTACAAATTGCTTAACCTCTTTGGCCCATTCCCTGTGGGAGAGCTGATTGCTCGGATGAGCATTTAAGAAGCGCGATTTGAAAAGAGAATAGCGAATGTCGGGGATGCCCGTGGTGAATCCCTGCATGACCGGATTGACGAATTGCTGATAGATGTCTTTCATCAGGAAACCTTGCGTGACACGCAGTGCCTGGTCGCGATCGCGGGGAATAGGAATATAGTCTTTATCCTGATCTGTGCTATCCTGATTCTCATCGTACCATCGCCATTGATCCTCATGTCGGTCCCAATCACTAACCAGGACATCCAACATTCTTGCGCGTAGGTACGCTTTGGCTTTAAAATTGTCGTCATTATCTTCCTGCAACTTTCGCACAGTTTTAGGACTATTGTCTGAATCTCCGAGCGGTTCACGCTCCTCCAGTAGAGCTACTGTATGTTCAAAAAGTGGAGCATATTCGCCTAATAGGCTATCTTGTGCTACAACGCCAATGATTGGATGAGCGTGTGCGACGTTTACGGCATTGGCCAAGGCGGGTATCATCAGCGCGGAATAGGGATGCTGGGCACTGGTGGCATCATCCAATACATCCTGCACAAAGGTACCATGCAATTCTTCTGGTATAAGGGATTCAGTCCTTTTATTGACCGATCGCAACGCCCATTCCCTTCCCATAGAATCTGTTAGTCTTAAAGAAACCGATTGCATTCCACCGCCTTGTTTAACAGGACGCAGACCACCATATAATGTGGAAAGTTGAAGCAGCGGCAAAGTGGTTTCCGCAGCCCATTCTTTGCGGTAGTTTTCGCCAAGGAAGAACTTTTTAAATTTACTGGCTTCACCATATTTTGCGTTTGCTATGACACTTATACTGTCCTTAATAATGGTTTGAGCAAAGGGTGTGCCCTGAATCGTACGCAACCCTGTATGCTTTTGCTGGGAATAAGAATGACTAGCAAGAAAAATAAGAAAGAATGGTACGACCTTTTGCATGCCTATTGTTTTTCAAATTTATAAATGATCCCTTTATCCTGATTGCCGGCTTCGCTGCTGATATAAAGATTGAGTTTTGAATCAAAGTTAATACCTTCGGGTTGAGGAAAGATCTTCGGATCTAATGGAGAGAGCGATTTTACATGAAAATTCTCATCCGTCACAACAAGAGCTTTGTCTACAGAAGATAAGATGTACCACTCCTTGCTATCTGCTTTTTTTGCTAGGGCTGATGGTTTAAAAGTCTTTTTGATTTTAGTATCAAAAGCACGAAGTTCATCAAGCTGAATAGAAAATTCTCCTTTCGGATGGAATTGACTGTTTTCGTCAATTGAAAAGATATATCCAGAGGTTTGTGACTGCTTTCTATCGACCTTGCATTCTTTACATAATACATATGCCTGGTTAGTTTCGCGATCAACAAAAAGCCCTTCATATTCTCCTTTTGGAAGTAAATTCTTCTGTTCGACAACGTTTTTTATATCATCCTTTTCTGAAATGGGAAAAGAATAGATGCTGCCGTTGCTCTTTAAGATAAAGAAGTGTGTATCGCTTATCGAGATATCTTCATAGTCGCCATCTTTCCCAAAAGGGCTGAAGGTGACTTTTTGTGTGGGTTGGTTAAACTTATACAGAAAGCCTTGTTCATCCTGAATGGCATAAATATCATCATCCTGCCCCGGAAGAAAGGTGATCCCGGATATTTCCAGTAATTCGTTAGGTAAACTCATCTTGCTGCCCGAAGATAATGTGTAGGGAATGCTTTGTGATTTTTCAGCTTGAATATGAGCTGGCTTGTTGCTGTTTTCTTTGGTTGTATTATTGGGGTTGCAGGCAAGTAAAATAGCCGAGACTAGACTTAAGATAGCAGTTATATGTAGGTTGGGGTTTTTCATATTATTATATTTTCAATTGATGTGGTCGTGGCGTTTCAGAACGAGCTTAGATGCCATGTTTTTAGTATCGTACTTTCAAGTTAATTATGTTGTGATGAATTACTTAATTGAATAGGTATACTGTTCCATTTAGCTTTTAAATAATCAAGGATTTGCTGTTGCGAAACATTTTTATGCTGCGTTTCTATCGCTTGGTTTTGCCCCTTGTCATTCAGTAATGTAGCTTCGGTGTCGTCCGAAAACTGGATATCGAACATCTCCTGTATTTGATGTGCCAGTGTCGGATTCAGCAGCGGAAAGCAAGTTTCTATACGTCGGTAAATGTTGCGGTTCATCCAGTCTGATGAGCCGAGATAAACGAGCGTTTGGGTCTGATATTGAAAAATAAATATTCTTCCGTGTTCTAAATATCTTCCTACAATCCTTTTCACGGTGATGTTTTCACTTAGTCCCGGTACCTGCGGTTTTAGTCTGCAGATCCCCCTGATCAACAACTCTAGCCTCACCCCTGCCCGGCTCGCTTCATACAATTTGTTGATTAACGATTCTTCTTCCAGATTGTTTAATTTAATTTTTATCGTTGCTGGAGCTCCATCTTGAGCTGCATGGATGGCTCGGTCAATCAGCTCAAAAAACGTAAGCTTGAGGTTGAACTGTGCTACTAGTAGATGTTCAAATGATAGTTCATTTGAGTTGTGGGGTTTCCTTCGGGCTGGAAGAAACTTAAATAGCAAATTTAATTCGTTGGTCAGCAGCTTATTAGAAGTAATAAGGAAGTAGTCCGTATAAACCTTAGCCGTTTTTTCATTTAGATTTCCCGTACCCAGTAAAGCACTTTGTCGACCTGCCTGACGTTTGACCAGTGCTATTTTTGCGTGAACTTTTAAGTTTGGGATACTGTAGGTGATTTTTACGCCGTTCTCTTTCATCAGCCGAGCCCAATGTATATTATTAGCTTCATCAAAGCGCGCTTTTAATTCTACAAATACATTGACCTGTTTTCCATTTTTCGCAGCGGTAGCCAATGCTTGTGCAATATGAGAATCGCCTGCTATACGGTATAAAGTCGTATAAATCTCTTCTACGGATGGATCTAATGCGGCCTCATTAAAAAAGCGTAATATAGGATCGAAGGATTCATAGGGAGTACAGACCAACAGATCTTCCCGGTCAATTTGATCAAAGATAGATTCTTCGAAATTTTTATCGGTATTGATTTGTAGTTGTTTTGGATACGAAAGGTTCTCTATTTTAATCGGGAATGAGAAGAGATCTTTCAAGTTGTGGTAGTTTCCGCCTTCAACAATGCTACTTTTCCGTAGGTCGAATAAGGTTGCCAGTCTTTCAATTAGCGGCTCTGGTAGATTAGGTTGATAGAGAAATCGCGTCGCATAGCCAAGGTCACGTTTGTTGACTTCCGCTTCGATTTTCTGTGCAATATCTCCCTCAAATTCGTCTTGAAGATTTAACTCGGCATCTCTTGTGATTTTAAAGGAATAGAAACTTAATGATAAATTTCGTATAGCCATGGGTAGAAATGCTTTGATAATATCATCTATAAGGACGACATATTTGCCGCTATTGGTCTCGCAGGTGAAAAATCGACCGATATAGTTTGATGGGATGTTTAGGAATGATACTGCTTCTGTATTTTCATCCTTAATGGCGAAGTACAGCTGATTGTTGTCTGGAAAAAATGACGTATCATCTATGGAGATAATTTGCAGATAGGAAGCAACTGTATTAAAAAAATAGTGTGCAGTTAGCCCTTTTATTTCTGCTGGGATAGCTTGGTTGTAAATGAAAAATATACTTTCTTTCGCTAATTCTTGAATAATATCAGTGAGTAGGAACCCGAATTTTTCCTGTTGTTTGTGGATGAATTTTGACGCTTTTTTATATGTAGCGATGTCTATGTTGGGGATAAGCTGTTGCGGGTTTTGTTTTATTATTTTTTTTCCAGCCATCAATACAGGCATTCTAACCCGATAAAATTCATCCAGATTGGAAGAAAAAATAGCAAGAAACTGCAGTTTTTCCAATAGCGGGACCTCTTGACGACCGGCTTGGTCAAGGACCCTATCGTTAAACGACAACCAGCTAATGTCTCTGTTGATATAAAGATCTTTCTTCATCATCCGTATATGTTTTTTGCTGTGGCAGTCTATTTGTGAAAGCATCGATACTTTGATGTCCGCCTATTGTAAGCTAACGATTGAATTCTTCGAACTTTTTTGGATAAAATAAAAGGAAGTACATGCATTTGATTATGAAGTATTTAGATGGCATTTATAGGGGATTAAAATAGGGTTGCTCCGATAAAAGAAACGACTGATATTACAAGTCCAAACATAAAAACTCCATATGCGTATCGTAGAAGTTTGTATTTCCTTCCTAATACCACCCCTTGTGAATAAACATCCTTCGTGAGCATGCCATATAGAAACTCAGAATCGACCATTACCTTTTGCATACCCTCGTTGTAGTCATCGAGTTTCATTTTGTAGAAATTACCAAAAAAGAGCAGATTGACTGATTTTTGTTCGATTTCGTCTTTTGAAAATTTACCGGATGGAATTTTAGGAATTGTAGAGAGTATAGCCATGACCATGGTGGCTACCACGGCAGTTGTTAAGATAATTGTTGGGATAATAAGGTGTTCGTTCGCATCTAGTTTTCGAAATAAAACAGCAATGACGACGGAAAGGATAATAGAATTAACGGTTAATAAAATATTAGCCTTATTGTCTGCCATATCACTTAATCGCTGATTGTTTGAAGAAGTAATCCGGAACATGGTCTCTATTCCGCGTTCAGGCTTGCTACTTTTCTCTTTTTCTTTCTTGTCTTCTTTTTTATTTTCTTTGCTTTTCTTGATTGATTTCTCTTGTTTTTTTTCCAGTTCCTTTAAATTCATCTCCTTTTTGGCATTAAGCTTTTGTTGTGCATATTCAGTATGGTAATGATGGCTCATTAGGAGTTTGATCGTACCGGCTCGCCATACATCTTTGTCAATCTCTTTTCCTAACACCGCTTCCGCTTCTGCTTTCATAAGTTTATTTCTAGTAACAAAATCATCACTTCCAAAATGAAATAAGTCAGCATCGCAGAGAATTTGCTCGAGCAGGTTTGTTGGATCCTGAGGCATTCGAGTTGCTAAAATACAACCTTTAATTTTTTCCTGTATGCCCTGTGGTATGCCTTTTTCTCTCAAAAATTCCAAAGCAATTTCGACACTTCTCTTTTCATGGCCAATCGCATTGTCGGAGTGAACGTACCCAAGATCATGAAAGTAGGCCGCGCTAATAACAATAAAGTGATCCTCCTCTCCCAATTGATAATACAATAAAATTTCCTCCGCCGAACTTACGACGGAACGCGTGTGTATCGTATTATGGAAGCAGTGGCAGATTGAAATATTTTCTGTAATATAATTTTCAGCATATTCTTCTACCTGTTTTAAAAGCTGAGCATAATCTATCATGGATCAATATGATTTTATTTCGAATAAAAGTATTTAATATCTTTAATTTCTTAAAAATAAGGCGTTCTTTTTGTGTACTAGCCTACATCAAATTTACAGAAAAAAGAGCTATTACAATAGCGATTAATTCTCTGCGCTATAATAAATATATTATTGGTATAACCAGATGGCTAATCCACTAATATTTCCATATAATACATTTGCTTGATGGGGTTTTGCCTAGATAAAGATGAAGTGAATACGATGTTTCATGCTAATAATGTATCAATTTTACTCTTCTTATCCCTTAATTTAGTTTTTGTTTACCTATAGCTTAGCCTTAAGTTAGGTTTAGTTTTGCTTTTACCTAAACTAACCCTAACCAAACCCTAACTAAACCCTAAACTAACCTATAACTTGATGCAAGTTTAAATGCCCTCCATTGGCCGCCCGATGCGACCATGTTTGCGGCCGTTTACGTCCAGCTCGGTGCTGCCTGCTGCATGCAAACTGGGCAAGATACCGGTCATGAGCCCCGGCGGCGTGCGTTCCACATACTTCGACTTCTCCGGCCATTCCGTCATAGCGCAGCTGCTGGCCGCCCGCCTCCCCGCCCGGAGAACCTTTCACCGTCCATCTGCCCCTGCAGTTCCGCTCCGGGAGGGGCCATTCGAAAAAGAATCTCCCATCTTT
>NZ_DFOE01000028.1:0-388376 GCF_002376635.1 Sphingobacterium sp. UBA3549 | reverse complement strand
CACAGTTCAGTTTACACTACCATCAAAAAGGATATTAAACCTATGCTATTATTATTCTTGTATAATAAATTTCTCCATTCCTTCTCGTCTGGCGCATCTATTTTTTCAAAATCGAATAAATTAACAGAGATTATGGTATATTTTTCGTCTTTATTATAAATTCCACCTTTATACATAGGAAAATGAAAGTAAAAAATATTTTTACCACTCTTTGAAGCAGTAATGCAATGACAAAACTATCAAGGTATATATTT
Source organism: Sphingobacterium sp. UBA3549 (assembly GCF_002376635.1). Classification (NCBI taxonomy): domain Bacteria; kingdom Pseudomonadati; phylum Bacteroidota; class Sphingobacteriia; order Sphingobacteriales; family Sphingobacteriaceae; genus Sphingobacterium; species Sphingobacterium sp. UBA3549. Next base: position 388,122 of record NZ_DFOE01000028.1, on the reverse strand, counting down.
TAAATACTTAATATTGTTCTTCATTCCTTTAGTCAGATTGTAAGTGATCGATAGGAAGTAACCAAAATGATATCTTTTAGTGAATACATCACTCTCCGAGATAGATGCGGAATACCCCTTATTAACTTGATAGCTTGATTTTAATACATTTAAGTTTTTGAGTGCAATTCCACCAGTGATCGTGACACGGTCATAACGGCCCAAAGTAAGACTTGGACCAGTATAGAAATTACTAACCTGGATTTCACCCTCATTGATATCCAATCCCATCCCAGCACTCAATCCGAACGTGGTGTAAGATGCTGAACGAAACCCTAAAGTAGCTAACCCAATAACCGATGGTACATACGTGTGCCTACCTTTCCTTGTAATATAGGTAGCGCTGTCTCGTCTTTCCAAATCATACAGTTTTGCATTCCTGAAAAAACTACCGGCTAGGCCTATACCAAGATCGAATCGCAAACCCTTTCGAATATATTCTTCATGCTTGAAAAATCTTTCTTTTATAAGTTTACTAGAGTTACCTTCACGTTTTTTTATGGCGATATTAAAAATTACCATATCATTTTTCGGTTGTATGGGCTCCGAAACAATATAATAATTCTCTTCACGGCTCAACATCGGTATACACTCTTTCATTTCAGATGCTATCGCATCAAGAAGCTTTCGATCAAATCCCTTTTGCAGCATATCCACATTGAATTTTAAGGACTCTATGTACGCGTATAATTTTATCTTTCCACCAAAATTGAGAAGACTATCTAGTCCTGGGTTGTATTTTATTTGTGCATATAACGGCCCCATTTGACTGAGCTGGTCATTAATGCTTTCTATCGAGTGAAAGGCCGAAGTTAACCTACTGTAAACGCTATCCATCTTTACTTTAGCATCAGTAGAATAGCTTTCCAAAGTTAGATTAGGGTTTTGGCAGATAACCAACATCTCTTTATAATCAACCATTAACTGACGAATATTATTATAGGATTTAATTAACGCATTGTAGCCTGTTATATAATTCTCACTATCGTATGAAAACTTTCTAAACGCCTTATTCTTTATATCTGTTACACGTTTAACTTTACTTTCCTGGTCACTATACTTTTTTCTTATCTCTTCCACACCTGCCAGCATTTTTGTAGAATCACGATAAAATTTTATCTTTTCCTTCATTCTATCTAAAGTGTCTATATAGCTTTGTAGGTATTGTTTCTCGTTCGTCGAACTGTCCGACATGGCCTTCTTTACGGTCAACAAACTATCTCTTTGAGCTATTAAAACATTAAGTTGTCGCTTTCCTTCTTTATAATCACTGGAAACTTTTTCAAGCGTATCTTTTAGAACACGAAGTTTCTCCTTCTCTCGGCCTATATACTGAATATTTTCAGCGTCAGCAACAATAGCTTTGACTTTATCCTCGGAATCTTTCCCTTGATGGATAACATCATTCGCAGAAATATCGACTGTACTAGATTGGTTGGCTGCTTGACTTATGGTCGTTTCAGGTTTTACCGGTGACGCTGCAGGAATCCATTTTGACAGGTCATCAGCGATTAAAGAATTAGCAAGGATAGAATCAATAGATGAAATATTAATATCGTATGCAAGCCTATTAATATTGGTAATTTTAAATACCATAGGATAATTTACCCTTGCCGCTAAACGATTCCGACTAAAAACACCCTGCCCAAAATTATACTCAACAACATAAGTATTGGTTTCCTTTGGACGAACCCCTTTATTAACACGACCATATATTCTGGATTCGTATAATTTTGAGATAAAATCAATAGTCTTATCATCAATTTTTGTATCCTTAGATTTGGTTGCTTTCTTAGTGGAATTATTAATCCTATACTTTCTTTCTAGCTTTGTCAAAACATCTTCTTCTCTCTGGCCCCATACTACTCCTACCCATCCCAATAGAAGTAGCACAATTAAATACTTTTTCATACTCTATAACATGGTAAAAATCTTCTTATTTTTTCAGCCTATTAATGTTGCTTTCCAATTCCTTAATCTTCAGTTTGAGCATTTGCCTGGCCGAAATAATCGTTTGATAATGTAAAATACGCTCTTCTGTCCAGTCTTTGAGATCGTAATTAGACTGTATATTGTTTGATTCAGGCAAGGTTTTCAAAGCATTTTGGCATTGCTCTATGCGTGCTTCATAGCTCTTTACTAACTTTTGTATCTTACTGATTTGCGTGCTAAAATCAACCTTAGAGAGTTTAGGATTATACATTATTAATTTTTCATATTCTGGATCTAGCGACTTCCAGATACTGTCCAATTGTAACCTTATTTTATCATCATAAACGGTTAAACTCGCCGATATTTTTAAATTGTTGAGCGTATCCGACAACAGAAAGACCCATCAGCAGCACTATCCATACTGATTTCCGATTGATTATCTTCTTTCCCATAATTTAAGTTTTAAACGGTTAGAATATTTCTTTTTTCTCTGATCAAAAACGTGAAAGATGCATCAAGGCTTTCTTTACACGATTGGAAATATTTTATTCCCTACTATACGTTGAGATGTTTTTTTTCCAGACCGCGCATACAGGTCGATAAATAGGTGTATTTTTCAACAGTACCACTTAACACTGGAGTAATTCCAACATTTTTACCATCTAGATATACAAGTGTATAATAATAATGAGTTACCGTCTCTTTCTTTGTCTGTGCATGGCCTTTAGCTACAAAGCCTATAAAAATAAATATGCACATCACCTTTGCAATACTTTTCATAATCAAATTAGTTAATATATAGTAATGCTAAGTTCCATATTTGACACACACAGGTAAATACCCCAAATGGGGTATTTTTAAAATATCTATTGAGATGCAATAGTTTTAAGGGAAGAGATTGGAGTATAAATAGCAAAATGGATTCCTATTGATTGGAAGCACGAAAATTGTGGATCTGTTTGAGAAGTAATTGGATGTTCTTATCGAGATACTGCCTTTCCATAGTGCTATCAGCAGCAATTTTGAAATCAGACTTTTAGAGTACCAAAGACTAAAATATAAAATGAAATGAGCGACATAAAATAGATCGGGAGCTAGCGTGAACGCTTTCGCATCTTGTTGATCAATTTCAACAATGCGCTTCGGTTTTTTGCATCATGGTAAAATTTAGGCAGCTTTTCGAGCAAGGTAAAATGGCTCCGATCTTTATGCTCCCGTAATTTGGCAGAAATGTAACTTTCTAAATAATCAAGATGCGCGTAATTATAAGCCCAAAAAACATCATCTTTAAAGGGATGTACCAACCACAGTTCTGCACTGAAATAAATATGTGCTGCTACCTCTATATGTCCTTTGATTCCAAACACCCGTGTCTCTGTTGTTTTTTCTTTGTTATAACCACAGGATATACACTGCAGCCTTGATTTTTTGTTCGTATAATCTACGCTTGCCACAGCCTGCCTTCGACATTTCGGACAAACAACCAATACCTCTGTGCGAAAATCGGTCAACCTCTTGTTTTGATCATTAAAACGTTCAGTTTTCATTAAATTAATATGTCATATAGAATACTAATTTACAGCAAAGCATTTGATAGCTATATACCCCAATTGAGGTATATTAAATATTTTTTATATTTTAGTATGAATAAATAACCTATTTATTAAGCCACATTATTGACTACGGACCGAGCGCCTATGGAACCTAAGAAACATCATCACCTCCTCGCCGACCTTTGGGAAAGTTATCCCGATGCATTGTCAAATGATTTTCAATCAGAAAAACCGTATGATATTGTGAATCACCTATCGGATATTTTGTCAGTTGGGCCATATTACCATTATGTAATCAATTTAGCTGACTATTCGCTTTCTCAAGTTTCAGAAAATATCACAAGTATCCATGGATTGGCTACTCAACCAACGACAATAAGGGAGGTCATAGACCAAATACATCCGGAGGATCTGGAGTTTGTGCTGAAAGCAGAAGAAGCTACATTAGTCAAAATGAAGGAAATTGGATTTGAACATCAACTGTTTTTGAAAACGTCTTACTGCTTTCGCATGCGCGTTGCTAAGGGCGATTATCACTTGTTTCATCATCAAGCTATACATCTTGCTAAGGATGATCTAGGACGTTTAACGTCTTCACTTAACATTCATACTGATGTACAACACATTACCCAAAGTAATAATAAAATTGTGCTCGTTACCGGTATTGGTTGTCGCGATGATTATTGTCAGATCGACTTATCAAAACAGCTTCCACAATTTGAGATCCCTAAACTTTCCAAGCGCGAGATGGAAATCGTATCGTTGGTTGCCAAAGGGAACTCAAGCCCGCAGATTGCTGAAAAGCTTTTTATCTCGCCAGATACCGTAAGGACACATCGTAAAAATCTATTTCGGAAAACGGGAACAAAAAGCGTAGGTGAATTTATCTGCAAATGTATTGAATGGGGGTTACTGCAGCTGATTTGTTTTTTTAATATAGAATTTTTCATATAAAATATCCCATTTAAAAAGTCGCAACAGTTATTTGTTAAATTTACTCATTATACTTATCGCACATTGAAAAAGGAATTGTTAAGCATTCAACAGAATAAAAGCTGTAGAATCAACAACTTCTCGTTTTCCATTATGTTAGGCTATTTCACCACTCAAATAGTTTTCACAGTGGATTGCTTGCCGGAATAGTAATTTATTTGGATTTGTCATAGAATGCTTGTAATTCATCTTTTGATTCCGTGAATTTAAAATACTTTGGTTCGTGTAAAATAGAATTGAAATAAATTTCCTGCATCCTTTTCTTATCCTTTAATTCAGCAGATGCACTGAATTGTGCAATCAATGTACTGTAAAAACTACCAATGTGCCATTCATTGTATGCTACTGTTTTATCGTATCCAACCCAATCAAAGTCTGCGTAGTCAAAGTTTTTAAAGTAGAAATATTCCTTGCCATTAAACTTTGGAAGCTTGTCGCAAAACTCAAGTATCTTTTCATTGTTTTTCATCATCTGTAGAACTTTGAACCGTCCTCCAACCAAAGCATCCATCATATTTAAAAAGAAGATTGCCTTTTCAGTTTCGTCCTTAAGTCCTAAACTATCCATATTGAAATTGTACTTGCTCAAATCAGCTTCGTTAAACAATGAAGCTATACCACCATGGATACGATAGTAGTAGTTATCAAGCAACCATCGACTATCAATCTGCTGGAATAGAACTTCATTTGCGACTTCAGCAGCTGGTCTTGCCTTGACTTTTTCGTTTGTCCTATTATAGTGAATTTCGCGGATGACATACCATAATACCAACTCTTCTTCGTTTGGTCTTGCAAGAAATTGTGTCTCCAAAATTGTATGGTCACCTTTGCCAACCGCAATTAAAGCATCAACAATATGATTCAGCTTAGGTGTCCGTAATGAGTCAATTGATTTGGCAAATTGATCTCCTCTTGAATTTGTATTATAGGAATAGAGCTCAGCAATAGCTATTAAATTATTGAAGTCTTTTTGATCAAGCTTTATTTGGGCTTTAGTAAAAATTGATGCTGCCAAAAGGATAAGACTTAGAAAGTATTTCATTATTATTCGTCTATGTGTTTGCATATTTGTTCTATCTGCGTCCAATTAGTTTCGTGAAGACATTAAATCTTCTGCGCCAACGGTCCATCTTTAGTCACAAGACAAGACCAACCGGGACAGGATCCCTCGGTAAGTTTTGCAATCAATCTGGATCCTAAAAATATCTTAGCCACTGTTTCTTCCCCAAAATCCCAGGTTACTTCGACAGGCGAACTCGCCTCAAATGGTTCGAGATTCTCTTTGACAAACTCCGCAGGATTTAAAAACGGTAGATTTTCCTTGCTATGCCATTCAGGTTCGCTCGGAGTCGGAGCCTTATTATATAACCATATATCTCCAACGATTCTTTCCTCATTTAATAAGTACGCGTAACAGACCTTATCGTCATCTTCGATAAATACCGCGAATTCTGGACGATCATTTGATACATATTTTGTTAAACTTCCCATTGGATGCTGATTTAAAATAACGAAGTCTGCCCTTTATCACTCCCCAATGGCGGCAATCCTTCCCAATCAAAAGCTTCGTAACGGTGCTTTCCATCCGGGGGGTTTGGATATCCTCTTAAGGTATACACCGAATAATGCTTCAACTTTTCATTGGGCATTTCAAACAGGAAAATGGGTGGCATATCTTCTTCGTTTATATTGCGCCGGCGATCGGCCTGCAGCTTCGGACCGTCAATATAGGTAGGCAATCCCCCCCACTCCATCTCGGTCAATGCCAGCTGGCTGGAATCCTTGTCCTTGTACAGGGTCGGATACTTGGGAAAGGTAATGGCCTGGACGTTTTCCAGATAGTCATAATTGTAATCCAATTGACGACGCTCATCCCGCAACTGCGGAAAAGTCTTTTTGATAATTTCAATATCGGTATGGAGAAAAATCCGATAGCCTGATCCTGTCGTTAACAAACTTTCGATTTTATCGGCATCTTGCGGCAGCTGCAAGGCCCTTCCCTCCTTTGCTCCCAATTGATAGGCATGCTGATCGGCGGCTTCCTTATCATCATAGGGTGTTAGTAGAAAGCCTGTCTTTTCCTTGACATCGGGCCACTCCAAGCGCTGCAGCACAAAGTCGACATAGCCGGACTCGACAAGCTCGCGAAAGGAACTTTTGGTGACTTGTTCAAAGGGATTGTACAGCATAGACTAAGATAGGATTTATAATCACAAAAAAGGCCGCCTGGAAAATATCCAGGCGGCCTTTAAATCTTATATTGTAATCTGTTTTATTTTCCTTTAGGCTTCTCTGCCTCGATCTGCTTTACAAACTCTACAGTAACGTCCGCTAATTCGGCAATTTCCGATATCGAAAACTTATTCGAACACAAAAGATTTTTTATTACTTCCGCTTTTCCAATAACTTTTCCCTCTGCTTTTCCTTTAGCCTCTCCTTCTGATATTCCTTCAGCCATTGCTTTTTCGCGCGCTCGTTTCAATAGCTCCTCCTGACTACTTCGGATACTCTCGGCATCCCATTTATTCCTTAAACTTACGTTGTACATCTCTCGTTCCTCCGGTTTTAGTTTGCTATACTCTGCTAACTGAAATAACTTCTCAAAAATAGGCTTACGCAAATAAGTGGAGAGTCCATTTAGCGAAGACATATTTTTGAGTACATAAAGCCAACGATCTAAATCATTAACTAACTCTGCCTCAGCTTTAACAAAGTTAACCAATTCTATATATATAAAGCCTAAATCGTCATAAAATATTTTACCATGATCTCGATAACATAAACAAATATCGTGCAAAAAATACTGCTCCTCCCCCGCATCAGGCATTGCAAATCCATCCATCAATACAATGATATAGACTTCGCTAATTGCATAATTCCAAGCCCTTCGGTTGCCTTTGGGTGCCTGATCCGAAATTAATTTACTACTGTAGTAGAGCATGCGCTTTTTCAAATTAACCTGCGACGTGCGCTGCACTTCAATAATAAACCGTTCCCCATTGTCTGCCGTACAGGTCAGATCAAAAATAACGGTACCGATATCCGCTGTATCACCGACATGTTCATTTTTGTTATAATACAGGTCAGCAATAACCTTGCGACCTCTAAAGAGCTCGTTTAAGAAAGCGATGAGAAGATCCTTATTAGTATCTGATCCGAAAACTTTTTTAAAACCATAATCTGTCGTGATATCGATATATTTCGACTGTTTTAATTCACTCATAATACATTGTTTTTAAATTGGTTAACAACGCAAATATAAGTAAATAAATACATTTTTACTAATATTTTTAGCGCAAAATATTATGCTATTTTAAGATTATAAAAGAACAGTTAGCTAATCAGAATTCAGATCTTATCTATTAATCCGACGGGAATTTGCCCGACTACTTTTCGTTCCGGTATGTGGGAAGTTTAAAGCTAAACCAGTCAATCAAAGATTCCATGAATAGATTCCATAGATCATGATTTAATTGAATGGGTAAAATTCAGTGGTCTACAAAACTGGAAGCTGGCTCCCGCAGATATTCCGATTGCGAACGAGTTGATTGAAAAAATTAAATACTGGAAATAGTAGAATTTTAGAACTAACTGGCAACTGTAATCGAACTAGGAGATCGGAAAGTAATAGGATAGACTTCAAGCGAGACGATGAATGCGGTAGATACGGTGATTTCTGCTTTTAAAATGGCACAAAAAGCAAGATCAATCACTCAAAAACTAATATTTCATTCTGATCTTAGTGTACAATATACATGTCACGAGTTTAGCTCTATACTGGAAAAAAATCCACTCATCATAGGAAGCATGAGTAGATAAGGGAACTGTTGGGATAATGCTGTGGCTTAAAGTTTTTTCAAGACCCCGAAGGCGAAATGTGTATATCGGCATAAATTCGCTTACAGGGAGCAAGCTGCACTTATTGTCTCTGAATATATTCAGGCTTGGTACAACCGAAAAAGTCAACATGCTGCCTCAGAATACTTACCTCCAGAGGAGTTTGCTAGAAAAATAAATAAACAAAATATTGCAGCTTAACTAGGTATCCATTTTATTGTTGCAATTCCACAGTGATCCTTATTGAACTTCGATATCTCCTTCAGAAAAATTGGTATATTTTGAGATACAATAGTTCATAATGAATTATCAATCTTAAATCTGGAGAAAGCAAATGAAAATTTCGTTGGATTTAAACCGTAAACGACTATTTACTGAGAAAATCAGTAATCGTTCGAAGAATTTAAAAAGGTTAAAAACACAAAATGTTAAGATCAAGTCTACAACGGATAATTTCCTGCCACAGATACAGTTAATTAAACTTATATTCGAGTAATAATTAGTTTAACCTCCTTTAAGTTTATGAATTTACTAAAAATAGGAATATCAAATTTCTTCATAATTAGGACAATCTCAACTATCTTCCTTTTTGCAACTATAAAATTGGAAGCAGTGTCTCAAAGCCAATTTAAGGATCAGGGAAAAGGCAAAATTATACTTAAATGGTATTTAACGCCACTCGACAACCCTGAGGTAAATGAATTATATCTGCAATATGTATATTATATAAAGAGTAACTTAGTACTGCAGAAAGATACAATATATAACGAAAATATCATTAAAGACAATTTAATCAATCAAGGTGAATTAAAAGTCAAAGTTACTAATCCAGATTATATTGTAAATCTAACTAAAAAACTTGTAAGAAGTGATTTAAAACAGGTCCCCAATAAGATGAAAGATGTCCCTCTTTTAAATTTCGGCCCTGAATTGTTTTATAAAGCGTTGATATCTCCTCCTGTTGTAACTCAGATTGATACAACATCTCATATACCAACATATACTATCGCCGGTTTAGAATGCTTTAAAGGAAGTGCAAATTTAATGAACTCAAATTTCGAGTTTTTCTACACAAAATCAAGAACGAACGTATTATCTCCCCTAAACAGTTTCATTCCCAATTTCCCATTCCAAATTCTTAGGATTAAGATTCCGCTCGACAATAATCCGAATGCTATAGCAGACTTTATTGTTGAAAGCATTTGTGAGGAAATTCCTAAAGATATTGAAGATTTAATTAAATGGTAAGTGATCATTATTCACTTAACTAAATTAAAATGAGGACAAAAAATAGATTACTGACAGCAATTTCGCTCTCCCTATTAATGGCTTGTAAAAAGAACGAAAAATTAGATCCTGAACTCGATTATGGTACCTAAAGTTAGCCAATAACATTAGCATGGCTTAAACAACTTCAACAAACCACGAAATAATTGGGCTATTTATAAAAAAAAGGATTAAATTGGACTTTAACTTATACCATTGAAACTTATCATTAAATTTATGAAATGTATTTTTTTAATCATCTTCTGTTTTATCTCATTTATAGGATATTCTCAGAAGAATTCCCTATCTGTAGGTGCAAATAGTGACTTATTACTCGAATCGCCTGCCTATGATTTCTATTATGGTTTTCAAGCTAAATATGGTCTTAAGAACAGAAATTATATTTTAGGAAGTGTTGGATACAGTACGGCAAACATTACATTTATTGGTGCTGATTATAGTTACGATCTGATCAATTTTAGCAATATCTTCAAAGCTTACACAAATGCAGGGGTTGGGGCAGAATTTTATAGCGAGAAGTGGAAACAGTCTGGAACGAGTGTTAAGGAAACCTACATACCATTAAATGTTCAAATAGGTATGGAACTCGCTATTGCAAAAAAAATGCAGATTTATGCTGGCTATAAAGCGAAATATTATATTGATGAAGACGTATTTGATCCCAATTATTTGAATTTTGGCGTACGATATAAATTAAGGTAGAAGTCAGTGATCTACTAAACTGGAAGCTGGCTCCTGCAGATATTCCAATTGCCAAGGAGTTGATTAAAAAAATTAAGGACTGAAAATAATAAAGAATTTCAGGACTAACCGCAGAAAAGATTATGGATAAAAAACTTGGTCTTAAAATAAAAGTCAATGGCAATCCAGTCACAAAGGCCGGATTGGACACAGATGACTATGTATTAATTGGCAATGTAACCCTTACGGAGCGATATAACGGAAGTAAGGACTTTACACTTAATGTAAGTGGAATGGATGGTGAGCAGAACGACCATCTCTATTGGTACGGAACCGAACTTAAAGCGGGTGATGCAATTACTTTTGAAGTGATTGAAGCTCCTTTTGACGAACCCAAAATGAGAACCAAAAGTGCTATAGACCAGAAAGTCATGATAAAAAACAAACTGGAAAAATACTATCATCTGAAAGAAAGACTAAAAGACCACATCAAATAAGTCTATGGACAATTTAGGTATCAATATCAAAATAAACGGCGAACAGATTACAAAAGCAGGATTTAACAAGGCTCACTACGTATTGCATGCGATGGCTACTTTTGCACGTAGAGGAGGCAGCAATGACGCATTTGGTTTCCGTGTGGGCGGCCCAGATTCGGATGCAGAAAGTCATGTTGAATGGTTAAATACAACACTTCATCTGGGTGACATAGTCACTTTGGAAATTGTAAAGGGACCATTTGAACCTTCGGAGCCTCACCAACCTCCAGTTATTTCGGAAGAGGACCAGCTAAAGCATGAGTTAGCGTTATTCTATCGTTTGGAAGAAGAATTGAAAGATCATATTAAAGAATAAAACCCTAGATCAAACTGCAGTGAGACATTTAGAATAACAAAGCACAATGAAACCCTTTTTATTAATAGTATTTGCCATTATCGTCAGTTTTAAAGCTAGTTACGCTCAGAAAGATCCTGGGCTTAGCGTTGCATTGTCTAAAATAAGCGCAGCCTCGACTCTTAACAACGCACTTGCCACTTTAAACTTAACCTCTCCAAGGCTGATTAAAGCAATGGGCGGAAAAGAAAATGCCTTAAAGCTTTTTAAGAAAAGTATGGCAGGAATACATAAAGATAACGTCAAAATAGATTCGGTAATCAACTATACCGATAGGGAAATTACCAAAGTAAAAAATATTGAGTACTGCTTCTTTCCACAATTGATTATCTTCGGAATACCAGACAGTACAAAAAAAATGATTAGTTACTCGACTTTGATGGCTGTATTAAAAACTTTTTAGAACTACCTTTAGATAAACAATGCGAAGAAATACAATACTTCTCCATTATACGTGGGCTTTCGTTCCACAATTTCTTATTCTTTAATACGGCTATAAATCTAATAAATGAAAAAAGTGTTTATTGGATTAACGCTTTTTTCATCATAATATCAGTTTGCTCATCATCACCCAGTATGAATATATGCTTGTCAAACGCTTTAAAACCATTTTTTTCATAGAATCTTATCGCACGAGGATTTTCTTCCCATACACCTAGCCAGATATAAGTTGCATCCAGCGATTCAGCCCGTTGAATAGCTTTCTCATAAAGAACCTGTCCTACTCTTTTCCCATGATATGCACTTAAAACATAAATACGTTCAATTTCAAGTGCATTGTTATCTTGTGGTTCAGTCTGAGCTTTTCCCGTATTAAGCTTTAGATATCCAATCACTTTATCATTCTTTAAAGCAAAGAAGAATTCAGAACCTTCACAATTAAGCTCGCCAGTCAATTTCTCTTCGGAAAATCCTTCAGCAAGATAGGCTGCCATGTTCTTTGGAGTATTACTATCAGAAAATGTTTCAAAAAAAGTTTCTCTACCAATCTATTGGAGAGCTGGGATATCCTCAAGGCCAACTCTCCTAGTTTCTATTTGTTCCATCGTATTATCCAGTTCATATATTTTTAATAGATCTATCGCAAAGATACCATCATGATAAATGCAGAAAAATGCTATTTTAGCATAAACTAATCCATAAATTGCATTAGTATGCATCTACAACAAATAAAGTACTTTTTAGTTCTTGCACGTGAGCTTCATTTTTGGAATGCGGCAGCAAAAGCAAATATTACTCAATCAGCCTTGAGTCGCCAAATTCAGTCTATGGAAAGATTCTTGGGCGTAAAATTATTCGAACGGGATAAGCGAAATGTAAAGCTTACATCTGCCGGTCAGTTTCTCCAGGAAAAATGTGAGGTTGAGCTAAATAAACTTGAATTTTTTCACCGTCATGCCCTTCAGCTTCAGTTGGGAGAAACAGGTACTATTATTATCGCACACCCAGATTCAATCTCCGCATCAATAATGCCTGACATCCTTAGTAAAATCACATCACACTTTCCAAAACTAAAAATTGAACTTGTACAAGTTCGTTATGAGGACCAACATGAATTCCTAATCAACTACAAGGTTGACTTAGTGATCACTCGTGACATTAATACATACAAAAATATTGAGTCACATCAAATTTATACGGACTATCTTGCTTTAGTTGTTCCAGAAAATCATCCTTTCCAGGTTGTCGAGGACATTACAAAAGAAACGCTTAGTTCGCAAAAATTCATTCTACCAATAAAAGATGAAGGCAGTAGTTATAGTACTCTGGTCCAGGACCTATTCAGTTCTTTCAATATAACTCCAAACGCCCGAATTCATTCTGAATTCGGGTCGGCAATTATCGCATTGGTACGCAAAGGACTTGGGATTGCAGTGTTGCCAACCTCTTATATTCACCATGCCAATCCTGACATTCGATTTATTCAAACTTCAATTGAAACAAATCTTTATCTTAACTGGAGAAAAGACGATCAAAATCAGATATTGACTAACGTATTGCAGCTACTATTAGCTCAAAAAGTCTCTTCATAAAAGAATTCATGATATTTAAAAAAAATAATTGTAATTATTGTTCCATACGCGGAGTTGTTGTACACCTAAACTAAACGTCGGAGGTCGCTATCTTCAATAAAACGTTTCTGATCTGCCAAAACAAGAAATCTGCTATAGATACTTTCAAAATGTTCAGCAGGGAAATCTATTTTCATATTTTTTAATCGATCTTTCAATGCGGCACGTCCACTCCTTGCCGATAAAAACAATTCAGGCAACTTTCCTCCTATGATTTGGGGATCAATAATTTCATAGTTTCTACGGTCTTTCAATACGCCATCCTGGTGGATGCCGGAAGAATGCGCGAAAGCATTTTTGCCGACAATGGCCTTATTGGCCTGTACAGGATTTGACATTGCCCGTTCTACCATACTACTTAATTCTACAATATATTTTGGATCAATTCCGGTTGCAATACCTAGATTTTCCTTTACAATGAGTGTCAAAATAATTTCTTCCAAGGCAGCATTTCCCGCACGTTCTCCCACACCATTAATCGTTCCTTCCACCTGAAGCGCACCTGCCATTAACCCAGCTATACTATTCGCTGTAGCCATACCTAGATCATTATGACAGTGGACAGAAAGAATTGCGTTCTCTTTTTCCCTTCTATTCTGGTTTACATAGGCTATCTTTTCAAAGTACTCAAAGGGTGTACAAAAACCATTGGTATCAGGAAGATTTACAACTTTTGCGCCCGCTTCAACCACCGTATTGGTCATTTGAACCAAAAAATCGTTGTCAGCGCGGCCAGCATCTTCAGCAAAAAATTGTACTTCATCACATTTATCAGAAGCATAAGCCACCATCTCATACGCTTTTGCCAAGATTACCTCACGAGTGGTATTAAACTTATGTTTAATATGAATGTCCGATGTTCCAATTCCGAGCTGAATCCGTGCCACCTTGGCGGTACTCAAGGCCAAAGAGGCCTCTTCAATATCTTTCCTATTGGCCCTAGCTAATGCACAGACGGTTGCCCTTTTCACCAGTTTACAAACCGCTGTGACTGCCTTAAAATCTCCAGGTGAACTTATTGGAAACCCTGCTTCTATCACATCTACCCCCATTGCATCGAGTTTTTCAGCAATTTCTAATTTATCATTCAGTGTCAATTGGCAGCCCGGCCCCTGTTCTCCATCACGTAAAGTAGTATCAAAAATCTTAACTTGTTTCATATTCAACTTATTTCTATAGCTCAAAAGTACCAGAACTATAAAATTTAATATATTTGAAAATAAAACAATTGTTATTCAATAATGCCAAAATCCACCATCCCGTTCGTTCAATGTGCCAAGACCTTCTGCGATGGCACAATTGAATTACGTAACTATGGACAATTCAATACAGAAATGCATGCTCATGAACAAGTACAGGTACTTAGCCCAACAAATGGTACCCTCTTTATCTATACAGAAAAAGCCAGCTTCTGTGTACCGAGTACTTTCTTTGTATATATTCCAGCACATGTCCCGCACAAACTCATTTCCCGCTCCCAGCAACTGTCACTAAAAACCATTTTTGTCGATATGAACAATATGCACGAGGACGTTAAGGTGTATCCATCAAATGAATTGTTGAATCATTTTTTGCTTTTTGGCCAACAACATTGGAAGCTGAAAGACCATGACACGTTGACCGCATCCACCTTAGAGGCCTTTAAGTCTATGCTCCCCATACTATTGGCAAAACCGATCCTGTTGCAAATTACGCCTGCAAAAAGTGAATTGATGATACAGGTATGCACGTATATCCTCCAACATCTCGACAATAAATTGTCAATCGCTGAGATTAGCGCTAATTTTTTTCTTTCGGAGCGGACACTTTTTAGACAGTTTAAGGAAGAAATGCAGATCACCATATTCCAGTTTATAAAACAACATCGCCTTCTAAAGGCGCTTCAATTATTGGAAAATAAGGATATGCATATCGCTGAGATTGTTTATCAAATTGGGTATGAAAGTGTACCGAACTTTTCCAATCTATTCAAGGAATATTTTGGACTATCACCTCAGCAGTATCGCGCGAGACTATAACATAATCTTATAGAATATACCTTACGGATATCGCTCTTCATGTAATGCAACCATTTGTGAAATCGAATACTTATCTAATAACTCGTGTAAATCCCAAAAATCTTTTTTACGTCCTCCTCGCTGAATCACATCGAGCTTCATGGCAATAATTTCTTCGATTGAGGCTAAACGAATATTATCTTCTTCGATAAGTTCTTGAATGAACGGGTCTGCATAGAAAACGTCCAATTTAACGCTGTTGTTTTTATCATTTCCAATCGTAGAAGACTTTCCCATAGCGGAAGCAATATTGGACAAGTGATCGACATACGAAAAAGTATCTTTCAAGTAATTGTCAATTGACTCAAAGTCTAAACTACCATATGGAACATCCGAGAAAAGATCAATATCGACAGATTCCCTATGGCCTAAATGCAAGCTTAAAGCGGTTCCCCCAACCAATCGAAAAGTTGAAAAAATATCCGCTTTCATTAGTGTTAATAGTGTATCTCTTAATAGGTGATTAACAGTATTATAATATAATTATTTGCGCTAATGTTTATGCAACAACATTGGAGCTGTTGTTGGTTCAGATAAAGCCTGCTGAACTTGCTCCTTGCCATAAAACCTTAGTATCTCATTTTTCTCTTCTTGATTTCCCCTTTCGAAAATACGATGAATTACGGCTTTAGCCTGTTTTTCCCAATCTATTTTATTGACATCAGTGTCCCAAAAAAGAACTTTTCGCAAAGTAGTCAAATCTGGCTTGTTTATACTTCCAATGTTTATTTTAGCATTTTTTATTTCATAAAAAGTTTGTAACAACGCAAAAGTCCCTTCTTCAATTCCTAGTGCCTGGTCAACTTTCAATGATAAAGGTACTGGAATGCCGCGTTTACCTTTTATGATTGCATTGAATATTTGTCTTTGTGTATCTATAGAGCGGGCAAATGGACTTGGCTTAATCGCACGCCTTTTAAGCTCTCTTTCTAAGATAAGCCCTGGATGAATTCCTTTAAAACGTTCCATACTTTTTTCCATAATACAAATGTAATCAAAATTGATTACACACTTACAGCTACACATAAAAATTCTTTAATGATATGACTCAGAAGTTCATTTTTATATTAAGAAAAGTCCTGTCAAATCCATTGACGAAGGAGAACACAATATCGATGGGATTTTTGCGTTGAAACCTGGTTTTGGTACGTAGATAATGGATAATATTTTTCTCGTAGAGCTTGAGCATGCGCTTGTCCCAATTTTCTCCCTTAATACGGTTAAGAAAAATGCGGTAGCCTGATCCTGTTGTTAACAAGCGTTCGATTTTATCGGCTAGATCGTCATAAACAGATATTCTAAGATATTGATATTGGACTATGGTAACATCATTTCCTTCGTCAAAATGTATTCTTCAGATTGAGTAATTTCTTTAAACTTATTACGCATTTTTCTCTATTATCATTTCAGTTCCTTGATTAAATCCCCCTCTATTTGTTTTGCCAAAAATCGATCAACTTGATACATCGCTGCATATTTACTCCAATCTTTCACCAATTCAAGTGCTTGGTCTATGATTTTTTCTGGATTGCGAATAGAGTTTTGTTCGGCAACTGCTACCAAATCTTTACGTTCAAAATCTCTGTGTTTACCGTTGATACTCAAATTATGCTGACTCACCCATACACTATCTGGACGATATGCGAAACAAATATCATATGCTGGCGCTAACTTCCATTTACCTTGAGCATCCATCAAAAAAGCAAAGTTTTTAGTGTGATCATCACAATTACGCGCTACCACATTAAATACCATGCGTTTAAACATTTGCTCAGCCTCAGCATAATTCAAGCGTAATAAACGCATTGTTTGAAATATTTGTTCATAGCTATAGGATGTGATATTTGCAAAATCGTAATGTTGTAGCGCGCATAAAGTTTGGGTATGTACTTTTTGATTTCCTCCAACACGATCAAAACGCTTAGTCATAAAATGCACACGATTATTTTCTTCTATTAATCGTGATTCCATCATTTCTATTCCAAAGCTCGTTGCCATTTTATAATAGGCCATCTCTACACGACCGTATCCTTTTGACACCCCAAATTGTACATCGCTAATCTCATCAAATTTGATTAACCAATGTTCAAATCCTTCTTCAGCTAAAGTTTGTCCAGATTTTATTTTTCCTGTTCTTTCATCATACGCAATAATGGCTTTGGGGCGAGCGCCTCCAGCAGAAGTTCCCATTTTTAACACATCTAACATCACATCTTCCATGCTGTGTTGACTATTAATATGAAACTCTTCTTTTTTCTCCAATAATGCTTTTGTTGTTTCTATCAAATCGGTTAATTCTAAATCGTAAGAAGTAGGTTCTTTGCCTATTACCGGCTCGAATTCCAAGGCACCCATTCCTCTTTTACCTATGAAACACAATAATTCTACCGGATTTAAACTGTCATCAGGACGTCCCTGACGCGCCAACCAAGCATTGATTAATTCTTTACCATATCTATCGGGTAGCGCGTCCGCTAATAATCCAGGCATACCTTTAAACGTTTCGTTTTCTCTAAATTCAGGGAAACTATAAATCCTATTTTTATTAGGCATTTTAAGGGGAGCTATTGGCAATTGCTTGATATCAAATTTGGGATCATACTCAAAACTAGCTAAACCTCTATTCGAATCCCAAGCTACGACACCCACACGTTTACCATATATATTAATAAATGCCGTTTTTACCATCCTAAATCTGAATTATCTTGCTCTTGCGTATTTGCTTTAGATGCTCTTTGTCGTTTTTGCCTTTCACCTTTGGCTAACTCTATTGGGCTGGGTTCTTCTTGTACATCAAAACTATTTAAAACATATAGTACGTCTAAAATACGTAAGATCTTTACCAAATTGACCAAAGTTATATTTTCACCCCGCTCAAGTAAACTTAACGTTGTACGGCTTATAGCAGCTTTTTGCGCTAATTCAATCTGTGTTATATTTTCTTTAATACGTATTTGTTGAATAAAGAATCCTATTCTTTGTAAAATAGCTTTATCCGATAAATTAGCAATGTCTATTATATTGTTCATAAAGCACAAATAAACTCATTAATGTTCAATATTCTGCACAATAATAAATTGTTAAAATATTATAAAACTAATGTACAAAATAAAACGCATAAACCTAATAAATTACAAACTATGCATTAAATAATGGTCAATAATTTCCGACACGAAGTTAAAATCCCTATTTCCAGAAATTGGATGTTCACCAACCTTTGGATCGTATATCGTTGTAAAAGTCCACTGACTAGTTGAAAAATCTGATACAATTAACTCCAAGCGCTGCAGCACAAAGTTGACATAACCGGACTCGACAAGCTCTCGAAACGAACTTTGGGTGACCTGTTCAAAGGGATTGTACAGCATAGGACTAAGATAGGATTAATTATTCACTCCGCGGATCGGGCTTTAGCGGCATCTTGGCACAGCGTATTACCTCGATCGATGGACAGCCATATTCGACAACAACTTTACCTTCGATCAGATAGATTCCTGCACCACGGAGCGGATATTTCACCAGTGTCTGTGGGAAGTGTACCGTATCAAAAAAGCGCCCCTCGGCATCGAGGAAAGTACCGAATTTCATCAGGTCGCCACGCTTGGTCTTCACAAATTTTTCACAGACAAAGTCCCCCACCACCCGGATTATCTTACCTTCATGCAGATGGAGTTCCCTGGCTGGCATATCGCCACGGTAATCGCTTTTGGCAAGATCAAAAAGGGTCCCGGTGACGCAAAAGCCAATCAGCTCCATCTCGTCGTAATAATCCTCTAGGATATCTTCTTCCAATGGTGGAAGAATGGGCTTGCGAATCTCGGTATCAAAGAGCGCTGTACCCGCTGCCACAGGCTTATGCTTGCTCATCATCAAATGCGCCGCCCACAGCAGTTGCTTTTTGCCCGTCCCCGTAAAGCGCAAGGCTCCAACGCGGATCAGGATAACGACCTGCTCAATACCGGTCTGTGTCCGTTTGACAAAGTTCTCCAGACTCGTATACGTGCCATTGGCTTCGCGCTCCTCAATAATGCGATTGGCCAGTTTACCCTCCAGATTGAGCAGGCAGTCAAAACCGAGGTAAATATCTTTACCCTGAATGGAAGTATTAAAGACCGACTGATTGACACAGGGCAGGCAGATATTGCCACCTGAAATTCGGGCCTCATTGACATAGACCTTACGGTTGTAAAACCCTCCATAATTGTTGAGAACCGCAACCATAAACTCCAAAGGATAGTAGGTCTTGAGGAAAAGACTCTGATAACTCTCTACTGCAAAGGATGCTGAATGCGCCTTGTTGAAGGAATAGCCCGCAAAGCTTTCCATCTGCCGCCAGATCTCGCGGCTGGTTTTTTCGGGGTACCCCTTGGCCTTACAGTTTGAAAAGAACTTATCCTCAATTTCGGTCAGGTGATCTTTGCTCCGGTATTTGCCCGACATCATACGCCGCAGCACATCGGCATCGGCCATATCGAGTCCACCATAGGCATTGGCAATTTTCATTACATCTTCCTGATAGACCATTACGCCATAGGTCTCTTCGAGCTGCTCTTTAAATACAGGGTGTGGATAGACGACCGTCGCGGGGTCGTGATGCCGACGGATGTACTCGCTCATCATGCCCGAACTGGCTACACCTGGCCGAATAATGGATGAGGCAGCCACCAAAGTCAGGTAATCATCGCAACGCAGCTTGGTGAGCAGCTGCCGCATGGCCGGACTCTCGATATAGAAACAGCCGATGGTATTGGCCGATTTTAATTGCGCTGCAATATGGGCATCCTGAAAGAAACGCTTGGGATTGTCGGTATCGATGACCACCCCCAAGTTTTCCCGCACGATGGTACGGCAATCTTTGATATGGCCGATGCCGCGCTGCGAAAGAATATCAAATTTCTCGAAGCCGATATCTTCGGCCACATACATATCAAATTGCACGGTCGGCAAACCTTTTGGCGGATTGTCCATCGCCGAATAAAAGGTCAATGGTTCCTCAGAGATGAGCACGCCGCTGGCATGGATGGTGCGCTGGTTGGGAAAGTCGGCCATGCGGTTGTAGACGCTCAGAATGGTATTGGTCACCTCATTCTTGTTGAGCATATGCTCGGGCTCATGCACCAAGCGGTCGATCTCGGCCTTGGGTAGTCCATACACTTTACCCAGCTCGCGCAAGATACTCCGCGAACGAAACGTACTCATAGCGCCCATAAGTGCGGTATGACCTGTCTGATAACGATTAAAAATAAAATCATAAATCTCATCACGTTCGTTCCAGCTGAAATCGATATCAAAATCTGGCGGACTCTTGCGCTTGGGGTTAAGAAAACGCTCAAAGGGTAGGTTGAGCGCAATGGGATCAACATCGGTTATCCCCAGGCAATAAGCCACTGCAGAATTGGCTCCCGATCCACGGCCTACATAGTGAAAATTGCGCCCTCGTGCATAGCGGCAGATCTCGTCGGTGATGAGGAAATAACTGGAGAAACGCAAGTTTTCGATAATCTCAAGCTCGCGCTGAATGCGTTCGGTGGCCACCCGGTCCTGACGACCATAGCGCCTGGAGAAGCCGTCTATGCAGTATTTGTGCAGGAGTTGCTTATCGTTGTAGCGATTGCCCGTAAAGGTTTCTTTATTCTTGACGCTGGTAAAATCAAAACTGAAAGAACACTGGCCCAGTATGCGGTTTGTATTGGCGAGCAGCTGCGGCAGATCCGAAAATAACCGCATCAGCTTAACCCGGGGGATAAATACCTCGTCCTCGGCTGCAGTCTGATCCGGGCTCAGTTGCGAAATCAGCAGGTTGTTGTCAATGGCCCTTAATTGCCGATGTAAGGTATAGTCGGCCTTACGAAAACTCACTGGTGCCAGGATAACACAGCGGTCAAGCACCTTTCGGTCCATCAACTGGACACGTGTACGCTCAATGGGTCTGATGCCAATGTATTCGTAGTCCTTTAGCGGAAAAGCATTGAGTTTGCTAAGGGGATAGATGACAAAGACCTGTTCGAATTCGGGTGCACGCTCGGGTGCAGCACGGTTTTCCATATTAAGCTTGGTCCGATAGTCATTGATCTCCCGAAAGCCCTTTTCGTTCTTGGCGATGGCGACGAAACAAAGTTGATCGTCGTGGCGAAACTCCATGCCGGCGAGCAGGTTCAATCCTGCGGCCCGCCCCAGCTTAATAAAGTCAAGCGAACCGGAACTGTTATTGATATCGGTAAGTACGGCGGTATCATAACCGCCAGCAAGCATGCCCGAGATAAGATCCTGCAGGCTGAGCGTGCCAAAGCGCAGGCTATAGTAACTATGTAGATTTAAGAGCATGATCCCCTCCTTTCTCCGGCAGCGGCGCACAGATGGCCTTCATCAGAAATTCGGCGCCATAGCGTTTTCGGATCTTGTCCATGGCCTGCATCAGATTGACCTCCTCGGCGCTATCGTCGAAGAGGTCGGTCTGATAGGATCCGTAAATTAAACCCGAGAACTTAATTCCGATAAGGCGTATCAGCATCCTGCGGCTATACAGTTTCTTGAAGAGTGAAAGCACCACATCGGTAAGCTTTCGATCCGAATTGGTATAACCGATCTGCAACTGCTGCGTATGGGTATCAAAGTTACTGTAACGGATCTTGAGGGTGACACAGCTGGTCAGCTTCTGCTCTTTGCGCAGATCAAAGGCCAGTGTATCGACCATACCGATCAGGGCGCGGCGGAGTACATCCATATCGATGGTATCCTGCTGAAAGGTATTTTCTTTGGACATGGACTTTTGCTCCCGAAAAGGTACCACCAGGGAATCATCGAGACCATTGGCTTTGCGCCAGATATTGATCCCGTTTTCCCCGAGGACCTTTTGCATGGTGAACACCCCCATCTGCTGCAAGGTACCGATCTTAGAAATTCCCATATTCCGGAGCAGGGTAAAGGACTTCTCGCCTACCATTGGGATTTTGCGGATGGATAGCGGTGCGAGGAAGCCTTTTTCGGTACCATGCTGCACCTGCTTTTCGCCGCAGGGTTTGGCCGTGCCTGTAGCAATCTTAGAAACTGTTTTGTTGACCGACAGGCCAAAACTGATGGGAAGTCCAGTTTCCTTGATAATGCGCTGGCGGAGCTCCTGTGTCCATTTCCAACAACCAAAAAAACGGTCCATACCGGAGACATCTAGATAATGCTCGTCTATACTGGCTTTTTCGACAATGGGCGTGTCTTCTTCAATGATTTGCGTGACGATGCCGGAATAGTGACTATAGCGATCGTGATCGCCCCGTACGACTACTGCTTCGGGACACATGCGCAGGGCCAGCCGCATCGGCATAGCGGAATGCACGCCAAACTTACGGGCTTCATAGGAACAAGAGGCAACTACCCCACGGTCACTGCTTCCTCCTATAAGCACAGGTACTCCGATGAGCTTGCTGTTCTGCAAGCGCTCGACAGATACAAAAAATGTATCAAGATCACAATGTACTATACTCCTCTCCATGTTTTTCAATTGTGCCAAAAGCACTGCATTGTGCCTTTTGATTTTTGGCAGTTGACGTATTCAAAAATACTAATATTATTAGCAAACAACCAAGAAGGTACAATGGTTTAATTTTTATCACATTCATTGTCAGCATAATATTTTATATTACGATGTCAGCTTAAACAAGGTGGTGGCTTTTCTGTTTAGCACAAAACAGAACCTATGAACGAAAATAGACTCAGCTATTTGAAGGGTGAGGCATTTAATCGTTAGCGTCTTTTTAACGTTTTTGTCGAAAAGCAAAATATATAATAATTGTACTAATAAACATTAAAATGGATGCTAGAAAAAACGGAGCTCCTGAAAATTGAAATGGTGCTTTATCGTGAGTGAAATAATAAAATAAGTTTGTCATAATTGGAGGACCCAAAATAGCCGTAACACTCACTAAACTTGATAATGCCCCCTGCAGTTCACCTTGTTCATTTGCAGGAACATTTTTACTGATTATTGATTGAAGTGCCGGTCCGCAGATTCCACCGAAGGAATAAGGAACGAGAAAAACAAACATCATCCACCCTTGATTAGTAAATGCAAAAAGCATTAAACCTAATGCATAAAATAGCAACCCAAAATATACACTTTTATGTTCCCCTAATTTTGGCGTTGTCCACCTCATTAGAATGCCTTGTACTAAGCCAAGCAATAAGCCAAGCAAACCAAGCGATAGACCTACAGTTCTTTCCGTCCAATTAAATTTATACATAGTAAAAAAATGCCAATTGCTTTGTACAGCGTGGAGGGCAACATAGACCAAAATTAAAGCGATGACGAGATTTGATATTTTTGACTGTTTTCTCAAAAAATTAATTGTTCCTATAGGATTTGCACGTTTCCAGCTAAACGACCGACGTTTATCTTTTTCTAAACTTTCCGGTAGTATAAGCAGGCCGTAAAGAAAATTGACCATGCATAATATAGCAGCGAAATAAAAAGGAACTCTCGCGCCATAATGGCCAAGCAAACCACCTATTACAGGACCTATAATAAACCCTAATCCAAAAGCTGCGCCGATTAAGCCGAAATTTTTAGTTCTGTCTTCATCGGTCGATATGTCAGCTATATATGCACTAGCTGTTGAAATACTAGCCCCAGTAAGACCGGCAATGATTCTTCCAAAAAACAACCACCCAATAGAAGGCGCTAGTGCTAAGAGTACGTAATCAATAGCAAATCCAAAAAGAGAAATTAAAATAATTGGGCGTCTCCCATACTTATCACTAAGATTACCCACTATAGGTGCAAATATAAATTGCGTAATGGCATACGCAAAACCAAGCCAACCTCCATATCTCGCAGCTTCACTTAGGTCATTATTGATAAGTTCTCCAATGAGTTTAGGAGCTACGGGAAGTATAATTCCCCAACCTGTAATATCAATCAACAACGTTATAAATATAAATCCAATAGCTGCTTTTTTACCTGTTTTTTTCATCCTGTAAAATTAAACAGCGATAAATAGCAGGTATTGACAATTTAATGGTGTTTACGTACAATCTGAAAGCTAATCATATGCTGTAAATAGTTCAGATAAAAAGGACATAAATTATTATTCGTTTCTATAGGTTTTTGGCGACACCCCCACTATTCTTTTAAAGTATCGGCAAAAGACACTCGTTTCGTCGAAATGAAGCTCGCTGCTAATTTCTTTAATTGATAAATTAGAAGATTTCAATAGTGTTTTAGCATGTAGAATGGTGATATGATCAATCCACTGTAATACAGATTTTCCAGTTCTCTGTTTCAGGAAGGTGGAAAGATATTGTGGTGTTAAATGTAGCTTATTAGCATAAAACGCAACGCTTCTTTGTTGGTTTGCATGTTTTGAAATGAGTAGATAAAAATCGTCTATAATCTCATGTGTGCGGTTTTTAACCAAGCTTTTGTTACTCGGCAAAGAAGAATATACTTCAGAAATCATACTTATGAGAACCATAACAAGATGTCGAAGCATTTCCGTTTTATTATGGCTAGGTTTTTTATTATAGAAATTTTGTATAAGCGTCAATAAATCATTTTGCAACTTAATTTCTTCAGGTTGAAGTCTGATAACTGGCTGCCATCTCATTTGGTTGTTCATTACAAACTCACGTAAAATTGGAAATGCTGTAATAAAATCTAACGAAAGACCAATGGTTACAATTTGGGCATCGTCACTCAATGATTTTGTATCCATCATCAATTGCGGCTGTAAAACAGCAATATCCCCTGCGCTCATTTCATATTCTAAAAAATGAATCTGTGCTTTCATGGATCCTTGTATCAGAAATCCTAGTAATAAACCATCAAATAGACGGCTATTATTTGTATATTCCTTTTTAGGATCATTTTGCTGATTGAGAATAACTATTCCTTCCGTCTTTTTTGAAGAATCAAGATTGTACAATTTATAGACATTATCCAAAGTTATCAATAGAGCCATTTGCAAATATCTAAAAATTGAAATCATATATTAAATTAATAAGGTACTAAATCATCAACATGAGGTAGTTCATCTCATTATCAATAATTTAAACATAGAACACTTCCTATATCAGTAAGAAAAAAGTTTGAAAAAAAACTGGAGCATTTAGAAGTAGGGCATTTGGACTAATTTATAAAGCTACTTTAATAATCGTAGCTATTTTTAGGGGAGTTAACTATAGATAACCTTCCCCATGCTTTAGAGATGCCACAAGAATCAATTATCGCCGTGAATATCGCAGCCGACAGTAAGCTTTTACCAAATGAAAACCATACACTAATGCTTCATATCAATCTGTCAGATTTCATCCAAGAAACGGCAGAAGGTAAATTTGCAATCAATACTAGCCTCAGGTACTAGATTAAACGGCAGGTTACTCGCTCGTCGGATCGGGTATTTATCATTTGTAGGCAACCTCTACCGCGCACCCACGTTTTAGTTTATCATTACCGTGATTTTGTTAATTTTCTTCTCATTGGTTAACGGAAATTTGCCTATATAAAATAACGATATGAATATAGTAATAACTGGTTCCCTAGGGAACATCGGAAAACCACTAACGAAATTGTTGGTTTCCAAGGGACACCAAGTAACGGTAATCAGCAGTAAGCCTGAAAGAGCATCTGCAATCGAAGCTTTGGAAGCAACTCCTGCGATAGGAAATATTCAGGATGTGGATTTTTTAACAACAGTGTTCAACGGCGCGGATATTGTGTATTTAATGGAAGCTTGGGAAGGAATAGGTAGCCTCTTCGACAAGAGTATTGACTATAGACTAGAGTTCGAAAAAATTGCACACAACTATGTAAAAGCAGTTAAAGACTCCAACGTTAAAAGGATTGTTCATTTGAGTAGCGTGGGGGCGCACTCAGAAAACGGAACAGGCAGCCTTTTGGTTCATCATGCAGTTGAACAAATTTTACGCACCCTGCCTCAGGATGTTAGTATCAAGTTCATGCGGCCGGTTGGCTTTTTTAGCAATATATATCGCTGGCTGCCCACGATTAAATCGGCGGGCGCAATCGTACAAAGTTATGGCGGTGACCGAAAGGAACCTTGGGTGTCCCCTTATGACATTGCACATACTATAGCTGAAGAAATGGCAAAGCCTTTTACGGGTAAGACAGTTCACTATATTGCCAGTGATGAGGTTTCACCTAACGAAATTGCACAGACATTAGGTAAAGCCATCGGATATGCATCTTTAGAATGGAAAGTAATTACCGCTGAGGAATTATTAAACCAAATGCTTTCAGCTGGGATCAACGAATGGATTGCACATGGTTTAGTTGCCATGCAGAAAGCACAGGCTGACGGCAGTCTCTATGAAGATTTTTATCGTAACAAACCGAATTTGGGGAAAGTCAAGCTCAGTGATTTTGCAACTGAATTCGCAGCAGAATATGACAGACAAAATAATTAGACCGATGAACAAGCACTTATAACAGACGCCAATATAGATATTGGAATAGAGACAGCAAAACTGCTGAAGCCACACAGTTGGACGTGACGGATATCGAATCGGTCATTAACGCGAGAAAGGCACTTGAGAGTAAAATGGAAATTTTGGATGTTTTCATCAACAACGCAGGTATCAACGGCGCACTTCCCAAGGCAGCTTTAAAGGCCCCTGCTAATGCCTTCAAGAAAGTAATGGTGAGCTTCGAAAAACTGTCTTCAAAGTGAATGCTGTATGAACTGATTTTGTTGACAACCGATTTTAACAGCCAAAGAGGTGCTAGCACTGTTGAAGAAGCCGATTTTAGAATTGCTAAATATGCAATGGTTGAAGAGGACGGAGTGACGGGAAAATTCATCAGCGAAGAACATAATCCAGATACAGGCGAAACACCTTGGTAGTTAATTCAGTATTTTTGCTGACGACAACGTTGTTAAATATTGTTCAAAGTTTTATAAAATCTTTTTTATTAGAGATGAAAAGTAAAGAAAACAAATTGCATAAATTCAGCACCTTATCTGAATTCCACCGGATCTTTGGTTTACCAAAACCCGAACACCCTCTTGTGAGTTTTATCCGGATAGAAGAAATGATACTGCCAGACGAGCCATTAGCTGATTTCCTTGTTTTAGATTTTTATAAAATCGCTTATAAAAATACGATCGGTAAGGCAAAATATGGGCAAAATCACTATGATTTTGGTGAAGGAGGATTGGTTTTTACTGCTCCTGGGCAATTATTTGAAAAACCTGCGAATAAAAAAAATAACGGATGCATATTACTTGTGCATCCCGACTTTTTTTTATCTTATCCACTCTCAAAGAAAATTAAGCAGTATGGTTTCTTTTCCTACAATACAGACGAAGCATTGCAAGTCTCCGAAAAAGAGAAAACAACTCTACTATCTGTCTTTAGCATTCTCGAGGAGGAACTTAAAAGTAGGATTGATGATTTCAGTCAGGATGTTATCATATCGCAGATTGAACTACTGTTAAACTACAGCAGTCGTTTCTACAAGAGGCAATTTGTAACTCATAAGATATTAAATCAAAACCTCATTCAACGATTTGAAGATGCAATGGAGGCCTATTTTACAAATGAAAATTTGGTGCAAACGGGTATTCCAACAGTTCAGTATTTTGCAGAGAATCTACATGTTTCTGCAAATTATTTGAGCGATATCCTGCGATCATTAACGGGTCTCAATACCCAACAGCACATCCAGCATAGAATTATTGAGAATGCAAAAGCAATTTTATCTACTACAGATCTTTCTATTTCTGAAATAGCCTATCAGTTAGGTTTTGATTATCCACAGTCTTTTACTCGCCTTTTTAAGAGTAAAACCAATCAAACGCCACTTGAGTTCAGACACTCATTTAATTGACATATAACTGCAGTAACTTAAAGTTGAAATCTGATACAAAATTTTCGATCCGAAAGAGGCATAGATTACCTGCTGAAGAAAATGAAACAGATTTTATACTTTCATCAAATGCTGTTTTTAACCTATCTACTACGCTACAATTACCGTTGAACTGTCCCTAAAATGTCAAAAGCTACCACAGCATTGATTATTTGAGGGTTCACACAGGGTTCGTTAATATTATTCTAAATCCCTAACTTTGAACCACTACGCTGCAAATCACCTGTGCGATTAAACATCAACACAATGATATAGACTTTATTAATTGCATACTTACAAGCCCTTCGGTTGCCTTTGCGTGCTTGATCCGCAATCCATTTACTACTGTAGTAAAGCATGCGCTTTTTCAAATCGAACTGTGACGTGCGCTGCACTTCAATATTAAAGCGCTAGCCATTGTCTGCAGTACAAGTCAGATCAAAAATAACGGTACCGATATCCTCTGTATCTTCTAAATGCTCATTTTTGTTATAATACAAAGCAGCAATGACCTTGCGTCCTCTAGAGAGTTCGTTTAAGAAATCGATGAGAAGATTATGCTTAGGTAATTTGATTCCATTGCTGATTATACCGAATATTTGTATATTAGGATAAATACAAATATTACAGTTATGTCATCCAAGATTTTCCTGCAATCATTACAGAGTAAATTAAAAGGCGGCAACGCGCGCTCTATTCATTTAAATGCATTGCCAGGGCGATTGGCCACCCGGTTAGACCTCCAGCAGCTTGACCTCATCGAGGATGGCCTCGCCAAATTATTTTTGGATACGTTGTTGACCAAAGCACACGTTGAATTTAAGATTTCATTTGATACAATAGACCTTAATGAAAAAGATGCGGAAACTCAAAAGAAACTGACCTTAATTTCTAAACGACTGAACTCGATTATCATAGAAAATGAAGATTATTTTAAAGAACATGGGATGAAGACCCTCGGGTTCGGCTATCCTATTCTTATAAAAAGATCTTCAAAAGACCCCTCGAAAATCATAAAAGCCCCATTATTCATTTGGCAACTAGAGGCCGTTAAATCTAAAAACAAAGTCAATGAATGGTCGTTTTTGCGAAATAAAGTGGTTCAATCAAATGGTAAAATAGTGGATTCAGATATTCACCCGATTAGTATCAACGAGGTGCTCCTTTCTTTTATCAAAAGCGAAGATGACATTACTCTCCCCAATCTTGCTAATGAAGCCTTAGAAGACGCACTGATTGATAGCAACGAATTAGTGAACGCTTGTGCTGAAGTACTGGAAGCACTAAATGCGAATAGTAAAGAGCAGATACTCGAGGTGCTACGAAAAAACTTTGAAACAGCCATTAACGTATTACCCGAAGCATCCCAGATAGATGCTATCGCCAATAACAAAGCTTACATTCATTTTGGTGGTATTTTTGGTTTGTTCAGAGCGCAAAAAGAAAGTATTATCACCGACATTTCCCGCTTATTAGATCGCTTCGATGCCTTTGAATTTGATGAGCTTAAAGTAGAAAATCTATCGACTACACCTTTCAGTGCCGTAGATACCGATCCAAGCCAACAGGCCATAATAAGTGCTCTCGGAAATGAACCGAATCAAATAATTCAAGGCCCTCCAGGGACGGGAAAAAGTCAATCATTAACTGCACTGATTACAAATGCACTTGCCAATGGACTAAAGTGTCTGGTCGTCTGCGAAAAGAAAACAGCGCTTGATGTGATTAAAGCAAATATCGAACGTACGAATACTCAGATCGGCGCTCTTGTAGGTGTAATTGATGACGTAAACGATGCCCGTGAAGCAATCGTAGATTCTGTCAGAGACCGTCAGATCGGAGTTCCGTTTTACATCTCAGTAAAGCAAGCCCAAAACCAATATGATACGATAAAGTCAAAACTCAAGGAATCAGCTGAACGTATCAACGCACAGCATGCTGCCTTAGCTGAAACGGTCTACGGCGATAAAAGTTGGCCGCAGATCGTCGGACGGTATTTGGCTTTATTAAAAAACTTTAATCAGGTACCGCTCAAAAATATTATACCGAAAGAGGACTTTGATTTCGCTCAGGATCATACAGAACTGGAAAGGACACTGGTTGTTTTAAAGCATAGCCATAATTTATTTAAGCAATCGCATCAGGTCCATTCCATATTTAGACCACTATCAGACGCTCTATTTTTAGACCAACAGGTTGGACCATCGCGTGTAAGAATTGAAGATGTTATTGCATACGCTCATAAACAGCTACCAACTATTGAGCAGGTTATTACTGAACTTCAAGTAATTGGAAAGCAGTGGGCTGATGATTTTTTGAGCGGCATCCCCGCAATAATGCAGCAGGATTTTAAGCCCTTTTTAGCATTTTGTATTGGAGATTCAGTGAAGGAAAAGGAATTACCATCTACTTTTCCTCAGGAACAGCGAATCAATGAAATTGTCGTAGGATTACAATCTGTCCGGATTAAAGCAATACAATTTTTCAAGCAATATGATGATGCTTTACAACAACATTACAGCAGCT
The DNA here is from genome assembly GCF_002376635.1 of Sphingobacterium sp. UBA3549. NCBI lineage: Bacteria > Pseudomonadati > Bacteroidota > Sphingobacteriia > Sphingobacteriales > Sphingobacteriaceae > Sphingobacterium > Sphingobacterium sp. UBA3549. The sequence continues at coordinate 357,395 of NZ_DFOE01000028.1, read as the reverse complement.
ATTATTCATCGCTAAGCCATGCACTATCAACTTATCTTGGCTACGCTGAGTCAAGCATTGCGCAATATGGTAGTAACTTATTAAATAATAGTAGCGGCGCGAAATTTAAAACAAGTTTGTTGAGTATATTCTCGGGAAAGCACAAGCAGATAAAACAAACAAGAATTGAATTAAAGAATCGCATCGCGCAGGTAAGATCATTCCATGTTCAAAAAAATTATATTGAACATCAATATAACGACCATTTGGAAACGACTGATTTATCCATTTATCTCAACAATATTGAGGAACTACGACAAAAGGCAGCGAATTGGAAAGAAGAATATCCTTATACGATAGATAGCTATTTGGCTAATATTAATGATCATCGTTTTCATGCTGAACTGAGTGAACTAAAAGCGCAAGTAGCTCCCCTACTTCAAAAATTGGATAGTATAGAGCAAATGCTAATCGCTGATTACAATATCGTTCCAACGACTCCAGTTACTGATATCAACGGCTTGATTGAGGCAGTACCCTATCTAATTGAGAGAGTTACTTTTCAATTAAGGCATTTTAATCATTTTCGTGACTATTACGCGGCACGAGCTGATGCCTATCGGAGTCTACAAAACTCGATTGACGATATTGAGAGTAACCAGTTAACGGGAAATATAACAAATGGAGTATTTCTGCCGTATACGAGTCTTCAGGCTGCACAGGACCTATGTCATACGATTAAGCATACCTTTACAATGTTCAATGAACATATGAGTGATTTCCGTAGCTATCATGAGTGGAAATCATTTTTCCTTTCAGTGGACGAAGTGCAACAAAAGCTTGTTACCCGAATCAGCATTCATCTTAAAGACCATTGGGCTGATGCTTTTGAATGCTGGTATTTGTATTGGATACTCACCACAAATGAACCACAGGAATTGCCAAAAAGCGATTATCAACTACAACAATATCAGCAGCAAAAACAAGAGTTTAATAATGCGCAGCTGAATAGCATTATTGCTTTGTGGACGGAAAAACAGGCTGACGCTGTAGGAAAGTTCAAATCCAGAGGACAAAACATAAATAGTTTGTTTAACAAAAAGGGAGCTAAGGGAATGCGTCGCAATTCACTACGCACCATTGTGAATAGAGAATTTGAACTATTTACTGATTTCTTTCCTGTACTATTGGTCAATCCTTCGGTCTGCAGCTCGATACTGCCGCTACAGGAAGGAATTTTTGATGTGGTCATATTTGATGAGGCCAGTCAGCTGCGTCTCGAAGATACGTACGCGGCTCTGATCCGAGGGAAGGCTAAAATTGTATCCGGTGATAAGCACCAGATGGCTCCCTCCTCTTACTTCGAGGGAAGTGGAGCGCTGCTTGACCCGATTGATGATGAGACAGAAGACTCCGAAGATGAATTTTCAGATCGGACTGCGCTACAAGCTGCTCAGCTTAACCTTGCGGATAGCGAATCCTTACTCGCTTATGCTGTAGACAAGGGGTTCGTTGAATCTTATCTAAAAGTTCATTACCGCTCTAAACACCCTTATCTTATCGACTTCTCCAACCATGCGTTTTACGGAAATAGATTAATGCCGGTTCCGGCAAAGGAGCACTACACTCCTATAGAATACTTACAGATTGATGGATTGTATGAAGGGCAAGTAAATAAGCAAGAGGCGCTGAAAGTGGTCGAATTGTTACAACAGATCATGAAGGATGCCAAAGATAGTATTCCAAGCGTGGGTGTTGCTACGTTCAATATTTATCAACGCAACTTAATCCTTGAGGAACTGAGTGCAGTTCGTCAGCATGACCCTGTATTCGACAGTTTAATGGCGCAGGCGGGAGATTCATTTTTTGTTAAAAATCTCGAAAACATTCAGGGCGACGAACGGGATATTATCATTCTCTCAACGACATTTGGGCGAAAAGCCGACGGCTCCTTTAGTCAAAACTTTGGTCCGATTATACAGGGCAAGGGACATCGCATGTTGAATGTAATCATTACTCGAGCGCGGTTTAAAGTATATGTATGTACTTCTTTCCCGCAGGAGTATGTTGGTCAGTACCCAAATCTTATCCAGCAGAATGGCAATAAAGGACGTGGTATTATGTACGCTTACTTTACTTATGCGAAAGCGGTAAGTGAAGGGAATGACGACTTGCGGAAGGGCATTCTTGAATTATTGAGTCAGTACTGTTCAGATAAACTGTATGAACCCGCGGAATTTAGCTTAGGGTCTGAGTCTCCGTTTGAAGACGAAATATTTGAACAACTTGCACAGCATATTGGCGCAGATCGCTTAGAACAGCAGCATTCAGTAGGCGGTTTTAGGATTGATATCGTTGTAAAATCTAAAATAAGCAACAAACCACGAATCGCAATAGAGTGTGACGGCGCAAAATACCATAACAGTCCGGAAGCTTACGCCTGGGACAACTTCCGCCAGGAGCAACTTGAAAGATATGGATTTATATTCCATAGGATATGGTCCATTAAATGGTGGGATGATACCAACGGAGAGTTAGAGCGACTAATTGATTTTATCCGTCAACAGGATCAGGAAGAGGCAAATTTAGGTAACCATGTGCATATCGCAACGAAAATCAATATAAGTGATAATTAGCCACCAGGTTTCGATAGTAAGACAATTGCTATTTCACAAAGCTTTTTTGTAGATTTTTGGAAATAATACATAAGCAATTATAATTACTGAGGCATTGTCCGGCCCTAAAATGTAAGGAGCTACCACAGCATTAGCTTCATGCCACTTTTATGGTTCAAACACTGCGTAATTACTATTGACAAAACTATTGATATTTTTGCATCATACGTTTAAAAAATTGTCCAGGAGTCTGTCATTGAGCCTTCAAGCCGATATGCCAACGATCGGCTTCGATGAAACTTCCATTGAAATGGGAGTTCCAAGATGGCAAGATCGAAAGAAGAATGCCTAAGTATAGAAATCAAAGAGAAACTCGATATCGATATATCTATCAGGATTGTTTCGAGAACTTCTATCATCTTATTTTGGAGAGGAAAATTAAATTGCTAATGCAACAAGCTTAAAAACCATATATTCAATGGCATCAATGCCTTATTTCTAATCTTTTGTATTTGAAATGCGATTATTAACGATAAAGCTGAATATCAGTGTATGATAATTTAGTAACTTTTTGTAATTTAAATATAAGAATCGTAAAATCGATAAGATGGTTATAACACGAATTGTAAGGAAAGTAGCTTTTAAGAGTATATGTCTATTTTTTAATTTAATGCTTTTGCAAACCTTTAGCAGCGCACAAAATAAGGTCGTGTTATCAAACCAAGATTGGAAAAATCTACTGGCTGATCAATTATTCCCTGGTAAAAAGACTGATAGTTTAATGTTTCATTTTGATATTCCATTTGAAGAAAAGTTCATCTTTGTAAATGATAGCACAGCTTTACATGGCTTAATATTTAAAGCAAAGAAGGCCAAGGGACTTATATTCTATCTACATGGAAGTAATAATGCTTTGGATACATGGGGTAAAATTGCATCTATATACACGGAAAATGGATATGATATCTTTATGCTTGACTATCGGGGTTATGGGAAGAGTCAAGGTAAAGTAATAGATGAGAATACTCTTTACCAAGACATTCAAATTGTTTATGATAATTTAAAGGATATTTACCCTGAAAATAGGATCATAGTTTTAGGCCAATCAATGGGCACGGCGCTTGCTTCCTATACAGCCGCCAGTAACCATCCAGCTCTACTAATCCTTCAAGCTCCATATTACAACTTTAAAGACTGGACAAACAATATCGCGCCTGAATTGGATACTTCCAATATCCCGTATAGTTTCGACAACGCTTCCTTTTTGATGAAGGTAAAATGCCCTGTGATTGTATTTCATGGAAACAAAGACACAGCTGTTTATTACGGCTCGTCTGTTAAACTCTCCAAGCTATTAAAAGCCTCAGATCGATTTATCACACTGCAAAATGAAGCGCACAGTGACTTTTCGAAAAATAAGTCCTACCTGAGCTCAATTGCTTCGATTTTAAAAAGTATCGGACCACTTAAAGCGATGGACTTATAGAGGAAATTACAAGATCATATTGTTAATTGGCTTTGAGCTTCGATCTAATTCAAATTTTGTAAGCTTGTTTGGCATAACAGAGTAGATCCTTGGGCATGATGATTAAAGTTTAATCTGATACAGACCCTTACGCATGTCTACCAATTGCTGACGTAGCTTAATCTGATCTGGCACTGCCGGAAGTGAACTGCGCAAGCAAAGTTCTTGAACTTCCTGAAAGAGCTTTTGCGACCAGACAAAAAGATCATCATAGCTATGAGCCCCCTCCTTGATACGCAGGAGCTCTTCCCTATTAGGACGTTGTATCTGTAGTTCACTTTTGGAAAAAATCTCTTTTGCCTGTTGCAATAGACGGATGGTGTGCATCATATTTTTGGCATCATAGCCATGACCGTGGGTCATTGTTCCTTCAAAGCGCGCCTCATTGCGTGCCGACACCCAGCTAAAATATTCGTTATAGGCCTTGCAATAAGATGAATAAGCTTCGTGATTAACAAATAGGTACGCACAAAGTATTTCTTCCCTGGGGATAGAACTGTAGGAAACCTCATTACTCTCCATTGTAGCAACGATACCTTTGTAATCCAAATTCTGGGCCTGATCATAATACAGAGCATACATACCCTTTGTATGTTCGATCTTTGTTAAACCACAGTTTTCCTCTCTCCAATGCCGCTTACTTAACCAATCTCTTAACGGTAAACTACTATGACCAGCTATGATAAAGCAGAAATCCAGTAAACTTTTACGTTCACGATCCATTGCATTGTTGATTTTTTTATTCAATCCTTTTGCCTTTCTCACCTGTACCATGGCGTATTGCGCAAAAGTCATAGCGGCCTCTCGCGTAATAAAATCCTGCATTTTAAATTTATCCATGATTGGATCTTGGTATACGATGCAGTCGGCCGGACTAGCCAATAGCTCCAATACAGTCGGGTTGCTCTTTGACAGGAGCTCTACAAAGCGCCCTAGCTCATAGTAAACCTCATCATTACTGGCATTAGCCACTTGGGCAATGTATGTACCGCTCAAGTAATATTCCAGTGGCAGATAAAATATACCCCTGATATCGGTATCGGAAGATGCTGTGGCCAATCCATATGCCCGGCTGCCGACAACAGCTTCAAACAGGATCAGCCCGTTCTTTCGAAGTTCGTCTATAGTCATCTTAATATAGTTTTAAAGTAATTCTCCAATCCTTCCTTATCCAATACGGATATCGGAAGCTGCTTTACCTGATGCTCTAAATGTATTAACTTTGTGTTGATACAACTCCTTATGTTCGCTGAACAGCTATATATAAACGCTTCATCGACTTGGCTTTTCAATTCCTGCAATCCCATTACTTCAACTTTAAGATCATCAGGCAATAATACGGATAGTTCGGCCAATGTCATGGGTGCATAATTACGATAGGTCACACTCCAATCTGCGGCAAGTAAAGATCTTAGGATGTAAAATAAGCTTTTGAGCTTTATTGTTGCGCTTTGCAGATCTTCTATCCTACTACGGACAATCCCCAAATAATGATGGGCATGCCTCCGTGCGTCAAAATAACTTTCCATCATTGTCATAAAACTTGTTTTGAATCCGGTGAACTCGTGATAGACCACTGGTGACTGGATCCATTCGAATGGACTGACATTACTCTTATACAGTAATGTCAACACTTTGAACAGATCCCAGCCTGCGATATCAAGGTCATCGGTTATCGGAAACCGCATTTCGGTAGGCAGCTGAAACAAACGGATATAGTCCTCCTCTTTTCTCACATAAATAAACCGAACATCGTAATCACTGTCCATTGACGGAAATCCCCAACCTCGACTTCCTGATTCACAGGCAAAAACTATTCGTACTCCTTCGTTCGCCTCTATCTCCATGAGCTTCTTAATGATAAGTGCTTTCATTTCTTCGTGCTTTTTATTTTTATTAACACAAAGGTCGACTGCAATACTGAAGCCCTCTTGCGCATTAGAAAAAGAGTATAAAAAATAAAATATATCGCTTATTATCAGATAGATAATTTTATTAAAAAAATGAAGTTTATACAGAAATATAAAAGTACGCAGTTTGGTTGCGTAGGATAACGGTGATCAAAAGCTTATCCACTATAATTCTGTCGAGCGTCCTCAGAAAGATCTATTCTGCATAGTTAACAACTAAAATCGGAGTATCGGTCGATATTTTTATGTTAGACTCTTTCATCGGGCAATTTGTTTTTATTTTCCTTTAGCCCTTTGTGTTCGATCTGCTTTAAAAACTCTACATTGACGTCCGCTAATTCTGCAATTTCCGAAATCGAAAACTTATTCAGACACAAAAGGTTTTTTATTACTTCCGCCTTTCCCTTAGTCTCCCCCTCTGCTCTTCCCTCTGCCACTGCCTTTTCGCGCCCTCGTTTCAGGAGCTCCTCCTGACTACTTCGGATGCTCTCCGCATCCCATTTATTCCTTAAACTTGCGTTGTACATTTCTCGTTCCTCGGGCTTTAGTTTGCTATACTCTGCTAAATGAAATAATTTTTTAAAAATAGGCTTCCCTAAGTAAGTAGAAAGTCCATTTAGCGAAGACATTTTACTTGTTATGCCATTCAGGTTCGCTTGGAGTAGGGACGGACGGTATTGTATAACCAGATATTGCCAACTGTACTCTTTTCCTTCCCTAAGTATGCATAGCATACCTTATCGGCATCTTCGATATATACCGTGAATTCTAGTCTATCGTTTGATACAACTTTCGTTAAACTTACCATTGGATGTTGATTTAAAAACAATGAAGTCTGCATCGTAGCACTCCCCAATGGCCACAATATTTCCTAACCGAAAGCTTCATAACGGAGCTTTCCATCAAAGTGGTACAGGATAAGACTAAGATAAGATTTATGGCAAAGGGACGGCTTAGCATACAAGAAAATTAAAAGGAACGATACTCTTTAATGAAGTATTGTCCCTTTTAATAGATGTAAATTATGAATAATCTACTGTAAATATGTCTGTTAAGGTAGTGTTGTTAAATTTATTGAAGGTGCTGTGCCATAACCTGGCAGTGTAAACTTCGTTCCGGGATTTACGACAGTATTGAAAAAACCGCCATTTTTGAGGAAGAAGCTGTTTCCGGTTATTCCGCCAATAGCGTCTATACGCTGATTGTTTGAATAGGTCGCATCAACATTAAAGGTACTTTCCACAACTTTCAGCCAAGTTCCAGTAGATGTACGAACCCATTGATTGCTATATTCTGCAGAACGGCTAAGGAAGCCATTGTTGGCATTGAAATTTTCGAGGAAACTATGAAAGCCTGTTAAATAAGTATTTATTTTAGGACGTTTCCAGCTTGCAATTAGTATCCAATTATTGGTCGACGGATCATTAAACCATGCCGTAAAGTCAGTACTTCCACTGTTATCAGGTTCTCCCTTCAATAAAAATTTATATGTTGTGGCGGCAGTCCAATTATACTTGAGATAACTTTGTCCACCAGAACCTTCGCCACCAAACTCACCTGTAGTCGTATTTGCCGCTTTTCTATTTAATGTGATGCGGTCCTCTGCTGGTATTTGGGATGGATCATCGGTGCTATATGGACTCCAAACAGAAAACAGTATTCTGCGTTCTGTCGCTGAATTGACCTGCATACCGAAATACCCTTGATCGAAGCCATTTGCCATAAAGTAAGATCCTATTTTATCTTCTCCAACAGGCACTTTCACCTCGCTATAATAATAGGATACTTGCTGATTCGTTGGAATGGTATAATTCAAATGTCCGGATGGGCCCCGCCGCGACCAATTGTAGGTATTATCTACATTGTTATCACTATAGATTACCGTGCCATTTGTCGCAGAACTATCTAGAATCAAGTGTGATACATATGCAAAATAACCGCCTGACTTGGTTACGCCTTGAAGATCCATTTTTACATATCCCGCGGTATTTAGTGAATAGGTACCGACCGTGTAATCTTTTAATGCTGCACCTTTAAGTTTGATTTGTTTGCTTATACCATTAATTGTTAATTTCACTGTACTACTATCGCCTGAAGATAACACTTTAGCTCTTATTTTAACACGTAAAGCGCCCGCTTGAGGAACCTTAGCATAGGTACTGATTACGCTATTCACATTGTTCCAGTTTGCCAATCCGTTGCTATTGATGACTTCCGCTGCACCGGAAGGTGCAGAAGTGACAAATCCATTGCCACCTAAGGGAACTTCGTATCCGCTTAAACCCGGGGAAGCAGCACGTAGCGATAATTTCTCTTCTAAATTGGTTTGTAAATCGCTTTTTTGGCAAGAAAGAAAGCTTGCCAATACTGCACTGAGCAGTAGTGTAACTTTGGGATATCTCATAATTTAAATTTAATTGTTCTTTCTAATTTTATAAATACAATTAAATAAAACAAAAAATACACAATGCAATCGTTTGTGCAAAATACTTTTGTAACAAATGAGATAATTTACGCGATAGATATCCTTCATTTATGAACTGTCTTTAGGCAATTAAAATTATTAGTGCATAAAAATTTCTTTTATAGAAAAAATGATAAATTACAAAATAGAATGACCAACCTCACTAGTAATATTTGAAAACCTCACTGACAACACAATACAAATCCGCCATTAAGAAAGTAAAGGGAGCCTTATTGAACCATTTATCGATGTTTACATCATTTCGGAAAAACAATCGTAAATTAAATAAAACAATGGCATTGAGCTATATAGTATGATGACTAACTTTTCCAATCATAATCCACCGGATTTTGTACAATTCGTACAATTTCACTTTAATATGAATAATGACGCATCGCTTGATTTTAAATCAAAAATCGCCTCAAAATCCTTTAAAAAAGGAGACAAAATTGTCAAAAGAGGAAGAATTTGCGATAAAATATTCTTTCTGGAATCTGGTCTTGTAAAAACTCTGTTTACTTCAGACAGCAGGGAGTATATCATGCGTTTTTTCTCGGAAACAAATATCTTTTCAGTTTTGGATAGTTTTATAGAACAAAAGCCTTCTAATTACGAAATTGTTGCACTCGAACATACCGTAGTAAGTTACATATCTTATAAAGACCTACAATTATTATGTGTCAGATATCATGAGATAGAAACTTTCTACCGTAAACTTCTTTCGACGGCCGTTATCGACATGATGACCCGCATAGGCCGCTCGCTTGAGGAAACGGGAATCGTCGCATACAACAAATTCCTAAAAAATCAGGGATATCTCCTTCAACGGATCAGTTTAGCAGATTTAGCATCATATCTCGGTATCACGCAAGTTTCTTTGAGCAGAATCCGTGGCAAGAATTAGCGATTTTATCATTTGATAAATACTGCCTGTAAACACATATGTAATTTAGTAAAAAATTCATTCTGTTATGATGCAAACATTATTTTTCAGTCGAAAGCTCAACGTTACTATCGTACTCATTACTACGATTCTTGCAACCTTATTAGGCTATTTTTCAATCGGTTTACCACCGGTAGTTATCGTGGGCGGCTCGGCCTTCATTGCTTTTATCTGCTGGTATAAAACCTACTTGAGCCATCCTACTGATCCATCATTGATATTGCCTCTTTTTGTCCTTACTGTAGCTGCCCTGCAGGTACATATTATTGAAGAATATCAGACAGGATTTGCGCCTTCCATGAGCAGACTATTTGGGATTCCCTGGAGTGAAAAGAAATTCCTCCTCATATTTGCGCTCGTTGGGCCAACAATCTATACACTAACTACATTGGGCTTATATTACAGAATTCCTATGGCAGGATTTGTTGCGTGGTTTATTTTTATCGGTCCAGGTGTAGCTGAATTTACACACTTCATTTTTCCGCTAATAAGACCTGAGATTCTACCTAATGATCCCCATATTATTACTGATTCAGTATCGGGAGCCGTTATTGAAAATATGCCCAACTACTATTTTAAAACAACCGGTAACTATTATTTTCCTGGAATGTGGACAGCAATTTTACCAATGATACCGGGATGCATTTCAATTTACAAACTATTTGTCATAAAGAATAAAAATCCTTAATTCGGTTAATAAAGCAATTTCAAAGCAATGTGGATTCTTATAAAGATCAGACCGGAAATGAAGTGAGAAAGAAAAATAATAGATATTTTCAAACTATTTTATTTTGAAAGTAGTTCACTAATAAACTAAACTATAAAAACTATGGCACTTACAACAGGAAATGAAGACAAAGTAACGAAAGAGGTCGAAACACAAACATCTAAAATTCCCTCTATTGTATTTTTAGCAGCTTCGTTAGCAGCAATGGGAATTTCAGCAGCTTTAAAATGTTGCAAAACTAAAAATGATAATACGGCACTATTCGTTGGTCAATGGGCGGCACCATTTTTACTATTGGGTATTTACAATAAGATAGTTAAAACCGAAGGACACGATTAAGATTAATAAGTTTTATTGTAATGTTTTATTTTCTTGGCTGGTCAGTATGATCAGCCTTTTTTTATACCTTTTTCAACAAGCTATCATTATATTGGTGCTGATTACACTAAAGAACTAAACAATTTTAGCGACATCTTCAAAGTTTACAAAAATGTAGTTCTTGAGGAAGAAACTTATAGCGAAATGAAAGCAATCTGAAAAGGGTGTTAACGAAACATAAACTCACGAAATGTCCGAATTGGGATAGAACTTTCATTGTAAAAAAATTATACGTTTATTCCGGTTATAAGTTAAATACTATATTGATGAAGACGCATTCGGTCCTAATTATTTAAACTTTGGAATAAGATCTAAATTATGATAGCATTTGGAGTGGAAGTTATCGGCATCGTATGGGTAGTCGATGCTTATATTTCAGCTACTTAAATGATTACATAGCCGCAAAATGCATGAATTAGTGACATTTATGGTAGTAAAACACATTAAAACGGGCAATTTTCGATAGTTTTTAGTATTTTGTATCGCAATTCTTTAACTCTATCTAAATATGAAGAATCCTTTAGGCATCAAGGATATCGCTAAGATGCTCCAAATTTCGGTATCGACAGTTTCGCGGGCCTTTCGGGATACCCACGATGTCAATCCCGAAACCCGAAAAAAGGTGCTGGCACTCGCCAAGAAATTAAACTTTAAGCCTAATAAAAATGCTTCCGCCTTAGCTTCCGGTTCAACAAACAATATAGGTGTGGTCATTCCCTTTATCACCAATTATTATTTTTCGATGGTGATTTCAGGTATTCAGGAAGAAGCTTATGAACGCGATTATAATGTTATTCTCTACGTCACCAACGATCATGTCGCAAGGGAACAGAACCTATTGGAAAACCTATCAACGAGCAGTCTGGATGGACTTCTTATTTCGATCTCTTCCGATTCATCCACAAACGATCATTTTGAACAATTGATGGCCAAAGGAATGCCAATCGTATTCTTTGACCGTGTACCTAAAGATATAGATGCTTCCAAAGTTGTCCAAGATGATTTTGCAGGAGCCTTACAGGCGACCGAATACCTGATCCGACAAGGCTATACGCGCATTGCTCATATCGCCGGCCCCGAAAATCTGCAATTCACACAGCAGCGGCTAAATGGCTATCTGCAAGCATTGGAACAGCACAATATGATCATCGATCAGCGTCTTATTGTATATTCGGGTTTTTCACAGGCTCACGGCGCCACTGATGCATTGAAGTTACTTGCCCTCCCTGATCGTCCAGATGCGATCTTCGCTGCCAATGACCGCAAAGCCGTTGGTGCCATTCAGACAATCAAGCAGCAGGGGCTCCGTGTAGGCCAGGACATTGGCGTCATCGGATTTACCAATGATCCCATTGCTACTGTGGTAGAACCCAATTTAAGCACAATTGAAGAACCTGCCATGGAGATCGGCAAAAGGAGTTGTGCGCTACTCATCCGTCATATAAAAAATCGGGATTTTGAAATTCAGGATATGATATTGCCGGGAAAATTAATCGAACGGGATTCTACCAAACGATCTTCCTAGATGTCTTTATTTACTGTAACGTAATTCACCGGCAACAAAACTATGATGAATGACCACATCATCATCAAAAAGCACAATATCTGCTTCCATTCCTACAGCTATTGCTCCAATCTTATGATCCAGCCCAAGAAGTCTTGCGGGGTTGACCGTCATCATCTGTACGGCTTCTACCAAACTGACACCTCCCTTGTTGAGCATTGTGCGGACAAGGCGATCTGCAGTAGCCACACTACCTGCAAAAGAAGAACGATCGGTTAGCTTGGCTACTCCTTCCTCGACGATTACTTCGGTTCCATTACGCAAGCTTCCCAACACACTTTTCCCCTCGGGCATACCGGCTGCACGCATCGCGTCAGTAATCAGGATCATTTTGTCCACCCCTTTCACTTTATGAATTAGCCGCAAAAAGGGCTCGGGCAAATGGACACCATCTGCTATAATCTCCACATCGATCTGGTCCAATAGAAAGCAGCTCTCAATAACTCCGGCATAACGATGCGCGTGAACGCGCCTCATGCCGGACATACCAGAGTAGAAATGTGTTGCCAGGCGATATCCAACTTCGACCGCAGGTAATATCTCCTCATACACTGCATCGGTATGTGCCAGAGCCAATAAGATACCATGACTGCGCACAGCCCGTCCAAAGTCCAATGCTCCAGGCAGCTCAGGAGCCGCACTCCATCGACTGATGAGGTGGTGATAACGTTCAAGTATAGGCATGTATTCTTTTGGATCCGGATTACGGATATACTTGGGGTCCTGCGCCCCCCGTTGGTTCATCGCAAAATAGGGCCCTTCGAGATGCAGACCTAAAAATCGGCTCCCTTTGCTATTCTGCTCCCTAGCTGCTTCATAGACGGAGAAAAGTTCCAATAGCTCCTCGCGTTCACTGGTCAAGGTGGTCGGCAGCATGGCAGTGGTACCATAACGTAGATGCGTTTCGGCAACAGTTAAAAATGCAGACACACTGTTATCCATAAAATCAGCGCCGCCACCGCCATGGACATGTATATCAATAAAACCCGGTGCAAGATACAGCCCCCCGGCATCCAGCCATTGGGCAGCTGACCAACCTTCTTCGACAGCTTCTTTTGCCAAATAGCCTTCGCGAATATGCACAATTTTCCCCTCGGCAATCCATACTGTTCCATCCGCGATCACGCGGTAAGGTGTTATAATATTGGTATTTGTTATAATCCACATATTAATTCGTTGATTTTTTTGTTTGTCCTGACCATGTCTGAACCCGATACCCTTTAAAGGCGTAAAATAACAGGTATAAAAAACATGGCGTCAATATCCAATAGGCTGATTTAGGATCGATCGTATCGGCCAGTACCCCATATAGGAGCGGAAGTAAAGCATTGCCACATAGTCCCATAATTAATAGTGCCGATCCTTGTTTGGCCAATGGACCAAGCCCTTCAAGCGCCAATGGCCATATGCCTGCCCAGATAAGTGCATTAGGAAACCCAATCAATACAATAAACCAGATCGAAATATCCAGATCCATATTAAACAGGACAACATGTCCATGAGTCGACACAACTAAGATAGACAAAATCAGACCAACAACTGTGCTGAAACGCAGCATACTGTGTTGACTGAACACTTTGGGAATCAAGACAATTCCCGACAAGTAGCCTAGTATTGTAGCCGTCAGCGTATAGGAAGGTAGTGCTTTGGCTTCCAGTAGGGATAGGCCCATCACCCCTGCATAATTGATGATCGTATCAATTGCGATAACCTGTGTACCCACATGGAGGAATATTGCCACAGCACCCAGAATGAGGTGTGGGTATTGAAAGATACTTTTCTTGGTTCCGTCCCTGTCTTTCCCTTGACCATCTTGTTGTTGATCCAATTCGGGAAGAATAGAAAACTTAACAAACAGCCCGATCAATAGTAAGATGATTCCGACCGCAGTATACGGACCTACTACGCGTAAGATCAATTCATCCAAAGCCAATGTACGGGCCGTTTCTGTCATCTGCGGAAGCTGCTTAAATAGCTCATTGTCCTGCGGGCGCAAAATAATATAGGAAAATAGTAAGGGTGCCAGTATACCTGCTCCCTTATTACAAATGCCCATCATACTGATCCGTTGCGCTGCACGTTCCTTTTCACCAATCAGGGTAATGTATAGATTGGCGACGGTCTGTAACAGGGCTAATCCACTTCCCAACGTAAATAGACCAATCAAAAAGATCGGATAGGCCCTATTATAGGCCGCAGGGACAAATAAAAATGCCCCCAATGCCATAATCCAAAAGCCTACCATAATTCCATTTTTATAGCCTATTTTTTTGAGCAAATACGAGGAAGGCATCGACATCAACAAATAAGAGATATAAAATGCAAAAGCAACAAGGTATGACTGAAAATTGCTCAGTTCACAGGCTATTTTAAAATATGGAATGAGAATCGCATTAATCCAGGATACAAATCCAAAGATAAAAAACATTGTTCCAATAATGCCTATGGATACCCAGGTAGTTTTCCTATCGCGTGCCGATGCTGTCATAGGATACATCATTTTAAAAGCGATGCAGATTCCGCGTCCAGGTAGCAGGTGCAGTCGGCATGCTGCTGCAGGATACTCGCTGGATACAAATTGGAAACAGGTTGCGTGAGGCAATTTTTCACAGCAAGTGCTTTACGTTCATCCGGCACAGCGCAGATTATTTTCTGAGCCGATAGAATCTGCTGTATGGACATACTGATAGCCTGCAACGGTACTTCGGCGAGTGAGCCAAACCACCCTTCTCCCAACTGCTGACGACGACACTGCTCGTCAAGATTGACAATTAGATAAGCATCCTTTACATCAAAATCAGCAGGAGGATCATTAAAAGCCAAATGGCCATTCTCTCCGATTCCCACAAAGGCAACATCGATGGGATGTGCATTAATTTTGTTGTGCAGACGTTCGCATTCCGCAGCTGGATCCGCTTCACCATTAATCAGTACAACTTCCTTCAGTGTCACCACCTGCGTGATAAAACGTTCGGTTAAGTATTTCCGAAAGCTAGCTTTATGGCTAATTGGCATGCCAATATATTCATCGAGGTGGAACATGCGCACCTTGCTCCAGTCGATATTATCACTAGCCACCAGCGTTTCTAATGTTTCGAACTGGCTCTGTCCGGTTGCTAAAATAATGTTGGCTTCTCCCCTCGCCGCAATGGCAGCGTTAATAGCTTCAATTCCTGCAGCTCCTGCATGTTGTCCCAGTTCTAACCGGGTGTTAAAAGTTTTAATATTCACGTCTCTTGATTTAATATAATGTTCTCGTTGTGTTTTGTTTATGATGATACTATGCTCGTTTCCCTCGCCAGCTCAATATCATGTACCTGATTACTTTTCCAATGACCAGCAGTAAAATCAGGCACCTCGATTGGCTGGGAACCATTGGCGACCGACCATTCACTTAAAGGGCCAATGACACTCCAGCTGGCGGCATCATAGACATCCATGTCCATCGGTAAACCATTGCGCAGGCAATCGATCAGGCGCCAGTCCATCATAAAATCCATACCTCCATGACCACCGATCTGCTTGGCCAGTTCGCCGATCTTTTTGACTATACCCGGTGTATATTGCTGTTCCAGTTTGGTCATCTCTTCGGCCGACAGGAAATCGGCATGGCCAATAGCAATTTTGCCGGGCAGAGGATATTTCTGCGCAAAGGCTTTGGTGCCACTAATCAGATGGAGGCGTGAATAAGGCCTTGGCGAACTCACATCATGCTGTAACATTATGGTACTGCCATTATTGGTGAGGATATTGGAAATATTCATATTGCCGCGGAAGGGCTTGTCTATATAAGACTCAAATTGCTTATCGGTCGCGGCCATCTCTTTGGCTTTCTGCCCTAGCATAAAATCTTTTGAAGACATCGAACTCATATACTCCATCTTATTACCGCGGTTGACCTTCAGAATCTGACAGATCGGTCCCAGACCGTGGGTGGGATAAAGATTCCCGTTGCGCGTCGCATTTTCCTTTAAGCGCCAAAAATCAAAGCGTTTTTCAGCATCAAAAAAACTCTCCAAAATGTCATGGATATAAGCCCCTTCGCAGTGGACGATATCTCCAAAAAAACCTTGTCTAGCTAGGTTTAAGGTCAGCAGTTCAAAGTAATCGTAGCAACAATTTTCCAGCATGACACAGTGTTTTTTGGTCTTCTCGGAGGTTTGTACCAATCGCCAGCAGTCTTCCACCGTCGTCGCTGCAGGAATCTCCAAAGCGACATGCTTTCCCTGTTCCATGGCATATATCGCCATCTCGGCATGCAATTTCCAATGGGTTGCAATATAGATAAGATCATAATCTGCCTGTTCACACATCTTTTTCCAGTGTTCGGCATTCTCCGTAAATAACTCCGCGCGGTGACCAGCTGATTTTATCCTTGCCTTTGCTTCGGTAGCCTTTTCGGCCCGTACATCACAGATGCCGTTAATCGCAACACCTTCAATCTGGCTCATACGTTCCACTGCAGCAGATCCCCTATTGCCGACACCGATAAAACCGACTCTTACAGTTGGTATTTTGGGGGCCGCGTAGCCCGACATATTAAATGTAGCTGTATATTTCTTTGCCGCTTCCAGCCGGATATGATCCAGATTTGTCTTTGCTGAAGCCTTATTTTCCTGTCCACAGCCAGCCATCAATCCAATTCCGGCTAGCCCAGACAGTTTTAAAAATGATCTTCGATTTGTTCCCATACTATTTAATTGATAAGGAGTGTTCCTTGGTTATTTAATTGCTTCTTATAGTGCTGCACTTTGTTTTTTAATTGCTGTTTATTTGCTATTTCGCAAGGCTTACCGTCCAACTGGTTAAGTCCATCGACCATGACTCGCTGTTCATTGAGCGCGAGCAGCATCGGAATATCGCCCCAATGGAGAATACCTGGAATATGGATTGCCATATTGTAGCTGTCCAGCGCTCCCGTTGCGCCCGGCAGATAACTGATGGGGAGCTCGCGAAGCAGTAATTCCGGTTCTGAGGTATTCAGCACATTGCTGATCAATGCTGCTATTGCCGTCTCCCGGTCCGCAACCAAGGTCTGCTTGCTGGACTTATATTCTTGCTGCAGATAAGCATTGATAAGCCCAATTTCAGACGCCCAAATGCCCATCATGCTACGACCCATCCAGAGCAGTGAGCGCGAAAGTGTATGAAAGCGCGGTAACGCTCCATCGATTTGATCAGCAGTAACTGAAGAGCGCTCTCCGAGCCCAAAGAGATCGATGAGCACCACTCCTTCACCTTTGCTGCGAAGCGCCTCAATTTCCTGCATAGCGACCTGCTGTTTACCCATCGAGGGGAAATAGACGTGCAGCGTATTTGAGTTGGTAAGAGGCGGGCTGATCAATAATGGAATCAGTTGTCGCGTCGATGTCTCCAATAGAACCCGTTGCCAGCCCTGCTGCGATTCCAACGTCTGAACACGTAGCAAACTATCGGTACTGCCTGTATAAAGTAATGCCCGTAGCTGTTTTTTATAGTCGACTTTATCCAGTGTGGATGTCGCAATCCGTGATTCAGTCCGACTAAATACACGGCTGATAAAATCTGGTATACTGAGGATCAGCTCTTGCTTAACCCCATGTTTCAGTACTGCAAGCTCATTCGTATCCAATAGAAGCACATTGTCCAACAGCAATCCTTTCTCGCGCGTCACGCCAAATGCCCCATCAAACCAATTGATCATACTTATATTCATTTCTGTGGTATAGCTATGTGGTTCATCAAAAAGCTCATAATCGATCCGTTCTGGTACCCCTTGCCGCGAAAAAGCTTCCTTGGCAATACGAAAAGACTTGAGCATCTGATGAGCGTTGAAAGCAGCGTTACCATCTTTAAGTGCCGAAATAATCTTAATTGCCTTAGGAGCCATTATTTGTAACAGTTGTCCTTCTTCAAAATGCAGGAGCCCATTGGGATGGAGTTCGCAGACACAATTGCTGTTCATGATATAGGCTCGGAAAGTTCCGACGCTGACGACAGGAACGGCGGCCTTGATCCGCGGATCCATAGCCGCGAGCCACATCGTCTGATTGCCACCACCACTGGCGCCGGTAGCCCCAATCCTTTCGGGATCTACCTCAGGTAAGCTACAGAGCAGATCAATGGCACGACTGTTTTCAAGTAGCTGTATACCCATCAGTGGTGTCCCCAGATCGAGCAGTGCCGACCCAAGATTAGCCCCATGATACTCATGCTGATGCCCACGTCCGCGCTCGCCCGACCCCATGGCATCGATACAAAGACATACATAGCCGTTGGATGCCAACATATGGGCCGTACGCTGAACAATTTCACTTCGCCGCCCCGGTGGCCAATGCCCGTGGCTATTGAGTATTGCCGGAAATGGTCCCTTGCCTTTTGGCACATATAAGCTTGCGGGAACATACAGCCCAGGCAAGCTCTGAAAGATCAGGCTGTGAATGGTATAATTGTCTTGCTCAATTGACGAAATTAGCTGCATGTCCATTGGCGGAATAGCATATCCGTCCAGTTTCAGGTTTTTTCTGACCAACTGGATAATATCTTGCGGATTTGCAGCTTTCTCGCCATCCAAAGCCCTGATGAGCTGTTCTGCCTGATCTTCCATCATGATCTTTATCGGATCGATCTCAGCAGGTATGGCCAATACGCTGGGCAACGCCGCTTTTTGTTGTTGTTGTTGTTGTGCTTGAATGCTCGAATTTAATCCCATAAGTGTGCCGAAAGAAACTAACCAGATCTTGAAGTCTATCATTGTAATTTACCCAATTTAGTCCACATCCCACCAGAGTTTGGTTGCCGCATTGTCTGTACCGCCAAGCAGTGCACGTCCTTTACTCAGTTCAACGAGATTGTCTGTCACCTCGGTCAGTGGATAAGGCAATCTTTTAATAAATGTCCCAATAGGCAGGTCTGGGTTGTCGGAATGGATCAATGCATACATTTTTGGGAATCCTGTACGTCTATATTCTGCCCAAGCCTCCATACCGTTGGGATAGATCGCCAACCACTTCTGTACGCCGATCTGTTCACGTTGTTCGGCCACGGTTGTTGCCCATCTGACGGGGATACTGGCTACAGCTGGCGAATTATGATAATCGCCGGGAGCGATAGGCACATGGTTTGATGCGATGTAATTACTGATCTGTGTAGCATCTGTAATGCCCCATTGTTCCATACTTGTTTTGATGCCTTCCTCGTACAGTTGCTTGGCCTCACCGCCCATATTCCAGCCATTCAACGCCCCTTCGGCCCTTAAGAAAAAAGATTCAGCAGCACACATCACATGGAAATTCTGGGTAAAATTTCCTTCTATAGCCACGCCATTGTAACGTACCCAATAGGTACCGACATTGGAATTGGAACCTGACTGATTACGTACGTTCCCTAAATCCGTGGCCGTAGCCCCATTTCGCACACTATTGAATGTCTTTCCAATATAACTGGGTTGAAAATAAATACCTAAACGCGGATCGCCATAGCCTTTTAGATATGAAGCAATCGTGGAACTCATTGAAAACTCGTTCCATACCGCAACCTGCGCCAATCCATTGGTATCATTTCCAGAAAGGGATTTGAGCATACTGGCATTATGGGTATTGCTAGACATCAGACCGGCAGCAACAGCTGCTTCTGCTTCGACTTTTGCTTGATTGGCATCCACCTTGGCGATACGCAAGGCCAACCGCAAACGGAGCGAATTAGCAAATCGGATCCAGTTTTCGGTATTTCCATCGAAGATCAGGTCGTATCCCTGAAAGATTTTCGTTCCGGCTGGTAAGGCCTTCAGATTGGCTACAGCTGTAGTCAATTTTTCAAAGAAATCTGCATAGATCTTATCCATGGCGTCATAAGGAATAACGTCGTTGGCCTCGGCAGCACCGAAATAAGGTATCGGTCCAAATTGGTCTGTTAGCCGATGAAAGGCATATACCCACATGATATTGGCCAATGCGGCCTCACCTGATTTGGATTCTGTATTTTCGAGAATGCTTTTGAGCTGTGGTGCGGTATCCACATAAATAACTGTCCAAAACCGGCGCTGCCAATCTGGAGTAAGCAGATAACGGTCCGTACTGAAGGAATTCGTAGTAAGTGCAAAGTATTGGGCATATAGATCCGGCCCCAGGTTTTGCACTGTTTGATAAAAGGATCGATTCATTGCGGCCGACGACTGCGCTTTGGCAAACATAAAGGGCAATTCACGCTGTGTGATCACCGTGATATTGTTGGGATCGGTATTGATATCCTGAAAGTCCTTGGTACAGGACAACAAGCTTAGTGCGAATAGCGAAGTAAAGAGGGTGCTTTTTTTCATTGTTCAAGGATTTAAAAAGTTAACTTAACATTCAGCCCAAAGGAACGGACAGTAGGCGGCAAGCCCACTTCAATTCCCTGAAAATTACCCGCTCCCAATGCTGCTTCAGGATCTATGGGGTTGTCTGTTTTGCCTATTCCCGGAATATCCAATTTGGATTTTCCACGATAAAAGAAAAATAGGTTGCGGCCAGTCAGCATGAGCTGTGCACTTTTGATCGCAGCGGTATTTTTGAGGTTAAATTTATAACTGACAGATAGTTCTCGTAAGCGAACATTGGTCATATCATAGGTAAAGAATTCTCCCCAGGCATCGCGTCCGTTCTGCGATACTCGGGTCCAAAGCTGCTGAGATGTGATAGCCTTGGTATTAGCTGCGCCACTCACGTCCACGGCATCGAGCACCAGACCTCCTTCCCGGTAATCGGTGGTATAATCAGCTACTCCAAAAGCCGCTAGATAAGCCGAGGTACCCGATACGATCTCGCCTCCAATACGTGTATCAATTAAGGCATTGACCGTAAAATTCTTATAGCGGACCGAATTAGACCAGCCCAATAAGGCCTTGGGGTTAAAATTGCCCAATTTTTGATTCGCTTCGACCACCGGCAAGCCGCTGTCGTCAACCACATATTTCCCTGTCGCCGCATCCCTTTTCCATTTATAACCGTAAAGATCCCCGTATTTCTCCCCTTCATTGACGACAACAGAAGCATATTTGGTACTTTCGGTAATCGTTGCTCGTTTTGTCCGCTCGTGCAGTTCAATCACTTTATTGGTATTGGCTGCAAAATTGAAAGTGGTCTGCCATTCTAGCTTTTCATTTTTTATAGGCGACGCAGTTAATTGGACTTCAATTCCCTTATTTGCTATATTTCCGGCATTGATGTATTGCCTGCTAAAGCCGCTTGCCATTGGCAACCCAAGAAACAAAAGCTGATTGACTGTATTACTTTTGTACATCGTCAGGTCAAACCCCAATCTGTTGGCAAAGAATTTCATATCCAGCCCCGCTTCATAGGATTTGGTCAGCTCAGGTTTCAATTCTGGGATTGCCTTTATTGGTGAACGGGAGATAAATCCTTTTCCAGCACCTAGCCCAAAAGAATACAACTGTTGAAGTAGATAGGGATTCGCATCGTTACCGACCTGCGTATAGGAAGCCCTTAGCTTACCATAACTGATCCAGGTTGGCAACCTGAGCCATTCATTGAAAATAGTAGATACGCCGATTGAGGGATAGAAATAACTGTGTGGAGATTTTAAGGTTGAGGTCCAGTCGTTGCGTGCCGTCATATCGAGAAAGGTATGATCAAAAAAGGTCAGCTGTGCACTTCCATAGACCGAATTTAGACGTCGTTGGTAACCGTTGATCAGTAGAAATTCTGGCGTGGTAGCCATGGTTAGGCTAAACTCATTCGGTACGGACAGGCCATTGGCCATATTCTGAAAGCTACTGTACTCCCGATTTAAGGAACTTGCACCAACATTATAGCTAATTTTGACCGCCTCGTTAAGTATATTATTTCCATTGAACAACAAATCAAAGTTGCGTTCCTGATAGCGCGCATGTGTTTCATAATATTTACCTCCGGGACGGACATCGCCAAGAGAAACAGTACCTGCGTAGAATGATCCGGTTGTCTTATCAATGTATTTATCATAACTGAATCTTCCCATTACATTTAGCCAATCCGTCAACTGATAGGTTGCCGAACCCAATGCGGTAATGCGATCGCGTACTTCATTGACCGAGGTGCGGTTGGTACTCCAATACGGATTGTCGTATACAGCAGAACCGGACCAGTACTTCCGCTGCGGCTCACCGGTAACCGGATCAATATCCTCAAAGTCTTTAAGTTCAGCCTCATCCATATCCCGCGGCATCACGTACACTTCCACGGGGATTCCCATATCGCCTAAACGCGGACGATTGTCAATCTGCTGGTTAACGTAATTGAGCTTTACATCTGTTTTTAGTTTTGGGATCAGTTCCGTATTGACGCGAAGATTCAAGCTATTACGTTTCAAGTCGTTGCCAGGAACAATGCCTCCGATTTTATTGTTTGTATAAGAAACATAACCCTGCACTTTTTCCGTCCCTCCATAGGTGCTAATGCTATTGTTGAAGGAGGTCGCATTTTCAAAGAAATCGCGGACATTATTTTTATAGGTTTGCCCTTGTGGTCCCCAGCTCTCACCGACATTCGTACCACTGACACCTCCATTTCCCCGCCCGTAGGTATTCTGGAATTTACTGAGCAAGTTGACCTGATCTAAGGATGCACTACCATTATAATCAATATTATACCGACCAGCCTTACCTTGTTTCGTTGTAATCAATATGGCACCATTTGCGGCCCTGCTACCGTATAGCGCAGCAGCCGAAGGGCCTTTGAGCACATTGATGGATTCTATATCGTCCGGGTTGATATTCGCAGCGCCATCGCTCGTCCCATAATTGTAGGTTGTTCCGGTAGCTTGTTGTGCACTGGAATTATCATAAGGTATACCATCCACCACGATGAGCGCATTGTTATTACCGGAGATGGATTTGTTGCCCCGCAAAACCACTTTGGCGGAGGCTCCGGGGCCCGTAGCCGCTGTAGTCACGACAGCACCAGCGACTTTACCCGTCAGACTACTCAGTACGTTGCCACTGTTGTCGCGCGCATCATTGACTGCACTTCCATCCAGTTGTTGTGTCGCATAGGTCAGCCCCCTGGTCTGACGTTTGATACCCAACGCAGTAACCACCACTTCATCAATCTGTCGACTTTCTTCGTTAAGTGCTATCTGGAGATTACCCGTGGAGGGAACAGCAATTTCGACTGTCTTAAAACCCAGCAGCGAAACTTTGAGCCTATCCCCTGCATTCGCTCTGATATTAAAATTTCCCTGTTTGTCTGTCCGTGCTGCAGCAGCCATACTCAGATTAGTGATCGTTACACCTTCCAATGCGGCATCATCGGTCGAATTGGTGACACGTCCCTGTATTGTTGTAGTCTGTGCCGAAGCT
The DNA here is from genome assembly GCF_002376635.1 of Sphingobacterium sp. UBA3549. Taxonomy (NCBI): domain Bacteria; kingdom Pseudomonadati; phylum Bacteroidota; class Sphingobacteriia; order Sphingobacteriales; family Sphingobacteriaceae; genus Sphingobacterium; species Sphingobacterium sp. UBA3549. The sequence goes on along the minus strand of NZ_DFOE01000028.1, from coordinate 333,976 downwards.
AGACCTGTCCAAAGGAAGAGACAGCTCAGCATCGTGCCTACTAAAAATGTTGGATTACTGTGGATATGAACTATCATAATTTATCCATTTAGGGTTAAGATTTTTAGTTTATTCAATTGCGTTATAACCCAAAGAAAGATCTAAAAGCCTAAAAATCCAACACTTTAACCGGATAAAGTAGCGGTAACGTTATCGAAAATCACGCTCCCTTTAGCACAAAATATAGTACTTAATTAGGAACACATTTCCCATTAAAAAACTTACAATATAATTTAAGAGTAATAAAAATCCGCAAAAAAAGTATTTAAATAACCTATTTATTACTTTTGAATTTAAAAAAAGTAATAAATAAGAAATTAAAAAAGTTTAATTATAATTTTGAGTGTGGTTTGAAACTTCCCCTTAACGGTCAACCAATTCTTTGACAGATTCTCCATTTTGGTCGATAAATTTAGCCTCAGTTTTAAATAACTGATACCATTTACGGAACGTACCTATAAAGACAAGCAGCATCAAAAGCATAGCTAATATCGCCAATGAAGCTAATAGCAGCTGTCCCTTAGGCAAATAAATATCCATCACCTGTAGATAGCCCGCCCAAAAGGTAATTCCAGCCATAAATACGCCCGGAATTGCCGTAATTAAGGCATATTTCCCCCGATTCATCCGAATAAGCATTGTCGTACAGACAATAAGCCCACAGGCAGCCAACAGCTGGTTGCTGATTCCAAATAGCGGCCAGATACTGCTTACATTTCCCGTAAAAACAAGATAGCCCCATGAAAAAGTAAAAATAGCGCTGCATAACCAAACGCCCGGTTTCCAATCCTTATCTTTGAATGCCGGAAAGACATTGCCCAGCATTTCCTGCAAAAAGAACCGTCCGACCCGCGTACCGGCATCGATAGCTGTGAGAATAAACACGGCTTCAAACATGATAGCAAAATTATACCAATAAGCCATCACATTGTCCATAAAAGGAACATTATCAAAAATATGGGCCATCCCGACGGCGAGGGACACGGCGCCCCCCGTACGGCCGTGGAGGTCTACGCCTATCCGATCTGAAAAATGCTGCAGATCTACCGCTTTTAATTCGGGATGTTGTGCCAAAAATCCTGCATAATCACCGACTGGTGTGTTGATCGCAAAATAGTCGCCGGGCAGTAAGGTACAGGCAGCGATCAATGCCATTAAAGCAACAAATCCCTCAACCAGCATTGCACCATACCCTACAAAAAGAATTTCCCTTTCGGTTCCCAGCATCTTAGGCGTAGTTCCGGTGGCAATAATCGCATGGAAACCCGAAATTGCACCGCAAGCGATCACGATAAAGATAAATGGCAGCACAGGTCCGCCGATCACAGGCCCACCACCATGGATAAAATCCGTCAGCGCTGGCATCTGTATGGTCGGATGAACAAAGACAATGCCTATGGCCAGCATCAGGATCGTACCGATCTTGAGATAGGTGGAAAGGTAATCACGTGGCACCAGAAGCAGCCAGATGGGTAAGACTGATGCTAAAAATCCGTAAACAGCAATCGCGATTGAAATGGTCTTGACATCCCAATCGAACAGGTTATGTACGCCCGGAATCTCCATCAAACGATGCCCTCCTATGATGCCAACGATCAATAAAATTCCCCCCAAAACACTAGCCAATGTAACAGACCCTGTTTTATACCGCATCAAGAGTCCCATAAATATCGCAATTGGCATAGTCAGAATAATGGTAAATAAGGACCAGGGGGCTTCGTGCATGGCGCTGATGCAGGCCAGGGATAGACCGGCCAAAGTGAGGATCAGAATAAACAGAACGGCTATACCGGCTATACCCCCGACAACGGGGCCGATCTCCTTGGACGCAATAGTAGCAAGACTCTGCCCTTTGTGCCGTACAGAAGCAAACAGGACAACCATATCATGCACTCCACCGCCCAGAACACAGCCGATCAAAATCCAAAGCGCCCCAGGAAGATAACCAAACTGTGCAGCAAGCACCGGACCTACCAATGGCCCTGCCGCGGCTATTGCGGCAAAATGATGCCCAAACAAGACCTTACGGTCCGTCTTAACGTAATCATGGCCATCAGCAAACTCGACCGCTGGAGTCGCTACCGCATCGTTGAGACGTAGCACTTTCTGCGCCATGAAAATTCCGTAAAAGCGGTATGCGAGCGCAAAAATTAAAATTGACGCAAATACCAGCGTGAGGGCATTCATATTAGCCAAATCCATCATATATCTAAGTATAATTCTAACGCAATATATTATTTTTGTTCCAATACTTGTCCTGCTTTCAACAGCTCCTTTTTTAATAGCCCGTAATCGACATGCTGCACAACAAGATCATGATCAAGTGCCAATACTGCAGCGGCACCAGCACTTTGCCCCAGCACCATAAATACGGGCTCCATACGAATGGAACCAAAGGCAATATGTGAACTGGATACGCAGACCGGGACAAGCAAATTTGTACATTCATCGCTCTTTGGGATGATCGATCCATAGGAAATAGCATAAGGCCGTGGTACATGAACACCGATATCACCTTCATTTTGAACGTATCCTTCCTTGGTCACATAGCGTTGTACATTGTGGGAATCCAACGTATAGGAGCCCATGCCGATCGGATTTTCTACGCTGCTCTTCCCTAGAATATTATGTTCGGTCGTCACATATTGCCCTATCATCCGCCTTGCTTCGCGGATATACAGCTGAAAAGGCCAATTGTCATTATCTTGAAATTCGTCTTTTGCAAGTCCCCAATCGGCCATCTTTGTCCTGATTGCTGCTGGGACCGAAGGATCATTGGCCATAAAATAATATAGGCCCTGTTGATACCGGCGATGGGCATCGATAATGGATTTGCGTTCCGCATAGCTCGCTTCAGGATAGCTATAGTTCATCCCAATAAAATCGGTGCTGAACGGACCATGGTTGTTGGCATCAGTCTTATGATTGGGCACCAGATCAAATTTTTGAAAGGCTTCGTCCCAGCCGGCACGGAATAAACGTTGCAGAAGAATATAGTGCTGTGGATCGTAGCCAACAGGCTTAGCAAAGGCCTTTCGATTTCGGGCATCATTGGTCAGGCACATCCGAAAGCAATAGGCCTGCAGCTTCTGATCTGCAGCGCCATATTCCCCGGGATCTTCTGCAGAAACGCCGAACACCAGGCCACTGCCAGGATCTCCCTCGCGTTTATAGGGGCTAATTTGCGCAATAAAGTGATGCCGGTGCTGAAAGACTCCGGTCTGTACACCGTTCCACTGCTCCCCATAAGTCTTATTGGCCTCCCGCCCGATCGTATAGCCTACTTTGGCCAGCGCCATTAGATCGCCTTCATAAGTGGCATCAATAAATATTTTTGCTTCGTAGACTGTTCCATCTAAGGTCTTAATCGATTTGATGGCTGTGGATTCTTTTTGAATGGCACTTTCCTGCCGATCTAAATAAGCTCCACGGACCACATCAATCTGATGATCGCGCACCCAGGCATCAAAAATACCCTCGGCGACATGAGGCTCAAAGATCCACATCGTCCCATGCGCACTGTCCATCGCGACGGTGCCCTGCCCCCGATTGCCAAACGACGTACGGGACTGCCAGTTCCAGCTCGATTCTTTCGAATAATGATCGTATACGTCCTGATAGAATTTTTTGGCAAGGCCACCAATAACTGCTTTATTCCCGGTATCGGTAAAGCCAAGTCCGCCCGAACTCAGACCTCCTAAATGCTGATCGGGCGATAAGATGATTACAGACTTACCGGCCTTCTTCACTTGCAATGCGGCAGTAATCGCCGCAGGAGTTCCTCCATAAACCAAAACATCTACCTTTTTGGTCAAATGCTGCGCTTCAGCCTGTAGAAAAGCCAAGGCAAGCACTAATTTTAACCCTATTTTTATCTTTTGCATATGTAATTAATTTTGATCTGAAACCGGAACCCACAAGATGGCATTTGCAGCCAAAACGCCCTTTGCGGCTGGCATAATCTCAACATAAGGCTTGTTGCCTCCGTTTTCAAATTCATATTCACCGAGTGCTACCCAGGTACTGGTTGTCTGTCCGAGAATATGGACCTCCTTGAAATTTATATTTTTTTCGATCCTTGTCTTTCCGGTATGAATAATGAATTTTCCGGCTTCCGCGCTTTCGGCAGTTTTTGGAAAATAGCTATAAAGTTTATACTTCCCAGCGGCAAAATCTTTTCCAGGCGTAAAACGTGCGACAGCAGCGAGATCAGTATCCACTTCCTGATAACTCATACCATAACCTTTTTTTGCGGATTTACGCCAAGTTCCTTTCAACATCACTTGATCTTTATTTTCGACGTGAATAATATAATCGGCCATCCGGCCATCTGCTTTCGGGTTTTCCCGCAATATTTTTTGCACGCGTTTAATATCAACATCTTGAACGGCTATTTTGTTGTCGATTGCTTCGCAAGCGGCCACAGCACCAGATTGCCCCAATACCATAAACACGGGCTCCATGCGGATGGAGCCAAAAGCGATGTGGCTTGCCGACAGACATACGGGGACAACAAGATTGTTGATTTCTTCTTTTTTGGGCACAATGGCCCTATAGGAAATCGGAAAGGGGGCGAAACCACCGACCTCAACATTGCCCTCGTTTTTGACCATGCCATTCACGATCACACGATCGCAGTTGTGCGAGTCCATGGTATACGCAGCATAGCCTACGCCATCGGCGACTAGCGCACGACCCTGACAGTGGTCTTGGGTCATGACGACATCAGCAATCATCCTTCGGGCTTCGCGGATATATAATTGTGGAGACCAATGCCTATTGTCAAGATATTCATCTTTGGGGTATCCCCATTTTTGAAATTCGCTTCGGATCGCCTCCGGTACCGAACTATCGGTGGCAACAAAATATAACAGACCTTTGGTGTAATCTTCATGGGCCTGAATAATCTCTTTCCGTTCGAAATAATCGGCTTCGGGATAACGCCAGTTCATGCCAATCATATCTGTGGAAAATCCATTCCTGTTATTGATATCAGTCTTTCCATTGGGCATCAGACTCCAGATAAATACGTCCTGAATACTCTTCCAGGGCTGTATCTCCTTTTGGCGCTTTAAGAGTTCATATTTGGTTGCGTCGTAATTGTAGGGTTTGGTGATTGCTATTCTATTTTCAGGGACATTAGTCAATGTGATCCGATAATTATAGGCTTGAACCTTGGTGTCTCCCGTTCCATTTTCTTTTAAAGGCTCCGTATTGATCCCCCATAAAATACCGCTCTTAGGATCACCTTTTTTCTTATAGGGATCTACACCGTCCGGAAACTGATGACCGTCAAGTAACTGCACACCATTAATTGTCTCTCCATAGGTGCTATTTGACTCTCGCCCAACGTGATAGGACACGCCAGCTTTGGCCATGAGGTCACCCTCATAGCTGCAGTCCATAAATATTTTGGCGGCTACAGTTATTTTTTTGCCATCCCTTTGCTCACTTGGAAGCAGTGAAATGGTTTTAATCGATCGGTTGTCGGTCTTTACGGCTACCAAACGATGTCCCATTAACATTGGTGTGTTAGCATGTACCAGATAGTCCTTAAAAATAGATTCGGCTACCTTGGGTTCAAAAATCCATTGTTCAAAACTGCCATAGTGCTTGCCTATTTTGCGATAAAAATCAAGAGCGAGTCCTGTGACGACATATTTGTTTCCGATATCCGTCTGCCCCAATCCGCCGGAGCTGAGCCCGCCCACCCGTGTACCAGGATCAATCAGTAAAACTGATTTTCCGGCCTGCGAAGCGGTGTAGGCGGCTATTACGCCGGCTGAGGTGGCGCCATAAATACATAGATCTACCTGTCTGTCTGTTTGCCCATTGACTAAATGCCAAAACATGGTCAAAAGCCCAATAGTCAATAAAAGTGTTTTCTTCATCATCTTCGGATTTAATAGCCTGGATTTTGTTCCAGGTTTTTATTGGTTACAATTTCAATATTCGGGATCGGCCATAGGTAATTCTTGTTGGGATCGAACTTTCGGAGCTCGATAACCCGCATGTCTTTCTGATTAGTGACATTTTTATAATTCACGTAATTATCCGCATCGATCGTCGGCGCATTGGCCAGCAAGCCTTTTGGAATGCGGCCATAGAGCGTCGAATTCATAAATTTATCGGCCAGTTTCCAACGTCTCAAATCGACTAAGCGAAAGCCTTCATTGGCTAATTCGTAAAGTCTTTCTTTCCGTATGATCTCGCGCAGCTCAGCTTGCGTTTTATTACTCGCGATTGCCGGCATATCGACTGTAGGGCGCTGCCTGATGCTGTTGATTGCGTCATAGACAGTCTGGTCGATCGTATTGTTTTCGACCATCGCCTCGGCGTAAATCAACAACACTTCGGCATAGCGGCTCTGAATAATATTTAACTCCGATTCCATGGTAAAATCTTTGTCCTTTATATCGACATATTTTTTCCAACAATAACCAGAAAAGGTCGCATAAGCATTGATCGCATCCTGATTTTGGATACGTACTGCCGTAGATGTATTGTATGTATAGTTCCAACAGGTTATACTATCCTTATGGGTCTCAAACTGAAAACCAAAAAATGTGGTTCCAGGGAGCGCAATGGTGTATCCCAAGCGTGGATCACGATTGGCAAATGGTTTTTTAGGATCAAATCTGGAAGATTTGTCAATGGCCAATCCGTCGGTACAGAGATAGCTATCAACGATGGATTGCGATGGAATTTTGTTGGAAGTCCCTTGTGCATTGCGCGACAGAAATCCGCGCGTAGCACTGTGGGTCTTTGTTTTTTGTAACCGTAAATATTGAAAAGCAAAAATAATCTCCTTGGAAGCCTGCCCATCATAGGTAAATAATTGGCCAAAATCAGCGTGTAAGGCGTATACTTTCAGGTCCATGACTTCTTTGGCCGAACGGGCTGCTTCTTCCCAAAGTCCGTTATTAAGTGCTGCCCGAGCCCGTATTGCCAAAGCCGCTCCTTTGGTAGCGCGTCCTACATCTGCCGAGCCATAGCTCACCGGCAAAATAGCTGATGCTTCAGCAAGTTCTTTGAGGATGAAGCTAGCAATTTCAGCCTGCGATGTTTTCGGAACATTCGCATCAGCAAGGCTTAGGCCACTCGTTACAAGGGGCACTCCGCCAAAGTAATCGATCAGATATTGGTAGACATAAGCCCGGATAAACTGTGTTTCGGCTTTATAACGCTTTTGGAGGTTGGCATCCATCTTTCCATCCAACTTTTGGATATTATCCAGGATGAAATTACATTTGCCAATGACCTTATAAGAATTGGTCCAGATATTCCGGATGTAGCCATTGTTACTATCGTGGTCTCCTCTTCCCACAGCCTGTAGATCAGAGGTATTACGGTCCCACCCAATATCGGTGGCATCATCAAGTGTGAGATTGATCGGCATGTCGTCCGTAGGGTGAAATGCCAAGGCACTGTACAAACCATTGACAACCAATGTCAGTTCATCCTGATTTTTGAAATAATTTTCGTCCGAAGGGCCATCCAAGGGAGATCTGTCTAGGTATTTTTCGCATGCCCCCACCAAAAGGAGAACTGCAATCGACAGCATATATAACGCGAGTTTATTTAGAGTTTTCATACAAGCCAAGTTTATAATGTAATATCCAATCCAAAAGAATAGACCTTTACCTGTGGGTAAAAGTTACCATAACCTACTGGTGCTTCGACGTCATAACCGTCCCAAAATTTATCTACGCTGAATAAGTTTGAACCATTAACAAATACCCGAAGTTTATTCAGTCCGATGGACTTTAGCAGCTCAGCCTGAAAGGTATAGCCGAGCTGCAAATTTTTCAGGCGAAGATAGGCGGCATTTTTCATCCAGAATTGGGAGGACTGCTGGTTATTATTCTGTCCGAAAGCGAGCCGCGGATATTTAGCCGTAGTATGGTCAGGCGTCCATCGGTCTTTATTGTCTTCACGGATCGTTCCGCCAATTGCTCCCGTTGTTGTAAAAGGCTGTATACCGGCCCCGTAGAGGTAGCCATCGGCTTTCCCCACACCCTGCAACAGAAAACTGAGATCGAATCCCTTGAAACTGAAATTGGAGTTGAGCGAATAGGTATATCTTGGAATGGTACTCCCGATAATGACCTTATCGGACTCATTAACTACGCCATCGCCATTTTGATCACGGTATTTGAGGTCACCCGGCGCCAAGGTACCAAACTGTGTGGCATGTGCTTTCACTTCGTCGGCAGTCTGGAAAAAGCCTTCCGAAACATAGCCAAAGATCGAATTAATTGGGTAGCCTTCCCGATTAACCGTTAGACCAGTCTGATTGATTCCTCGCATATCAAGCACTTTGTTTTTGACATCAGAGAGGTTGAATGTAAAATTATATTTAAAGTCTTTGGCCGGATCGCTTCGATAGCCCATGGAAAGCTCCCACCCTTTATTTTCAACGACGCCTGCGTTTTGATAAGGCTTATTCAAACCAATGATGAGCGGGATGTCCAGCTGTAATAATATATCACTGGTTTTTCTGTTGTATAGATCTGCGGTAATAGTCCATCGCTTAAATAAGGTAAGATCAATTCCGATATTTTTCTCTTCTGTAGACTCCCATGTAATATCAGGATTGGACATATCATTTAGCGCTGCCGTATTGACGATGCCATTGCCCAATGTGTAAGAACCTAGGTTTAAAGAGGCCACGGCTGGATAGGTACCGATATTCTGGTTTCCCAGTTTACCCCATGACGCCCTGATTTTTCCCTCTGTAAGCCAGCCCTTGGATGCTGTTAGGAACTGCTCCTCAGAAAAACGCCATCCGGCAGACGCCGACGGGAAAAAGCCATAGCGATTACCTTTGGCAAACCTGGACGAACCATCGTAGCGTGCATTGAGTTCCAAAAGATAACGATCTCTGAAAACGTAATTGATGCGGGAAAATAAAGATTGTAACGCCCACTCGGAGGCACTACCTGTAGCCGACTGATTCAGTGCCGACCCGGCATTGAGCACTTCATAGTCAGGGAGAACGTAGGTGTCTCTAAAACCCTGGGAGTAGTCAATTTTGTAGTCTTCACGCGAACCACCAATCAATGCTTTCAGCTGATGCGGACCAAAATCTTTGTTTAGCGTAAGGGTCGCCCGCATATTATTAAAAAGTTCTTGGCTATTGTATTGAGTAAGTGCTGTACGCACAGGGACCGAGAAGCTCGGCGTACCATCTGGAAAATAGGATTGTACTGCTTTTCGGAAATTCTTATTTACCTGCGTCGCATATTTAGGTGCATAATTGACCTCGGCGGTCAACCATTCTTTGGGTCTGTAGATCAATGATGCATTGATACTGCCAAATGGACTTTTGTTGGTAGCAACACCACCATCAGCCGCGGCCGAGACGGGATTATTACCATTCCAGCCCAATCCCCAGGTACCATTGGAATTTCTGAAGGATTGATTGGCGGGAATACTGCTCATCCACTGAAAAAGTTCTTCGATGCTCGCTGCTGGTGAGGTGACGATCGGATTGACGTATTGAAAGTCAAATTTAACGGCGAGCTGATCTGAGAATTTAACATCCACGTTGTTGCGGATGGTATAGCGCTTAAACGAACTATTCAGTGTTAAGCCCTTCTGGTCGAAATAACCGACCGAAGTCAGCATTTTAACTTTGTTTGTGCCCGCATTGACTGTCAGAAAATGGCTTTGCTGAAATCCATTCCCCTGCAAGGATTCCTTTTGCCAATCAGTATTGGGATACTCGTCCGAACTACCGTTGCCCTGACTACGGTAGGCGGCAATGATATCTTCTGGATATAATGGACTCGCACCAACATTGGTATACGCTTCGTTCGTCAGCAGCATATGATCTAGGGCATTGACGATTTTGGGCATATTGGTTGCGGACTGCCAGCCAAAATAATTATTGTAGGCAATAGCGACTTTATCAGAACTTCCTCTTTTCGTCGTGACCAAGATGACACCATTGGCAGCTCTCGAGCCATAGATCGACGCCGATGCGGCATCTTTTAATATGGAAATATTCTCTATTAAATTGGGGTCGATATTATTGATGGAGCCTTCAATCCCATCAATCAGTACTAAAGGCGCCGCGTTGCCAAGTGTACCGATACCGCGAATACGGATATCCGCACCGTCCGCTCCCGGCTTACCAGAACGCTGCGTCACGGTTACTCCCGAGGCCATGCCCTGTAGGGCCGACGAAGTTTGTCCAGCGGGTCTATTATTCAGATCTTCACCCGATACGGCGGAAACAGCGCCCGTCAAATTCACCTTTTTTTGAACACCATAACCGACGACAACAACTTCGTCTATCATTCCGGTGTGTGATTTCAGACGGATAAGCACGGTGTTTTTGCTGGTAGCGGTTGCCACAAAATGCTTAACAGAATCGGTATCGTAGCCGAGATGGTGTGCATAGATCGTATAATTTTCGCCAGCTACAAGTGGCGTTAAAACAAACAATCCATTGTTATCGGCCACAAAATGGAGCTTTTTGCTGCTCTTCTCGTGGACAAGATCAATAGTTGCACCGGGTAATGTATTACCTTCGTTGTCTACTATTTTACCATTTACTTTCAGGTTTGATTGCGCAAATCCTACAGAAAAGTATGGAAATAGCAATCCCACGAGCATTAATTTGATTAGAATATGCTTCATAATTGTTTACAGTTGGTTATTCTGATTTATATTTTGGTTTATTTTTCCGCGTTGGCTTGATTCTCTCTTACTGTACGTCCTCCTTTCTTCCCGAATTACTGATGTTGACAATACCATTGTTCACTTGGAATGTACAACCGTTCAATTGACAGAAGCTGGTCAAAAAATTGGCTAGCGATTCTTTGCTATTTAAACTTCCTGTAAAGGAACTGTTGAGCAAATCAGGATTATCGCATATAATCGAAACATCATAAAGGCTTTCGATTACTCTTAAGAGTTGAACGTTTTTGGTTTGGTTAAATTTGACAGACTGATTGGTCCATTCGACATTGGCGGTGGTTAGATGTGGAATGAGTTTTCTTAACTCCTTATCCACACGAGCAGGCTGAGATTTTGTCAATTCAGGCTCCGAAAACTTAATCATCTGCTGCAGTTTTAAATTAACCAATACTTCCTCTTTTGGTTTGAGGTATATTAAATTTCGGTGCTCTGCTGTAACTGATCCGACCGAGATTTTGCCCTCCATTAATTTTATCAGTACATGATCGGCATCCATTGGATCTACGCTAAATATTGTCCCTAAGGCAGTGGTTAAATATCCTTTGTAATTGACTTGAAAAGGTGCATTTTTGTTTTTGTGCACATTATAAATAACTCGCCCTTGCACCTGATGTACGTCGCGGTGGCCTCGGCCACTATATTCGAATCCGATTTTTGCATGTGGATAAAGGATAACCGTCGTGCTATCAGGAAGCTGAGCATTGATTGTATAAGCATTTTTATTTTCATACCAGGTAACCTGTTCTTTTGTTGAGGTTGAGAAATTTTTCAAAAAGAGAATCGACAGTACGCAAATTAGCACGGCGGCACAGGAAGCCCAGGCCCACGGGCTGATTCTCTGAATTGGCATAGTTTTGGGCGGATCTACGGCATAAATATGATCGAGTACTTTCCGATGAACCACGTTTAAATCTGGTAACGGAATTTGTTGTAATGCTTGTCCTTCATCCTGATCCAGCATCTGAGCGATCCATAATTCCAGAATTGCAGCATCTATCTCGGCCATTTCGTCAAAAAATGACTCATAATACTGCACATCCAAGCGGTTGTGGATATACGCCAACAATTGATCTTTAAAGGATTGCTCTTTCAAATTTTCTATAATTAGTTCAATACATTGCTGTATTTGTTACTCTATACGTTTGGCAAAGAGAAACACACTATTGCTTTTTTATTTTTTTTATAGCTTAAATAAAAAGGCTGCAAAAAGACTGATTATATACTCGTCTCGGTAATTTTTTTGAATATATTCTTTGATATCTTTGAGTGCGCTCACGAGTTGATTACTCACTGTAGAGACTGAAATCCCCAATAAATCGGCAATTTCCTTATAACTTTTGTCTTCAAATTTATTGAGCATCAGAATCTCCTTTCGTTTGGGGCTAAGGGAGTCGATTGCATTGGTTAACATCTGTTGTTTATCTTTGAAAAACAGTTTTTCTTCGGTATGATAATAGAGTTCTATTGCTGAAGCCCAAATTTCCAACTGAAGGGCCTTGTCTCTCTGCACTTTTCGAAAAAAATCCATGGCCAAATTATCCGAAATATGATTGAGAAATGAGACAAATCCTTTATTAGGGTCAATTTTTTCACGTTTGAGCCATATTTTGGTAAATACTTCTTGTAAGATTTCTTCTGCAATAGTTTGATTTTTCACCAATTTAATCAATCTAATATAGATCTTCGGCGAATAATGGAAATAAATTTCATTAAACGAATTTAGGTCTCCATTTTTAAGTTTTTCCAGGGTAGCAGCTTCTTTAGGAGATTTCATTTGGCAAATTCTTATAATTGGTACGAACGACGAAATTAATATAGTGATAAATTTACTAAATCAAAATCATTGGTACACCAAATAAAATTTTATAGCCCCTGAGAATTATTTTATGAAGTGAATTGGTAGACATTTCGTTGCTTGCCTAACCATTCTATTTAGTGATAGACTACTATTATCATCCAATTTATCGGACAAATCCAGTAGACTTTTCCGTTCAGACCTATCGCATTACTATTTTGATTTTTTGGCAGCAGACTACTTTCTATTCTTCTTTAGCATTTCTTCCTGATAGCTTTTAAAATTATAAAAAAAAGGCTCGGCTATCTTACCATTGGGTTTTGGTTTCTGCCGGCATTCAATACCTTTAATAGTTCTTATGGAAATGTCTGATTTTCTCAAAGTTTTTCCTGTGTGAGATTAGGCCGTTCTCGTAAAACCGATAATTCAACATTCGATTACATTTAGCGTTTGTTTAAAAAGTCAGAAATTTAAAAGATTATTATCGTAATATACTCCATATAAGATCGAAAAATGGTCAGCAGAAAATAGCGCGGTGCTCAGACTATTTATTTTTATTCACTCAGTTTTGACAATTCGCCAGAATCCGCGAATAGAAGTCGCTATCTTTCCAACTCTATCAACGTTTGTATCAATTTTTTTGCGTGCAGTCTTGCATTGACTCTTATTTCTTCCTCAGTATAGCCCGCAGCTAGCGAAGTACCATGAAAATAAATCGGCTCAATGTAATTCATTTGGGTATGGTAAGCTGTCTGCTCAAGGTGTTTACAAAATTCATACACACGAAAATGCTGAAAGCCTAAAGCGGTGTAACTTCTTTCTGATGAACCTACTGTAAAACTCGGTATAAAGTTTTTGTCCTTTAGTTTATCTCCTTTTGAACCATAAGCAAATTGATACTCAAATACCCTATCAAACCAGTGCTTTAAAATGGCCGGCATATTGTACCAATAAAACGGGTATTGAAAAATAATGTTCCTATGGCGTAAAAGAGCTTTCTGTTCTTCTCTTACATCAATATCATAATCAGGATATAATGCATAGATATCCCTGATTTCAATATTCATGTTGTTGCTCTTTAGCTCTTCAATAATCGTTTTGTTAGCAAAAGATTTATCATAATTGGGGTGTGCTAAAATTACTAATGACATACTATAATTATTTTAGTAACAAAACTATTTTAAGTAAATTGCATTTGCAATAACTATCAAGATGGATAGGTCGAAATAAATGTAGCATGAAAACAGAATGTACCGGCGATTACGTGACACTTAAAGGGAAAAGTTACCCTTGTACAGTCAGTCTAACAATGGATTTGATGGGTGGAAAATGGAAAGCCGTTATCCTATATCATTTAAAAGATATGCCAAAAAGGTATAATGAGCTTCGGAAAGAAATGCCGACAATTACGGAAATGACATTGAGTCTGCAATTAAAGAAATTGGAAAAAGATGGTTTAGTCACGAAGAGGGTATATGGAGAGAAACCTCCTATAATGACAATTTACAGCCTATCCGATTTAGGGAAAAGCCTTCTTCCAGTTCTGGAAGCCATCACGAAATGGGGTAACGAAGTAGTAAGTGAAAATGGTGAGTTTATAAAAGTCTCATAACAACTATACTTTTGCATCGCTCGTATTTACTATCACACTAAGATTCGGCTGTAAATCTATTTTTCAAGAATGATTACCATCAGAACTTACAGCTTGTTTTTGTAACATTAATTTCGCTATACACCTAGTTCTCTACGGTTAGGCAGCTTCATAAGATCAGTTTACTATATAGCGCTGGAGATCATGTGATATTGGCCATGTTGACATTTCTCCATCGTACCCGATAGCAATGCTAAAGTGCTAATGCTATAATCCCTTTTTACCCTCTAGCCAATAGCCATGTAAATAAATGTTACCATTTGATTTCTCTTTAATGATTTTTCGAAACGTTTGAGCCGACTTTACGTTCCCGGTCAACACAAAACTGGCTTCGTGCCAATCCGAGCTATTAATTATCGGTGTTCCGCTTAGCCAGTCCTCTTTACTGAACAAAAAGTTTTTGGGAAATATAAGGCAGTTTTCCAAACCCAATAATTTTGGAACTTCTTTGTTCTCTTCGTCTAATTCAAAAATGAACAGAAATTGTCGCTTATTCTCCTTTAAAACCGGAAGAAAAGAAACAGCAAGTGCTAATGAAGTTTCATCGCCAAAAATCACAAACCTTCGCGCTGTTTTATCATAATACCTACTTATCGCTCTCGGCTTATACATAACTATTTTGTCGCCCACCTTTACGTTCGCCATAAAACTACTTCCGCAACCTTTACCATTCAAATAAATGATGAATTCAAACAAACCCTTTTCAATATCTGAATAAGAAACCGAATATCTTCGCGCTTCTGTATCGTTCACCCTAAAGTCGATAAAGGAGCCGACCGCGAATTTTATGTCTTTTAAATCACCTTTAAAACAAATCTTCTTAACAGATTTTGATAAAAAGACCGTTTCAATAACTTCGATCAAGGGTAGCTTGGGCGTTAAGAACTCTAAAGTATCAAATAACCATTTTGGTGCACTTGGCATAATATTACATTTTGTTTAAGCAAAGTACACGAGATTCGATCGTATAAAAAAGAACAGATGAGAGTAAGTATGGGATTAATCGTGGTTTTTTCTACGAAATGTCAAAGCGGTAACTCCTGCAACTTTTGTAAATAGTCGCGAAAAATAAGGATAATCATCGTAGCCTAATTCAATTGCAACCTCCTTTACGGATCTATCTGAGTGATAAAGCAGGCGCTTAGCCTCTAAAATAATTCGTTGTTGTATCTGATATGAAACGGATACACCTGTTGCGTTCTTCACGCACTCATTCAGATAAGCAACGGAGATGTTTAATGCTGCGGCATAGTCTGCGGGACGTTTCATGCTCACAAAATTTTGCTCAAGTAAACCCGTGAATGCCTTATGAACTATTTCAAAACGCGAAAGTTTCTCTGCGTCTTTTGTTTGTTTGAGAAATTGCGACATAAATAGGCCAACTAAGGTATTGCAACTGTCTCTTACCTGGCGATCGTATAGTTTGTCATCTCTTCGATCGAATAGCTTTTTACATAAAGAAAAAGCTTCTCGTATAATTGCTAAATCTGTCTTTGAGGATAAAGTTAATGGCTCGACAGGTGTATTCATCTGCAATATTTTCAAATAATCCGCATGTAAGTTTTCATTGGACATGGTCATTATAAAACCACTTAACTGTTTAACTTTCAAAGCCCTGTGCACCTGATTTGGCGATTGATAGATAATAGTAGGCTGATCTATGAAATATTGCTTAAAATCAATTTCGGTATGCGAGATGCCACTTTCCTGCAATACGAAAAGGTGATAATCGTGTCGATGTGCATAATTGAATTCTTTACTTCCTGGAATTTCCGACTCCATATTAATGACAGCTATGCCATTACCGTAATCTCGACCCCAGGTTCTAATAGGAATAGATACCGTCCGTTTGCGCATAGATTTTAAACTATTGTTAAACACAAATTTAAAAATAAATGTCTACAACGAAATCAACTGCCATAGTTATTGACGGCAATAGATAGGATAATCTCGAGTCTTATAAAATTAATGTAAACATACCTAAAGCGTAAAAAAAGATATAACAACAGCTAACAGTCTTTGTTTCTAATTATCAAAATACAAATATTGACCTTACAACTCGACTAACTAAACTACAGACAACCCTATATTGCATCGCAGTATTAACCATGTAAGCAACTGGCCCGGGATAGTCCAAAAATAATTTTAAATAGTGGTGAACCAATTTCTCTTGGCCGTGTTCTAATCAGCATGGTGACGTTGCCAGCATATATACATTCAATATATTATGAAAATAGCAGTGCTTGCTCATTTAAAACATCCCATCCGCAAACCATTTATGGGCGGACTGGAAGCCTTTACATACGAAGTAACTAAACTTTTATTGCAAAGGGGACATGAGGTTACCTTGTTTGCGAGTGAGCATTCGGATCCTAATCTAAATGTACATTCTATTCTTAGCGATGTAGATTATGATATGGAAACATTAAGCAGATTTCGCTCTCACGAATTAAGTGAGGATTTTATCTCTACACATCACGCTTATTTGGAACTGATGCAAGAGATAGACCAATATGATTTTGATGTAGTGTTTAACAATAGCTTAAATTATGTACCGATCACTATGGCAACCCTTATGCAAACGCCAATGGTAACGGTATTGCATACTCCTCCCATCTTTGAGATGAAAAGGGCTATTTTGGCAGCAAATCGCTACAAAAAGCTAACGTATGTCTCTGTGTCGGAAACGAATGCTTCTTCGTGGGAGCCTTATATCACCGAATGCAAGGTCATACAAAATGGTATCAATCTGGATAAATGGATATTTACAGCTAAAAATGCCGGGAATTATGTATTATGGTTTGGTAGAATCCATCCTGATAAAGGAACCCATTTTGCAATCGCAGCAGCAAAATTGGCCGGAAGGCCTATTAAAATAGCGGGTTCAGTTGCCGACAAACATTATTTTGAAACTTTTGTTAAGCCGCTTCTAGATGAAAGCGCTGAGTGGGTAGAGCACTGTACACACGAAGAACTTAATGACCTTATTGGAAATGCAGCGGTAAGTGTGATTACGCCTTGTTGGGAAGAACCTTTCGGTTTGGTTGTCGCCGAAAGCTTAGCGTGCGGAACCCCAGTTGCGGGTTTCGCTAGAGGAGCACTGCCAAAGATTGTAAATAACGAAACTGGATGTCTTACAGCGTCGTGCTCGGTGGTTGAATTGGCAAAATGCATAAATGATGCGGCGCAGCTTATTAGAAAAGCCTGTCGAGCACATGCTGAATCAGCATTGGATATTCAAGAAATGGTATCCTCCTATGAAAATGTATTTGCTCAAGTCATCGAAAATTGCGAAAGTAAGTATGCCTTATAAGTACGCTTTTTATATCCATCACCACGGGGCAGGTCATTTGACTAGAGCCTTAGCGATAGCAGCGCAACTTCCCCATAACGAAGTGGTCTTTTTTGGTAGTTCATTAGCAACTTATAAGGATGTGTTACCGGAAGATATCTTAACTATCGAACTGCCATTTGACACGCCTTCTGATAGCGATAGGGATTGGACAAGTAGTGAGCTAAATTTTTTACATTATGCCCCTCTTAATGTGAAGGGGATAGTGAATAGAAACGATCTAATAATAAATTTTTTCAAAAATAATAACCATTGCTTACTTATCGTTGATGTGTCTGTCGAAATCGCATTACTAGCCCGTCTCTGTGGGATACCAACCGTAGTGGTGAGACAACACGGTGACCGTTCTGACACTCCGCACTCCCTGGCTTATGAAAGCGCATCTCTTTTGCTGGCACCCTACGCAAAATCAATGGCGCAGCCTATCGAAAAGGAGTTTATACAGAAGACATTTTATTCAGGTGGGTTCTCTAAATATAGCGGAATGTCAATTGAAGAGAATTCGAGCTCGGAAAATCAGATCGCTATTTTCTTTGGCCAAGGTGGCACATGTTTTGATTGGCCGCTCATTGCTCAAATTAGGAGGGATCTACCGCAAACATCCAATTTACATATACTGGGTACCATACAAAATTATAAAGCTATTGATGGAGTCAGTTATTATGGGAATTCAAAGGATGCATACCCTATACTTAAAAATTGCGGGATCGTAATAAGCAATGCGGGCCATAACTGCATAATGGAATTGGGTGATTTAAGAAAAAAAATTATTTGTATACCTGCAGAAAGGCCTTTTGAAGAACAAAAAATAAAGGCCAAACTTTTGGAAAATGCAGGAGTAGCCAAGGTAGTAGAAGAGAAAGATTTACTTCAGGCAAACTGGTTACATATCATTGAAAACACAAAAAAGTTGAAGATTGAAGCCTGGGAAAAATTGATGAATCCAAAAGCGACTTTTGAAATTGCAACGCAGCTTAAGAAACTGCACTCACAACTATTTAAAACATTATCAAATTAAAAATATGTACTCTACTGCTCCGGTGTCCGTATTGACAATTGTACATAAACGCCATCATGCACTAATAAACCTGGTTAACGGGCTCGCCAAAAATTCTATCTTACCGGTAGAAATAGTGATCGTGTTTATTAATGAACGTGCTTACCCGTTTGAAGATAATGAATATCCCTTTAGAGTAAATACTGTAGAAATGGAAACAGAAGGGCATTTAAATTTAGGCGAAGCAAGAAATATGGCTATAAAAAGTTCCAGTTCTTCATTTAATATCTTCTTAGACGTAGACTGCATTCCTGCACAAAATTTAATCGAGCAGTATCTGCCCTACTCGAATAAAAAGAATGCTTTATTAAGTGGCCGGGTTAGGTATTTAAAAAAAGGGTTTGCAGATAAACCTGACTGGATGTCGCAATTAATGGAAAACAGTAGGCCCGATCCTGTCAGGAACGAGTTAGATCAATTTAGTTACGAACTCTTCTGGTCACTCAATTTTGGGTGTAGCAAAGAGACTTTCAATAAAATTGGTGGATTCGATCAAAACTATATTGGATATGGAGCTGAAGATACGGATTTTGGCTTCAGCGCAAGGAAAAACAGTATAGCTCATATCACAATTGATGCATTGGCGTATCACCAATATCACCCAAGTTATAATCCACCTTTAAACCACTTCAAATCCATTGTCACCAACGCTACTCAATTTTTTCAAAAGTGGGGAGTCTGGCCCATGATGGGGTGGCTAAATAAATTTAATGAAAGCGGCCTTATAATTTTTAAAAATAATCAGATTATCATTCTTCGTGAACCATCAAAACAAGAAATTGTGGCCAGTCTAACGGAATAGAAACTATTTAAACATTCCAAGCAATTTAATAAGCCCATTTTCGCTGTGTAATATTTCAGTATTTTTCAACGTATCGCAAGTTACCAATGAAGCTCTTGCCTGCATTTTTTTTCATAATGTGCGATGGCAGTTTGAATGTCCGGAAAGTTATCGCTTGTTAAATTTTCTGCTAACTCAAAAGCGTCCTGCATTGCCTGGTTTACTCACTCACCGGCATATGGTGGCATGCAATGTGCTGCATCGCCAAGCATTGTCAAGTGAGGTAATGTCGGCCAAGTCTGGTGCAATGGAAAATGAAATTGTGGACACGGGATACACCAAATGGTATTACCTGAAAAAAGTTCTTGCCATTGCTCACGCTACGATGCGAAAGCAACCTTAAACCACACAAAAACCTGTTTTTTGCCATTAAATTCAATACCGCTGTCCTGCACTCAATTTTCGGACACTTTGCAACCGGTATAAAATGTTAAACTGCCCTCTCCCTTTGCACTTACAATGATGGATTGTTCATTTCCAAAAGTAAAAACTTTCAACAAATTCCGTTAATGGGCTGTTAGGTTTTACTACTTGATGTTGTAATTCATTTTTCATTGTTACATTCAGTCGATACCGTAACTTTCCTTCCTAATTTTGCCACCACACTTGAAGTTGATAAAGACAACAAGACAGATACGTATCGATTATTAAGATATAATCGCGCTTTGGAATAGATAATGTCTCAAATTAAATTGTATTTAAATACTCATTTAAAGATAATTCTGTTTCGATCTGCAATTTTTTGCGCAGTCTATAACGATGAATTTCTACTCCCCTAACGGTAATATTCTGCAGCTGAGCAATCTGTTTGGATGTAAAATGTAATTTTAAATACGCGCATACTTTGAGATCATTTCGAGATAATGCTGGATGCTTTGCTTTCAAATTGTTTAAAAATCCATCATTGAGCTCATCAAAATGACTCGCAAATTGGTTCCAGTTTGCGCTATTCTTTTCAATATCCTTCAATAACATGTGAATACGTTTCAAATTAGAGTCTCCGTGATCGCCAGTATCAAGCTTTGCGATTTCATCCTTAACTTTGATTAATGCACCCGAATTTTCAAGCAACTGCATGCTAGTACTCGCTAGTTCTTTCGTTTTGGACATCACTTCATGTGCTAATTTCTCGTTATTCAACTTCACGATTTCTTTCTCATTTTTCTCAATTTCCAGCTGATGGATATAACGGAGTTGCGCTAACTGTTGCTCATGTTTCAGCTGCTGTTTGTGTCTCTCTATCTTACGCAGATGAATCAAGCCGAACACAGCGAGTATAGCCAATAGAAAATATACCATTTTGGCCAATAGGGTCTTATACCATGGGGGTAAAACGATAAATCGGTATTCGGCCACATCGGATTGCTGGTTTAAATTATTCCTTACTTTCACAAGGAATGTATACTGTCCATCCGACAGATTGGTATAGGCCTTTTCAGACTGCGGGCTCCATGAAGACCATTCGTCATCATAACCCAATAATTTATAACTGAATTCAAGATGCTGATTTATCCCATAACTTGGTGAGGAAAAGCTGAATCGGAAAGAGTTAAAAATGGAAGGTAACCTTAGGACGTTGCCTTTTTTAGCATTGACTGGCTGCTCCTTTGACTCAAAGGTATTTGAAAAAAAACCTGCATAAATAAGACTATCCCTTTTTCCTGTTGCAATAGTTTGAGATAACATCGCTACAGGTCTTACACTATGTTTCAAATACTTATCATAATTGATATGAATTGCCCCTTTCTCTGCTCCTATATATATATTGTGTTGATCAATAGCATAAATATGTTCAAATCCTGTGGTGTTCATCCCTTCTATCTCAGGAAAATTAATAAGATGATAGGTTCGAAGCTTGGAATCAAATCGCCCTACCCCAACCATTTTCCTTGTACAAAACCAGACATTTCCTTCCTGGTCATCTTTTAGATAACGTATGGTCAAGTCTTTAAACGCTACGAACTGTTCTGCAGGCAAAAAGCGATTTATCTTATAATCGTAGCGATAAAGCCCTTTCTCCGTCGCAAATACAATCTGATTTTTTATTTTAAATACATAATTCTGATAATCGGCAGGTAGCCCGTCTTTATGATTGCAGAGTTTGGCCTGATACGATTTCTTATCGTCCGAAAGCGTAATCCGGTAAATACCCCGATAGGGATGAGATGCCCATATGGTCCCTTTTTCATCTTGTTCGAGAAATCGGAAAGAGTCAGAAGCTCCATCCAGCGGGCCTTTTATCGAGAATAAGCCTTGATTAAAATCAAGCAACTCGAGGCCATTATAGGTTCCTATTAAACTTTCTTTTACCGGATAAACCATACTAAGCGGAAGCAACTTCCAAGTTCCTATCCCCTGCCGAACTGGCTTTAGGGAATGATCCGTAATCTGGAATAAACCCTTGTTGTGTCCAAGTAATAATTGACCATTAAGTTGTTCAAGGCGCCATGCTTCGCCACCATCGCTGCCCGGAAGAAGGGAAAAAAAAGCTGGTGAACGGCTTTGATCGGTCAATCCTTCTTTTATTCCAGCATAATAAACTCCATTCGAGGAGGAAAGGTAAAGTCTATTATTGAAGAGAAGTGTAGAATATCCCGTCACATCATTCTCCATATTGGGCCGGAGATAGCGAATGGCACTTCCATAGCTAATCACAGAGATGACATTGTCTGTACCCACCCAGATATTCTTCTGTCTGTCCACAAATACGGAAGTGACATTTTTATTTTGCAATCCTTCCCTGACACCAATCTTTTGAATTGTTTTGCCATTGAGGCTACGGATCTGGCAACCTTCTTTGGCATTACCGACGACGAAGGTTGAGTCATCTATTTTCCCTATGGACGGTGTATAGCTGCCGTCGCCCCCCTGGGTACGCAGTATTGTCAGCTTCCGGTTCTGTAAGCTGTAGGTTTCGTTATTTAAAGTAGACAGCAACAAACGCCCCTTGCCAAGGGAGAGCATGGATGCGATCTTCACATCTTTAAACGGTAAGTCTTTTATGTAGGGATTCCATTTATTATCGCGAAACTCCAGCAAACCATTGCTTTTATCCTGCGCATAAAGTATGCCGTCCGACTGCCCCATATAATACCACTCAGCCGCCGCCGGATGTACTTGAATCTTTTGTCCCTTTAGTTCAAATATCGCATTGGTACCGCGAAAAAAAACAGATTGCCCTACGCCAACCGTATTCCAGATATCCGCAAAATTCCGATATCCTTCTGGAACGAGATCGTGTAAGGAATGATAAACGAGTCCAAATTGCGGCGAACGCTCAAAATAGCCAAAATCACCCTGTCCGCCAACATAAATTCGATCCTCATCATCAATCCAGACAGAACGGATATTGGTATGATTGGGGAGGGAAAATGTTTTCCAATATCGTCCATCAAAGGTTAGTAGCCCTTCACTGTTACCAAAGTACATGATGCCATGGCTATCTTGTTTTATATCCCAGGTGCGACTTCCCCCCTGATAGACCGATTTACCATAATTATAAACCAAAGGTAAGCCAAGTAACTCCTGTGCAGATAGCGTGTTTGAAAAAATAGAAAATAGTATAAAAAACAGAATGGCAAAACACCTCATAATAATTCCCTTCAATTGGCTGACGTAAACTTGACGTACCCCAAATATATTGAATTGCAGCCGAAAAAACCAACATGAAGTAGTGTTGTTGTACCTCTAAAATTCTGCAATAAGCTGCTTAAGCCTAATTTTGATTCTTGATAATTATAAACAATTCCTAAATTTCAATTCATTACACATGAAAAATAATATCAGTATTATTGCCAGTACTGTACTGTTCTCTTGCCTATCCAATATAGTAAGTGCACAGACTAAAACAGTGACTGGACGGATTACAAACGAAAAAGGTTCTCCTATCTCGGCCAGCATTACTGTGCAAGGAAATGCAACGATCGGGACAAGCAGCAATGAAAATGGGGAATTTTCACTCGCTATTCCTACAAACGTCAAATACCTCATTATCTCATCATTAGGATATGAGGCGAAGACAGTACCCATAAATGGAGATATCTTAACGATTCAGCTCATGCAAAACAACAGCGACTTTAACCTGGATGAAGTTGTAGTTGTAGGCTACGGTACCCAACGAAAGGGCGACCTAACAGCGCCCATAGGAACGGTAAATATGGAAGAAATGGCCAAACGTACTGTTTCAAACCCAATGGATGCACTACAAGGCGCTGTTGCTGGTGTGCAAATCGTAAGTTCGGGCGCGCCCGGATCTTCTCCCTCTGTTCGTGTACGTGGCGTTGGCTCTTTTAATAATGAAAGTCCTTTATATGTGGTGGATGGCATGTTCATGGACAATATTGATTTCCTCAATCCAAATGATATTGCCGACATTTCGGTTTTAAAAGATGCTTCTGGTGCAGCAATCTATGGAGTCCGTGCCGCAAATGGTGTCATTTTGGTGACCACAAAAAAAGGAAGCTTAAATATGAAAGGAAAAGTTACATATAATGGCTTCGCTGGTTTCCAAGCACCGACACATGTTTTGAAAATGGCTAATGCAAAGCAATATGCGGAATATGCAACAGCCATTGGCAATGAGGCCTTTGTAAAAAGTTCGGTGGAAAAATATGGCGGGACAGCGACCAACCCGGCGATGGATACGGATTGGTTCAAAGAGCTCCTGCGCTCTAAGGCGCTGATCACCAATCATAACCTGGACATTATGGGTGGGTCTGATAAAATCACCTATTCCATGGGACTCAATTATGTCAAACAAGAGGGCATCATGGATGCCAGCAATATGAATCAAAAATACAATATCCGCTTGCAGGCAGATGCCAAAGTAACAGATTGGCTGAAAGCGGGTTTTAGCGCACACATCAATAACTTCAGGACCTACTCGCCTAATAATGCAGCTTTTAGACAAGCCTATTTCGCATCGCCACTCTACCCTGTTTATGACCCCTCATTGGAATTGGCCAAACCAGAAAAATTTGGATCAAGTACCGCCATCGGGATGCAATCCGGATTTTGGTATAACAATCCGGTAGCGACAGCTTTTTATAATACGAATCAAACAAAGGGCTTCCAGATTCTTCCGACGATTTATCTCGAAGCAACATTATGGAAGGACAAGATCACTTTTCGTTCGCAGCTGAGCCAGAGGTATCAATCCACACATACTATAAACTATAATCCTGTTTACTACATTGACAATGATCAGCGCAATGACCGCTCCTTTTTACGTTCAGCACAAGCACGCAACACCAATTATATTTTGGACAATCTCCTAACGTATAAAGATCAGGCGGGTAAACATCACTGGTCATTGTTGCTCGGGCAATCATCACGTGAGGAACGCTGGCGGGAAACTTGGGTACAAGCCAATGACGTGCCAGAATCGGAGGAGTTTTGGTATGTAGGCGTAGATGCGCAAGGTACGGGTTCGGCCACAGGATATGGAGAAAAGGGATTCCGAAATGCCGGAATATCCTATTTTACCAGAGGTACCTACGATTATGACAACAAATATTTGCTGACAGCAACATTCCGTGCAGACGGCAGCTCAAAATACCAAACAAAATGGGGCTATTTTCCATCGGTGGGCCTAGGCTGGGTATTGACCAAGGAAAAGTTTATGGAAAATCAAAAGCTTTTCAACCAGCTGAAATTGCGCGGAAGCTGGGGTAAATTGGGAAACGATGGTATTCAGCCTAATGCGGGCTATGCCACAGTTTACTCAGGCAATAACTACTCTGGTATATTTGGAAGCGAAGGGACTACCAACGGAACGCGCGTACCTGGATATCGTGTCGGCCGTTTTTTCACTCAAGTACGCTGGGAAGTTGTTGAAGAATGGGATGGCGGAATTGACTTTGCCTTGCTGAATAATCGTTTGACTGGCGCGGTAGATTATTATCACCTCACTACACATGACCTTGCTTTTAGCCGACCTATCCCCTTTTCGTGGGATCGTGTATATGGCAATTGGGGAAGTGTGACAAACAGTGGTTGGGAAATTGGTCTGCAATGGAAAGACAAAATTGGTGAATTGAGCTATGCGATCGGCGGAAACCTGACTACCCTAAAAAACAGAGTTACGAATCTAGGTGGACTAGAAAACATAATGAATGGTTATCCAGAATGGTCTGCTGAATTCCCTGCACGTATAGAATTGAATCAACCCATAAACTTTTTCTACGGCTATGAAGTAGCCGGTGTCTATCAAAATCAAGCCCAAATTGATGCAGATCCCATAGCAAAAAGATACAACCAACAGAATCCAAACACACCAATTTTACCTGGATATCTTCAATATAAGGATCAGAACAATAATGGTGAGCTTGATGAAAAGGATCGGGTAAACCTCGGCAATTATCTTCCTACGATAGCCTATGGATTTAACCTGGCATTTGATTATAAAAAGTTTGATCTGAGCATCGCCTTTCAAGGTGTAGCCGGCAACAAGATCCATAATCTTAATCGTGCAATGCGCCGAAAATACAATCAGATGAATGTCGACGCCGCATTCGTGGAAAACCTCTGGACCGCAGAAGGAAGCAGTAATACGCACCCATCTGCCAAAGGATCCGTTGCCCCTTGGAATCTTCAGGCAAGTTCATTTTTTGTCGAAAGT
Organism: Sphingobacterium sp. UBA3549; assembly: GCF_002376635.1. NCBI lineage: Bacteria > Pseudomonadati > Bacteroidota > Sphingobacteriia > Sphingobacteriales > Sphingobacteriaceae > Sphingobacterium > Sphingobacterium sp. UBA3549. The sequence continues at coordinate 307,915 of NZ_DFOE01000028.1, read as the reverse complement.
GGAGCATACCTACGGATACAAAATATACAATTGGGTTATAATTTTGAACTCAATAAAATACCCGCGCGTGTGTTCGCAACTGCCGACCGCCCTTTTATATTTACAAAATATAATGGTTTTACACCCGAAATAGCTGGAATGGGATTTGACGCCAATGTGTATCCGATCGCTTCTTCTTATAGTTTGGGTGTCAAAGTATCGTTCTAATTATTAACCTTTTAATTTAAACTGCATGAAAACTTTTCAATATATCCTGATTGCAAGTTGTTTAGGTCTTTCTTCTAGCCTATCTAGCTGTAATAAATTTTTGGACAAACCCTTAGAAAACCAGCAGCGATCGGAAGAGATCGACTATAGCAACACCGCCTTAATGTACGGCCCCGTATCTGGTGTATATCGTTCGGCTTCCGACGATAACCTAGTCCATTGGATTGATCTTTCCATTCGCTGTATGCGCGATGACGACTACCAGCAGGCCGCACCGAATCCAAATGATAATCCCGAATTAATGGGCATCAAAAACTTTCAAAATGATGTTACTATTCAATCTTACTGGGGAATAAATCAATCCTGGATCAGTTATTACAGTCTCGTCATCGCCGCAAACAATGCTTTGATCGAATTGGATAATTTTGCTGAAAAAATTCCAGTTTCCAATGCGGGGGATATAAAACTGAATAGACAGTACAAAGCCGAAGTCAGGTTTTTAAGAGCATATGCTCACCTGATGGTTTCACGCCTGTTTGGCAATGTACCTATCCTTATTGACAGCGATAACATTGGCCGTTTGGCTACGATCCAAAAAAGTACGGTAGCAGAAGTACGTCAGTTTATCATTGATGAAATGAATGCCTGCTCGGAAGATCTTGAAGATGCTCGTCCAAATCAATCGAAGCACATTGGGGCGGTAACTAAATATTCTGCACTTCTTTTGAAAGCGAAGGCAGCTGCTGATTTGGCCGGGAATGATAACGGTAGTGCTCACTGGAATGATGTTCTGGATGCAACAAACAAAATTATTGCGAGCGGTCGCTTTTCGCTATACCCAAATTACTATGAGCTCTTTAAAATACCGGGAAAATTGTCAAACGAGTCTATCTTTGAGCTGCAATATTCTGATTTCGGCTTAGGGACCGGAGATATTGTTCGTCCGGGCGTCGATTGGGGTACCTTTTTTAAATGGCAGGGCCCTTCTGGGGATCAAAAAGGAAGCCCAATCTCCGGAGCAGGCTGGGTACCACCATCGCAAAACATCGTTGATTTCTTAACCAATAGAGGTGAAACGGAACGCTTAAAAACAACAATTTTATATTGTGGCGTAGATGGCAATCCGGCGACTACATCGTTAACTCCAAGTGGCGATGTCGTTTATGGCAATCCTTTTGGCGTAAAATATTTCAATGGTAAAGCCTATCTCCCAAAATCGCAGATGACAGCAGGCCGAATGGAATATGGAGCAAACAATAATGTACGTATATTGCGTTATGCGGATGTTCTTTTATTAAATGCCGAAGCGAAGGTCAGGAAGGGACAAAATGGAGATGAGCCTTTTCGTTTGATTCGTGAACGCGCAAAACTAGCACCGATTACAAATGTAAATTTAAATCAGATCTTGGATGAACGTCGAGCTGAATTTGCCTGCGAATGGTGGGGCGAGCGTTTTAATGACCTGGTCCGTACCGAGCGTGCCAAAGAAGTCTTCGGCGCAAAATTCACCCCTGGTGTCAGTGAGTACATACCTATTCCGCAAACTCAGATAGATGCAAACCCTAACTTTCGATAGATGATGACAGCAGCAAGACTACTAATATTCATATTGTTAAACGTACTTTTCCTTTCCTATGGATTGGGAAAGCAAGGCAAACCCGTTAAATCGACAATCGTTAAAGTTGACAATGGTTTTACAATAATGCGTAATGGACAGCCGTACTTCATTAAAGGAGCAGGCGGAACAAGCAATCTAGAAAAATTAAAAGCGTATGGAGGCAACTCCATACGCACATGGACACCCCAGCAAGCTGATGAAATCCTAAATAAAGCACAAACGCTGGGCCTTACAGTCACCTTAGGGCTTGATGTGAAAACAGAACGCCATGGCTTCGATTACAATAATCCCGCAGCTGTTGCCAAACAAAAAGAATATGTTCGCGCAATTATCCTGAAATATAAGGATCATCCGGCATTGCTAACATGGGGAATCGGCAACGAGCTCAACCTACATTACAGTAACCCAAAAGTATGGGATGCGGTCAATTCGATCGCCGAGATGATCCATGAATTAGATCCCAATCATCTGGTTACTACCATGCTGGCCGGTGTGAATCAAAAGGAAATTGATTATATCAAAACCAGGTGCCCAGCACTGGACCTGATTGCTGTACAAGTATATGGTGGCCTTGCCGCTGTTCCTGAGCAATTAAAAAAGACGGGATGGAATAAACCCTATATTGTGACAGAATGGGGACCTACAGGCCATTGGGAATGCCTGCAAACACCTTGGGGAGCTCCGATTGAAGAGACCAGCCACGAAAAAGCGAAAGTCTACAAAAGCCGATACGAAGCCGCTATCGGACAAGATAAAAACTGTCTGGGCTCTTATGTCTTTTTGTGGGGACAAAAACAGGAACGTACACCAACATGGTATGGATTATTCACAGAGCAAGGTGAGGAAAATGAGGTTGTCGATGTTATGCAGTACCTTTGGTCGGCCCAATGGCCCCGTAATCGGGCCCCGCAGTTAGACTCTCTATTATTGAATCATAGGCATGCAAAAGATTTTATCTACCTTGAATCCGGTAAATCCTACCCTATAGAAGCCTTTGTACATGATCCCGACGGCGATAAATTACAGATACGTTGGGAGCTTCTCAAAGAAAGCACAGACCTTAAAGAAGGTGGCGACCGTGAAGAGCGTCCGCAGGGATTAAGTGGCTTTATACAAAATAATGCAGTTGACAGGACACTCTTGACGGCTCCTCCTCTAGAAGGCGCCTATCGGCTCTTCGTCTATGCAAACGATGGAAATAACAAGGTAGCGACCGCCAACATCCCCTTTTTTGTCAAGTCAAATTCAGGTAAAGCAAATGAGATAACCTATCATTTTTCGCCAACACCAATATGGGCTGATGAATTTAATTACTCAGGATTGCCAGATAAAACCAAATGGTCTTATGATGTCGGTTCTTTGTACAACGGCTGGGGCAACAATGAACAGCAGTATTACATGGAGGCTTCAGCATCAAATTCCATCGTGGAAAACGGTGTCCTTAAGATTATGGCGAGAAAAGGAAATAAAAAGGACACCCCCTATACCTCTGCACGGCTGACCAGCAAGAATAAAGGAGACTTCAAGTATGGCAGATTTGAGGCGCGTGCAAAATTGCCAAGAGGGATTGGTACCTGGCCAGCGATCTGGATGCTTCCTACTCATATGAAATATGGTAATTGGCCTAAATCGGGCGAAATAGATATACTTGAACATGTCGGATACGATCAGGATATGGTGCATATATCGGTGCATACCCAAGCTTATAATCATAGCATAAACACACAGAAAACGAGTAAAAAAAAGGTGTCTGGTGTTTCTGAAGAATTTCACAGCTATCGTGTAGACTGGACACCGACATATATAAAAGGTTTCATTGATGGACAAGAGATCTTTCACTTTGTCAATCAAAATAGGAGCTTCAAAGAATGGCCTTTTGACCAAAAGTTCCATTGGTTACTTAACCTCGCTGTCGGCGGAAACTGGGGCGGCAAAGAGGGCGTAGATGATACAATATTCCCCGCAACGTTCGAAATAGATTATGTCCGTGTATATGGTCTATTGGATTAAAACTCTCCAATCTAAATCTCAAATCGCTCGTCGCCTCAGCTTAACGAGCGATTTTTTTTGCTCCCGTACCTTGCTGAATACCGAAGTTAGTCGATAGCGATAGTACTGCTATAAGTATGCAGAGACGGACTTAATATTATTTAGAAAGTGACTGCCTTTGATCCTGCTTTTTAATATAAAGTTCTTGTACCAACACCATAACAATGACCAAAATTGGTGTAGCAAGTATAACCCCCCAGGCTCCAAGCCAGATCCCGACAAATACTTGCGAAATGATAATTAAGGCGGGGGGCGTTTTGATCAATTCCTGTTGCACCAAGGGTGTAATAAAATTGCTCTCTACCAGCTGAACAAAACAATAAAGCACAATCACCCACAAAGCAGTAGATGGGGATTTTGAAAGGGCAACAAGAGCTGCTGGAATAATCGATATAATCGGACCAAAGTTGGGAATGAAACTTAATAGCCCTGCAATAAGAGCTAATACTAGCCACAAATCTATACCCAGAATAGCAAGTCCAATGCTCGTAAGTACAAACACAACGAACATTGAGAATAGCATTCCCTTTAACCAAGACCTGAGATTTTTTACAATTTTTTCTATCAAATTATTACCTTGTAAACGCATATCGGCTGGAAGAAGCTTTACAATGCCAGTCTTATATTGGTCGGGAGCCGCCGTGAAAAAAATTCCAATAAATAGTACGATATAGATATCTCCAAAAACGCCGACTGTACTATTAAAAAATCCACCCAATAATAGTGAAGCTTTCTCGACTATTTTAGAAGAAGCTATTTTTTCATAAATCAGTTTTATGTTACTATTGCCTTCGATGAAGTTTTTAGCATCTTCTACTAGGCTAGGAACTTCTTTGGTAAACTGAACCACCTCACCTGTAACGCGGGCTCCAATTAGAAAAAAAGTTCCAAATAAAAAGCTGATCGACAAAATGATAGAAAGTGGAAGTGACCATTTTGGGGATATCTTTGTTTTTCGGGCGATTAAACCTGCAAATCCATGAAAGTATATTGCAATGATGGCACCAGCTAAAGTATACAAGAACACCTGATTGGCTTTCCAAGATAGCAGGAGGGCGACGACTATAAACGATATGATGCCTGCGGCTATCCATACTCTTGACACAAATCGATGGTTTATCTGTGGTAAAGGATCTTTATTTTCCAATTTTTTTGAATTTCTAAAATTAATTTTGCTTTGCTTTTAAATTTGTAACATTGACATTGTAATAATCGCTTGGATTATTCGAATATGTAATATTTCAATGATCAATATTTCAATGCTACTTAATGTAACGCTGGCCTTCACACAAAAGTTTCGATTATTTACAGTATATCTTAAAATAACATGCAACTACCTGATCACGGCTAAAACAAAAGAAAAACCACTCCACATGTCGAATTATTTGGGAAATAACGAGCAATCCTCAATATCGATTCTTATCGGAAAATTTGAAATCCTGTAATCTTGGCAAAGGCCTTATCAAAACTGTCTTCTTTCGTATACTAAGTACTTTGCCTGATCCAAAGTGCTCATCTGTTTCGGTTCTTATTCCGCGTATGAGATCAAATTTAGTTTCAGTAAAGATCGTGTTTTCGTCAAAATAGCTTTTGGCGATATCACTAGTAAGTTTTTCAACATAAATCAATTCGAAATTACCTCTATTGTACTTGAAGTGATAGGTTATATTTCCACCTTTAATTTCTTGCCACATTTTTAAAATTCCTTTTTCAATAATAAAATCGGGCACTTGAAAACCATTGTACTTTCTTTGGTTTTCGACTGGATATTGCGGTTCAATAGCTTGATCTGAAGTTAATGCTAAGGTTAACTTCCCCTGATTTCCAGATAGAAATATTTGTAATCTCAACGGTTGTGAATCATCAGTTGTATCCATATTAACGGTAATTTTATCCATTTTACCGTCATTATTTAAATCCCCAATCTCTTCTCTAATCTGATAAGTGTATTTTTTTCTGCTAACAATATTTTGAGAAAATAAATTTAACGGTACTAACATCAAAATAAATGCAATGAAACGATAAAAGCTTTTATTGAAACCACCCCTATTATTTTGGTCTGCCCCATTCGTCAAGTTAAGAATATACGCTTTTGGATCCATTAAATTCATATAAACCTTTACATATTTAACAACATTCATTTTTTGCAAAATTTAATTTCAGCCTCCCCGTCTTCGACGGTTACATAATCTGGTAGGACACAACCAATCGGCGAATACTTCTTTCTAATCTAATTATAATGATCGTATTTTTTTATATATTGATACTGCCGTAAGGAAGGTATCATTCTGCCCACTCTAAGATACAGCATTCGTATATTTCATCGAAAATTAACTGAAGAGATTTTTCCCCTTTTTGGTATATCTTCTTCGCACCATTATAATACATCTGGTCCACCATTGGACTGCAAAACAGGCTAGTGTATCCAAAAATTAAAGCGTTCGGATTCAGCTCTTTCAGCAAAATAGTAGTTTGAGGTCCGTTCTTAATAGGCATCAAAATATCAAGAAAATATACACTAGGCTTGAGATCCATTTGATCGGTTGCCAAAATTAAATCGCTCCCATTGTTAAAAACGCCATGAAGATGGAAACGTGGATCCCTTTTTAAAATAATAGAAATGAGCTTTCTATGAATTGGCGAATCATCTGCCACTGCGATACCAATACTGTTTTCAGTCATTTTACAAATCATGAAGCAAATTAACATCACAATAGCGTTAAAAAAATGCACAAAATTGTGCATTTTATCGTATAATAGTTATAAAATTGATATAACATTGTTGAACGTATTCCGATGTATTCCAAGATATGATGCGATATGACCATAAGGAAATAATTTAAATACTTCGGGCGCATGAAATTTTAATAGTTTTATTTTATCTGCTGCATTTTTTGATTGTAGAATCTCGATATTTTTCAGTGCCGTGACGAAATTTGGTTGAATAATCATTAGTTCCAATTGATAAAATCTTGGAAATTGCTCATACAGACGTTTAACTGCTGGAATATCCAGCATCAATAGCAAACAGTCATCCTGTACCCGATAATCTTTCTTAGATGGTCGGTCTTGAAGGTAATCTTCAAAATTAAAAATTATTTCTCCCAGAGATGAAGGATAATGCAAACTGGTAATACGGGTGGTACCATCCGGCTGTAGGATACTTGAATATACAGCGCCCTCAATAATTAAAGCGATTGTAGTGACGCGTTCGCCATATGAAAAAATAATTTCTTTTCGACGAAATCTTTTAAAGATTAAAATCTTGTTAAGTTCAAAAAGTTCCTCCTCATTCAAATTAAAATGAGAAAATTTATCGATAACATATTGGTTTACAGCTGATTTTTTCATTTCTTTGCACAAGAATAACATCCATCTATCTCCTAATCATTCTCCTAAAAGCAGGTTTAATCTAACATTAATTTCGTACACTCCAATTTATTTCTCCAAATAGAAATCCCAAGTCGCCTTTGATATAGCTGAAATCATTTGTGCATTAACTTCATTGCTCTCTTTAGAATCCGCCACAAAAACACTGATAATAAAATACTTACCATTAGGGAGAAACACTATACCGATATCATTAAAAGCGGCCGTAATTCCTTCGCTGTTTTTGCCAGAATATCCTGTCTTGTGTGCTACTACCGTTCCTTTTGGTAAAGCTCCCTTTAGCCTGTCTTCACCAGTATTTGTTTCTCTCAGAGTTTTCCAAACAAAATCATAACTATGCTGGGATAGTAGATTATTTCCATTGGCATAGAATTTCATCAAAAGCTCACTTGCAGCGTTAGCTGTTGTCCAATTTTGAAACATATTTTCCCATTTAGACTGCATATCCTCTTCGGTATAGTTAATTTCAAAATTATCAATAATATGGTTTTTCTTGAAATAGTCCTCCACTGTCTTCGGTTTGCCTAACAAGCGAATTAGCACATCACAAGCCACATTATCACTTTGAGAAACAGAATATTGGATTAGTTTCTTAATCGTAAAATCACCCCCTTTTGGATGTTCGTCTCTAAGCGGGCTCCAAAAGTCAGGGAGAAGTTCCCTTTCAGTAACTTTTATCTTTTTGTTTAATGACAACTTACCTTTGTCTACTTCTGAGAGCACTGCGAGAGCAATATGCAGTTTAAAAACACTTTGTAAAGGATAATGCTCTTCAGCGTTTATTGAAATGCTATCCTGACCATCATTTGCTAAAATTGAAACTCCTACCCTCATATCCTTCGTTGAAATTATTCGTTCAATTTTCTCTTTTAATAGAGCAGTTGTTTTCTGCGCAAAAAGCTGATTCAAATTAGTACATAAAAGAAAAATAGCTATAAAAAAATAACACTTAATATTCTTTTTAGATGTTAAAAGGTGTAGATACGAAGTATGCATTGCCCGAGATTATTAGTTGTCTTACCTGGATTCAGCTAAATTTAAATAAAAAAAATTTTTTCTAGTGTTATTTTGGGATAAGAAAATAACAGTGACGTGATCATAATCAGAAATAGCAGAATGGCCATCGCTATTTGAGATTGTGACAATACGGTTTTGAAGACTAAAGAGGATTTAAATTTATTAACAAATGATTGTTGGAAAAAATATAACATCCCTATCTATAGGTTTGCTTATTCAAATATTCTCGTTGTAAAATGATCTTTCAATTTGTCAAAGTTTTGTTTAGGTTTTTTGCAGATATAAATCGTCTGTAGCACCCATCCTTCGTTACTGGCATATGGACTATATAACTTTTTCACAGGAATGATTTCTTCAAAAAAAGGATAAAAAAACTCTTCGCTGGTATCGTTGTAACAAATGGCTATTACAGTTTTTGGCATTTGTCCAAATGGTGCCCAACTATAGAAACTACCGTGGTAGCAAAAGGCATTCGGAAGCCTGTATGTACTCTTCATCAGCTCGATAGCGCCAGCCTGAGAATAATGTTTACCCCAAATGAGACAGTTCGACTGTTCATTTGCAGGCAAACTGTCATAAACGGATCGTAACTCCTGCATAGTACTTTCCCACTTTTGCTTTGTAATGTATTCTTGCATAGGAAGAACCTCCTTACCATTTTTCACGTTTTTAGGAAGGTATTTGTGAATAGTATCTATATAGTGGGCATAAGAATAAATGGGTAGACCAAAAGGAATCAACATAGTTCCTAATAATAAAATAAAACCTAATGGATATAACAACCACCTTCTTCGAGGCATAATGATACGCTCAAAAAAAACACCCACAAATGGCAATAATGTTAGAACAATCGGGAAAAAGTAATAGGCTTTGCCTTTAGAATACGCTAAAAATAGAACAGAAAATAAAATTGAAGTCGCTAAGGGCCGGTAATGATGTTTTATTTTTTGACCTCCTAAAATGAAAATAAATGTAGGAAGTAGCATGATAGATGTAATCGGGTTGATATCTAAAAAGAGACCAGATACTACTTCAGTGAAAGTAAGATCATCCAATTGCGTCAGGTAAAGTCTATCAAACATATGCAAAGCTGGAAAGTCATGTACGTATTGCCATACCATATTTGGTGGTTTCCGGTTGCTATATGCAGTAGCTCATCTCCCTGAAATCCTGAATGTATACCCGCAATGATATGAAGTGTCAGTTTGAAGATACAGAAAATAAAGATAATAATTTTTGTGCTTTTATCCATTAGTTTTTGTGTGCGGGTTATCTTTGTTGACTTAACTATACTATATAAGGTTGAGGATCTAAAAATAGAAATTTTCAGCCAATTTATTGGCGAAATCACGATAGCCAAATCTTTTAATATAAATTACCTTGTCTCCATTTATTTTAGCAACAGTCAAACCTCTACGTGATGATTTTTATTGCTATTTATTTTTACTGTTTGAGAAAAGAGAGAGTGAAAACCATGAACAAGAAACGAGCTTAAACGGATTCCATAATAATAGGAATTTATACTAAAATGCTTCAACAACTTTACTCCTGCAGCTTCCTAAAGACTTCAATAGGAGCTGCGTAAAAGAAAAAGAATTGCTCCGCATTTCAATCCAATTGACAAATATGTCAACGTTTTAGGCATAAAATTTGCCACAGCTAAAATAAAGAAAATATGAAAAGCACAATACTTTTATTGACATCTGCATGGGCAGTTGCCTCATGCACCCAACAGGTAAAAGATAATACCCCGCCGCCAACTCCACAGGAAAGAACGATTGAAGAAGCGCCTACAAAAATTGACACAACAACAAGCTTTGATCTTGCAAGTATCCCGTACTCAGAGAGTGATATCGGCGTGTTCCCATTTTTTACTCCGCCAAAAGGTTACAAAGAGATGAACCAGCCCATTAAAAAAGACTTTGATGTTTGCTATTTTGCCATCAACGGAGTTATGAAACCATTCGAAGGTAGACTCTATAAAGCAAATATAACAAATGAGCAAGGTACTCAATTTTCACAACGCTATTTTGAAAAAAGCATGGAGGATTATTTAGCGTCTATCGGCGCTGTAAAAGTTTTTGATGGCACCATTACAAGGGAAGAGTATGATCGATACAATAAGCAGGATCCACACAAAGGTGATGAAGGTGACATCGGATATGTTGATGAACAAATCAGAGTTTATGTTATTAGAACCAAAAATCAAGGTAATATATTTATTCAATATACGTGCAACAATGCTGGAGCCAAACTTAATATTCTTCAAGAGAATGATTTCAAACAAACGATAAAAAAAATTACAGCAGATGAAATCACAAAAGATCTCTCTGAAACAGGTAAATCGATCGTTTATATCACATTCGATACGGATAAATCAAGTATTACCACGTCAGGAATCGATTTGGTCATTCAGATTGCCGAAGCGCTAAAAAATGATCCCTCATTAAAAATCGCAATCGAAGGGCACACGGACAATATTGGCGATAGCGCTCACAACAAAAAGCTTTCTAGTGATCGTGCAAAAGCTGTGATGGATGCACTCATTGCTCAGAAAATTGATAAATCCCGATTATCAGCTAAGGGCTACGGTGCAGACCGTCCTTTGGTCGCTAACGACTCAGAAGACAACAGGTCTAAAAACAGACGTGTGGAACTCGTCAAAATTAAATAAAAAGGTATGTAAACACCCCCATGATACTTGTAGCATAAAGTTTCATGGGGGTGCTAATAAGCAATTAGAACTTATTTATTTCCCTGAATTAATGTCTACAGGAAGTGGATATCCTTTACCTTTCAATGCTGCAATTCTAACAACGATTTCTTTCTGGCCAACTACCTTTTTCGTTACTTGGCCTTTGTCTTTTCGGCTTTCTTTATCAGCGGCTCGTTCTTTTGCACTATCGCCTGTTGAGGATGATTCCGGATTGTCAACGCCGGCAATTTTATTACCACGCGCATCCTGATTCATATCTTCCAAACCTTTCATTAAGCTAGTGCGCTCTTGCTCACTGAGCTTCTCTAGCTTGATATTATATTTATCAAGAACACGGGTCGCATTTTCAATGGTATTTGTACCACGCTCATAAACATCCCGAAAGATATGCAAACCTCCATCCTGAGCAACAATGGTTTCATATCGAAGTTCTACTAATACAGGTTGCTTTAATTTTACAGTTTCAGTTTTTGTATCCTTTTTTTCGTAATTAGCGATTGCCTCTGCCGAAATCGGATTTCCTGCTACTAAGGACAAAAATTTTGTAAAATCCTGCACCTGACCGTCCGTAAGACCAACACAACCATGAGAAGCAAACGCTCCCAATTTGGATACATCTTTTCCGCCATGGATCAAAGACGGCATACCAATGGGAATTTTAATGGGCCCAAGAGGGTTTAGTTTACTTCCAGCAGGGACTTTCTCGCCCGGACTAACCTTACCTTTCACCCAAGGCTCATCCGGAGGTGTCCATGTAGGATTAAATATGATGTTGGTCGCTTTACGTACACCAGTAGGCAACGGGAACTCGGGATATCCAATAGCAATACTGTAGGTCTTAACTAGCTTACCCTGCTGAAATACATCCATTCGAAAAGCTGGTCCATTTACAATAATACGCGTGTCTTCAGGAATATGATTTGGCTCAATTGGTAGCGTATTTTTTCCATCATTATAACGTGCAGTTATAAAATGAAAGAATTGAGCAGCCTTTTGATTACCGAGTATTTTTACAATTTGAGTCGTGGCCTGGTTTATAGACTCTTTAAATGATTTACTGGAAGGTTCATCCTCCTCGCTAAGTTTTTCCACAGCTGTACTCGCTGCTACCTTTAAATCAGCAATCTGCCTTTGACTGAGTTGCAATTGGGATTTTAAAGAGGACTCAAAATCCTCCTCATAGAAGAGGGCATTAAGGAACGCAAGTGTAAAATCTGTATTCTCAGCCTGCTCCTTCATTTTAGAGACTTCTTTCCCTGCCGGCTGATTTTTAGTATTGCGGTCCCGGCAACCTGTAAAAACAAAGCTTATCAAAAATATGCCCCATAAAGAGATCTGAATGATGTTTTTATAATTAGATAACATAATAATATTTTTCATTTAACTTATCAACAAGCTTAACAAGCAAATAGTTCGAACACGTAGAAATATAATTTAAATTCATCACATCCTATCAATTGAAAGCAATTCGACTCCATTATCATCAAATTATAACGATGTTAAGCCACTAACTCAAAGTGGCCTGACATTAAGCGCGAGTCTTTTTATAGGTAACGTGTTTGTTGTCAACGGTGCAATGCTCCCAGGATTTGTTGATCAATCCTCTCCATAATAAATTTTCATAGCTATGTAGTTTAATTTATACCACAATAAGCTATATTGCGATGTTCTTGAAACAATGTCAGAGCATTGATAGTTTCAATTATTTACATTTTGAAGTAAATGTTGGAATTACTTTTTCGGTTATTCGTATTTTTTTAAGTCGCTAATACTTTGGATATGATTTTGTTCAGCTTGAGAACGCCGCATCATTAGAGCGTATGCATTATTAAAACCAAGAGGTTTTAGCCAAGTAATGCCAAATCTCTTCTCAAATTCACCCTTTACATAGTTATAGGTGCCAGCAGGATCTTTGGACACATTGGATATAATTTGTTGCTCCGGCTGCAGTAATACCAAAAGCCCTGTCCCCGTATACTCCACATAAAAGTCTACGGCATCGTGTATCAAAGCATCAAAGCAAATTTTGGTTCCGCCAAGTCCTGTCTTTGTCTCCACTTTATAATCGGTATACCCTTCAAGGAGAATTTTATAAATGGCCGACAAAATGTATTGTTCCCCAAAAATTTTAGAACCTATCCTGACGGTACCAGCCTGACCTCGGCGTGATGGTCTATAGAGTTTGTTTTGCACTAAAAAGTCCTTGGCAATATTTTCAGGCGTCTGTTTTAGGAAATCAGCCCTATAATTAAGGCTAATCATCACCGAATCAGTGAACTTCTCTGCCAATAGATTTATTGTCTCTTCCAATTGTGGAAATTTCTTGAGCGTCGCTACCTTGACAATCGGTGCGGCAAAGTAGGGCGGAAAAATATTCCTGTCATCTTTCAATGCAAACAGATCATAAGCTTTGACGCGACCGTCAGTGGAATATCCACTAATAAGATCGATATCCTTTTCAAAAGCGGCTTTGTACATAATCGCATCGCTAATGATAAGCGGTTTTATTTTTAGACCATAAACACTACGGAGGCCTAAGTAACCATCCTGGCGCCCCATAAATTCGGGTGTAAAACCAGCTTTTATCTGCCGATTAACACTGTTTGTTCTTATATAGAGGATAGCAAGAATAAGAAGAAAGCTGGGCAAAATAAAGATTAGAAAAATTCTGAAATTAGCGATTGAATTTTGTAGCAATCCGATACCTTTATCTAAAAGTATCGCAAGTAATGCAGCGGGAATAGCTCCCGCTAAGATCATATTGGAGTTATTGAGTGATATACCACCAAAGATAAATTCACCCAATCCGCCGGCCCCAACGAATGATGCTAAGGTTGCGACGCCTACATTGATCACTGCGGCTGTCCGAACTCCGGCGACAATCACCGGTATACCCAGGGGAAGTTGAACTTTGAATAGTATTTGCCAATCGGTCATACCTATAGCTTTGGCTGATTCCAAGATACTATGGTCTACGCTAGTGATTCCAGTATAAGTATTTCTAATAATGGGTAAAAGTGCATATATAATAAGTGCAACAATAGCTGGAATAGGACCAATACCTAGGATTGGAATAAGAAACCCCAGCAATGCAATACTAGGAAGAGTTTGTAAAATCCCTGCAAAAGCTAAAACAATAGCAGCAAATTTCTTTTTCCTCGAAATCAATATTCCCAAAGGTACTCCAATAAGAATGGCAAATGTCAGAGATAAAAATGTAAGTTCTAAATGCTGCCAGATCTGTATCAATAACTTTTCCTGCTGCTCAAGTGCGAATTGCCAAAGAGTTTGATCCGTCATACCACCTGCTGTTTTCTATACGTGTTGAATGCAACTATCATACATTCATAGTCTAGTATGGCATCCGCACGTGCACTTAACACCTGTAAAACACGCCATAGGTCTGTGTTTTCAGAAAAACCATAGTTATCGATGAAATGATCCAACGCTATAATTCCTTTTAATTCATGTAGCATCGTTACTTTATACTCCAACAGTAAGCGATTTTCTAAAAAAAAATCAAACACAAATTCATTTGCTGGACTATATAGTAGCTCTTTAGGTGTTCCAATCTGTACAATCTTTCCCTGATCCATCAAACAGATACGATGTCCAAGTTCAAAAGCTTCAGGCACATCATGTGTAACCAAGACAATAGTTTTGCTTCGGATCTCTTCCAACAATTTGAATTCGGCATGGATGCCACTTCTAGTCATGTTATCCAGTGCCGAGAAGGGTTCATCCATCAACAATATAGGGGAATTGGCTATTAACGCCCTTGCTATACCTACGCGCTGTTGTTGCCCTCCGCTCAATTGATGTGGGTAGAGTTTTAACAGATCCTCTCCTAAATTTAATTTGCTAAGAAGCTCAACCGTACGATCCTTAATTTTATTTTTTTGCCAGTTCAGCAATTCTGGAACCACAGCAATATTTTTGGCTATCGTATAATGGGGAAAAAGACCCGAATGCTGCATTACGAAACCAATTTCTCTACGCAAATCTTCCGGCCTCCTTTTGGATATATCTTTACCTCGGATAAAAATCTTACCCTTATCAGGTTCAATCAGCCTATTAATCATTTTTAAAGTAGTGGTTTTACCACAACCACTGGTACCCAAAATAACAAGAAATTCACCATCTCTCACTTCTATTGATATGTGATCAACGGCCGCCTTACCGTTAAATGATTTAGAAACTGAGTCGATCTCGACCATATTATCTGGCTAATCTAATTCCTGTGAACTGCCACTGATGTGCGGTTTGAAAAAAATTTCTGTAAGTCTTGCGGCTATGGCCCTTTGGTGTAGCTAATGAAGCGCCCCTTAACACCATTTGATTAATCATAAATTTGCCATTATATTCACCTACTGCACCCGCCTCTTTTTTAAATTTTGGATAAGGAAGATAAGCCGAACTTGTCCATTCCCAACGTTCTCCCCAACTAATGTGGTCGGCTGCGACTTCCCATTCCGCCTCTGTCGGAAGTCGCATACCTCTCCAAGACGCATACGCAGCAGCTTCATAGAAATTAATATGGCAAACCGCGGCCTCTAAGTCGATATCCGTCAATCCGTTCAGGGTATAATTCATCCACTTCCCATCAATCATATGCCAATACAAAGGCGCTTTTGCTTGATGCTTTTTAACCCAATCCCATCCTTCTGCATGCCAAAATTGAAAATCTAAATATCCCCCAGCTTTTATGAACTCAAGAAACTGCTGATTTGTGACCAAGGTATTCTCAATTTCGAAATCATCTAGGTAGACTTTATGCCGTCCCAGTTCGTTATCAAAACAGAAACCTTGTCCCTCGAATCCAATTTCATAAATTCCAGCCTCAAATCTAACATACTCTCTGTCGTAATTCTTGCATTCGGGTGACGTAATTTCTTTGCTATAGGGAGGAAAAAGAGGATTATGCCCTAATATATATTTTATATCCGTGAGCAGCAATTCTTGGTGTTGCTGTTCGTGATTCAAACCCAAGACAAAGATACCAACAAGATTTTGTGTCAAAAATCCCCCATCCAAAAATTCGATCATATGCTTGTCAACGTATCGGCGGTAATTATAGATGTCTCCTACTGATGGCCTACTGAGATTACCTCGGTCCGTTCGAATCACACGGGAACCTATTGTTTCGTAATAGCTGTTGAAAACAAAGTTGTATTCGTCATCAAAAACTTGATAATTTGGCAAATGAGGAATCAATATAAAGGTTTCAAAAAACCATGTGGTATGCCCAAGATGCCATTTTGGAGGACTAACATCAACTATTGGCTGAACTACATAGTCCTCAATT
Organism: Sphingobacterium sp. UBA3549; assembly: GCF_002376635.1. NCBI lineage: Bacteria > Pseudomonadati > Bacteroidota > Sphingobacteriia > Sphingobacteriales > Sphingobacteriaceae > Sphingobacterium > Sphingobacterium sp. UBA3549. The sequence goes on along the minus strand of NZ_DFOE01000028.1, from coordinate 291,613 downwards.
TCCAACGGTTGGCAGATTTCTTCAGAATAGCCTCTTATAGTAAGATACCTTGCATTTAACACTTCTTTTTGTGGCACTAGGCTAAATGCTGAATTTATATTTTTCATAACCGATTATAATTACGCTACCATCCAAATGGAATCCACAAACCAACCTTTATCATCATCCAAATTTACCAGCAGTTCAAACCCAGCCAAAGAAGAAACACGTTGAATTTCTTCAAGCGAATATTTCTGTGAAATCTCCATGTCAATCAATTCATTTTCCTTAAAAAAAATCGAATCTCCTTTAATGTGTACATATTGGTTTGCTAGACTGACCAAAAAGCTTCTACAAGCTCCAGAGATAGGATCATAAGTTTGGTAATGCTGAAAATATTGTGTATCGAAGTTTGCGCCCAGCTCCCTGTTTATTCGGTTAAGTAAATTAATATTGAATGCCGAAGTGATTCCAGATTTATCATTGTATGCAGAGAGAATGGTGTGAGGATTTTTCTTTAAGTCAAAACCAATAATAAATAAATCGCCGGGACTCAATCTACGACGAATTTCAGCACAAAAAAGTTGTGCTTCTTCCATATCCATGTTACCAATGTTTCCCCCTAGAAATAAAACTACTTTTCGACGTTCGGATATTTTCATTGCCTCATTCAGCATCTCAAAATATTCGCCTTTCAAAGGAACAGTGTCTAAGTTTGGAATTTCTTTGGATAATTTTTCACACAATACTTTAAGGATATTCCCTGATATATCTATTGGCATATAAGAATAATCAATATCACTTTTACTAAGATGTCGTAATAAATGACTTGATTTAAGCGCATCACCAGCCCCCAGTTCAATGAGGTCGAAAGCAGAATGATCAGAGTTGATGAGCTCAGCTATCTGCGATGTTCTTGTGCTAAAAATCTCGAGTTCACAGTCTGTCAGATAATATTCCGGCATCTGCATAATGTCCTGAAAAAGCCGGTCGCCGATAGGATCATAAAAATATTTTGAATATAATTTCTTGGGATAAGTATTTAAACCCTCTATCACGTCCTTATGAAAATTACCTTCATAATTTTCTATCTCTCTGACGACACTATCAACTTGTAGACTCATAACTCGCTAAATTTTACTATCGTTTCTTACGGAAAGATAACATTCAAACCGAAAGAATAGTTTCGTAATTGTCTCTGCTTTTATTTTATCAAAAAAGAAACAGTAGTAAATTATAGAACTGACAATAGAATTAACCAATAATTCACTTTCTATTATTCTAAAAAATGTAAGGCCTTCTTACTATTGGATAGTCTTTTCTTTAATAATTAATATATTTGAGGTATGAATATTGAACAGATCACACAACCTTTCCTTAAAAGATTTCCTGGCGATTTTTCCAATAGCCCTTTACCGAGAGCTACGCCAAAAGTATTATTTGCCACGACTGAAACAGCAGGATTTGAAAAACCCGAACTAATTGCTTTTAATGAGGCTCTTTCGAAGGAAATAGGTCTTGGAGAATTTGAAGAAAAAGATCTTAACTTTCTTGTGGGCTCTCAACTACCCCAAAATATTCAGACGTATGCGACAGCTTACGCAGGGCACCAATTTGGTAATTGGGCCGGTCAACTCGGTGACGGAAGAGCAATTTTCGCAGGAGAAATCATCAATCTTAAGGGCAAAAAAACGGAAATCCAATGGAAAGGTGCTGGTGAGACGCCATACTCAAGACGTGCAGACGGAAGGGCAGTATTAAGATCCTCTGTACGCGAGTACCTGATGAGTGAAGCTATGCATCACTTGTGTGTCCCTACAACGAGGGCATTAAGCCTTTCCTTTACCGGAGAAGATGTAATACGGGATATTATGTATAACGGAAATCCACAATACGAAAAAGGGGCGGTAGTTGTAAGAACCGCAGACACATTCCTTCGTTTTGGCCATTTTGAATTCCTATTTGCTCAAGGCGAACACAAGTTATTACAAGATCTGCTTGATTTTACTATTGATAATTACTTCCCCACTATAGTTTCCTCTACCCCTCATAAATATAAAGATTTTTTTGAAACTGTATGTAGAGCCACAGCAGACCTAATAGTAGAATGGTTGAGAGTCGGTTTTGTACATGGCGTAATGAATACAGATAACATGTCTATTTTGGGCTTGACGATCGATTATGGCCCTTATGCAATGATGGATGAATATAATTTAAATTTCACACCAAACACTACCGATCTGCCAGGAAGGCGATATGCATTCGGTAAACAGGCACAGATCGGACAGTGGAATTTATGGAAACTAGCAAATGCCCTCCACCCCGTCATCAATGATGAAAAATTTCTTGAAAATTCATTGAGCAATTTTGGTGTATATTTTTCAGAGGCCAATAACAAAATGCTTTGCAAAAAATTTGGATTTAATGAGTTCATAAAAGAAGACGAATTATTTTTCTCAAACTGGCAAAGCTTGATGCAAGACCTTGAAATGGATCACACCTTATTCTTTAATCAATTGGAACAAATAAAAGCAGATACTGATGTTAAAGATCATTTCAGTCCCATTACATACACTGCTCTGAATGAAGAAAAGCTCAAAAAACTAAAAGATTTCATTGACCAGTACCAATACCGTTTGCGTTTAAATTCAATTTCAAAAGCAGAGTCACTAGAATTAATGAGAACAACAAATCCGAAGTTCATACTAAGAAACTATTTACTTTACCAATGTATTGAAGAAATCAGTAATGGAAACACAGCAATGTTATTAAAACTAACACAAGCTTTAGAAAAACCATATCAAGAAATATTTCCAGAGTTTTCTGTCAAGCGTCCGCCCATCTACGACAATATCGCAGGATGTTCTACGCTTTCATGCAGCTCTTAATTATAAAAAAATATGCCATTTGATTTTGATAATCTGTTGATTGTAAAAATCAAATGGCGCATTTCTCAATTCCTCTAAAATACCAAATGTAAATTTTAAAAGCTAAGGTCTAAGCCAAAACTGATGTATCCTGGCAATAGTCTGTATTCAGTGCTAGAATTGTACATATCAGTCAGCTCAACATTTCTAAAAAACTTCGTATTAAAAATGTTTTTTGCTATAATGTTAAATCTCGTTCTGTGCTTTTTCATCTCATACGATAAAGTGAAATCCGAAAAACAATAGATCTTGGATCTCTTCCCCATTAAACTTCCGAAGCGATAAGATTCATTTTTTAAATTGCACTGAATATTTTTCGACATGCTGAAAAATACATTCAGGAACCCCCGGCTATTATTTAGTATAAGTTTACCTTCTGTTCGATAGTTAACGTGCTGAAGGGTATACCCCATATAGATATTCAATTTAGAATTCCACGCGCTTCTAAACGATAGTCCATAATCATAACTTGCTGCACGGATTCGACGGCTGCCCACTCCTTCTACAAGGTTTGCATAATCTGTAGCATTCATTCCCAGATCTAACCGAAAATTTCCATGTACAGCTCTCAGATAATAATTAAAGTCGCCCTTAAAATAGCTGCTTTTTTTATCCTTAAGTAACACCTGTTGAACAAGGCTGAAATTCGGATCTAGTCTGCTTGATATACCCACATAATCAAACAAAATTTGATGTCCGGCAGAGAAATTGGCAAAAAAACGATCTGTCAGACTACCATAAGTATATGTTAGCGATGCACCTGAACTACTTAGAGCAGCAAGATTATCCATTCCCCGGATAAAATTACGTACACCTGTTGTATAGTAATTGGGAACTAGTTGAGTGCTTGTAGCATTCTGTTGCTGAAAATAAAAGTCTGCTTCCAATCGCCCTTTTTCATGAAGCCCCCATTTACCCGACAATCCAGGAGAAAGCACTACGTTATTTTTACTTTTTGATTTTCCAAAATCTATCAATATGTTTTGTACCATACCAACCTCCAAACGTGGCGTTAATTCCCATAGACCTCGTTTAAAAGTATATTTGGTATTAATGTTAGTCTGAAAAACGTTAAAATCCATTGCATTAGAAAATCCCGAAGGAGAGGATACTGAATCACCTAAACCTGTTGGATTAGACAGCAATTTCAATTCGGTGTTGAGCTGCTGTTGTTGATAATCCATATTGAAGGCTAGTTGAAAAAAATCGCCATTACTTCTACGGCTTACATAATGAGTGGTGGCACCTATGTACATTAAATTATTCGCAATGTGCTGTTGCACCGCATAGATGTCTTTAACTCCAAAGAGGTCTTCATAATAAAATTTATTAATATTATAATCTATTGGCGTCTGCTGCTTAATCCAGCGTAATGAGCTAACTAGTACGTCACGATTAGAAAATTTGTGACTATAACTTATATTTTGGTTGGTGACGTAACCATTGCTTTTGGTCCTTTCCTCACTTTGGACACCATTGAATACTAATGTACCGAGATCAATTTTACCAAGGGAACCGAGGGTACCTGTATAGGTCAATATTGCATCCTTGTGAGGCTCAAATTGGAGCTCCAGTTTTGTGAAATAATTATCGATTTTTCTCTTAAACTGGTGATCTTCGGTATTGGTAAATTGATTATCCTGTAGATGATAGTCTTGCACCGTATTTCGATAAAATATTTTTTTGGTAGGATTTGCAAAACCGAGCCATTTAATCTTTAGCTGCGCTGTAGGATTTAAAATGGTATTTAACGAGAGCAATTTATCATTATTGAAATTGGTCCGCTTGTGATCAAATCCAGGAATATTTGGAGTATTGTCTATCAAGGTGGGTGTTGTTATTCCCACACCGATCTGGCCTGGTTCATGAGGCGATCCAGATTGAATCAGGTGATTAATACTGCTGACGGCATCAAATCCATTGTTATTGGTAGTTCCCAATAAATAATACTTGTTTTTTTTTCCGAAGTTCATCAAATTGGCACTAGCCTGATGATATTTGGGTCCAATCGGAACGATCTGAGCATCTAAAGACGCCATCCACTGTGCCTTACTATCCTCTTCCAATTCCAAATTTAGTGCGATCTTGTCCGAATTTTCAATACCTTTAAGTTGTTTATTATGAGAATATCGCTGCAAAATCTGAATTTTTTTTAGGGGCCTAACAGACATGCTCTGCGTTAGCAAACGGTAGCCTTTTTCAAAAAAATCGTCCCCCTCAACCATTACTTTTTGCACCTCCTTATCTCCTATTTTGATGCTGCCGTCGGTCCCGACCTGAATACCCGGAATCTTCTTAAGTAAATCCTCTACGGTACGTTCGTCCCCCTGCAGAAACGATTTGACTGCAAGCTCAATGGTATCTTTCCCTAGACGGTAAGGACGTTTGGAATGGACTATTACTTCTTGCAATCGCTCCACACCTCCAGCCGATAACTGAACATCGATCAACGTATCTGCCCGCAATGCCACGATAGGTAGCGAGACGGGCTTAAAGCTGAGTGCAGTGAACAGTAAAGAGAATGGTCCACTCCGCACAGTTTGCAAATTATATTTTCCCTGCCCGTCGCTGAACGTATATGCCAACATTTTGTTATCGCCATCACCCCGTAGTTCAATACGGACTCCTCCCACAGCTTTTCCTGCAGCCCAAATCCTTCCATGGATAGCGACCTGACCACGAGTTGCTATAGCGAATAATAGAATACTAAATAAGGTCGCTATCTGCTTATTGATGTTCCCATTCATAAACTTGTTCTACACCGCCTCTAACTTTTTGCTTCTCTACACTAACCCCCTCCATCATTGGCATTTTACTATATAGCATACGCATATGCTCTTCGTTAAATTGGTCTTCTTTCTTAACAAACTCTTCAAGACTCAATTTGCTCAAGGAATGTATATACTTATCATCAATTGGGATACGTCCACTATAAGGGTAGTTGACCTCCTTTAGATACCAGTAGTTTGGATTAGCGCTTTCATTATAGAGCATAACAATTATTCCTGGTAGACCGCCAAACTTCGATGGCCCTACAGGTACAGGAATGGCATTTGTATAATAAGCTACCAGGGTCGTTCCCCGATAAGATGCTGTCGCCTTGTGGCATACATATTTACCCAAAGTATCAACATCGCCATACGCTGTGTTCCATTCTAATAACGGAAATTTGTCAGTCACTAGATAATTGACCCCTTGAATGGAACGGGTTTCCAACTGTTGGTTGGCATTATTTTGATGCATTACGACCCTATTAAACTTCTTGCCGGAACCAATTGTGATAGAATATGAAGGCGCTACTTCATCGTCCACATCCTTATCAAGTACTTGAATCTGCTGTGGAGTCGAATCCCGAACAGCGATCTTCACCGTTCCATCATAATAAACATTTTCCTTAAAAGTAGCCATTGCAGATGGTATGTATTCGTAAACGGCGTGAATCCGCTGCGCAAACGATAACCTAGAAAGGAATAGAACTAAAAAAAATATATAATATTTATACATGATAATTTGTATTTTAAATAACGGGCCTAAGCACCGCTTTTATTTGTCGTAAAAGATTGAATAAAATGTTATTTGATTTCAAACAAATCGTGCATTACTAAAAAAGATCGCACAACCCCTAGTTGAAGAAAAGTTATTTACGAAGTCTAAAGTGACGATACCGTATTTGCTTCCGTGGTTTACTATGTAACATCAACCATATTTTTGGCGATATGATAACTAGATATTTTCAATTTTGAATTTCTTTCGACTGCTATTGCAAATGTCCTAGCCGATCTAGCAAATTTTAGCGTGACCAAACCCTGCTTACTCATCATTAATTTTTTCATTGTTTTTAACTTTATTTGTTAAACCATAATATGCTTTCTTGGCATAATATTGAATACGACTATAAAAATAGAGACACATTCAATGACTGAAATGATGATTAAATATCTGTCGCCAATCACTTAGAATTCGTAGCTGATCAGTTACTATTCGATCTAAGCAATATGACCTTCCAGATTGTAAGCGTAAAAGCTATTTAGGCGGATTCTTTTGTCATCTCAACAAGCAGGTGAAACGACTCTTATAAATGCAAAAAGAGAGTATGAGTTAATGGAGAAATCGCAAAAATATAAACTCGAAAAAAACAGAGGGATCGTTTAATTGGTCCAGGCAAAATTATGCAGTCCGTGCCTAGGAGCAATCAGGCGTATAAAGCTCGTTCTAGTGATTCTACTGCGCCAATATGCCTAGGCAAAGTAAAACCAGTTTGCAATATACTTTACATAAGATATAAAGGGTACATCCAATCCTATTTATTCGGGCTGTATAATTACATAATGTATAAATTTAAATTTGGTTTTTATGGTTGTACGAATCCGATTTATCGCCTCATTAATATCTTCAGTATCCAAGTGATCCTTAAAATCGATAATAAGCATCAATACAACGTCCTCGGGTGACTGGTAAGTAGATAAAATGTTTTTTGTTTTTATCACACAAACATCTTGTTCCACCAGTCTGGCAATTTCAGTTCTTGTTTCAGAAGCAATGCCTTCGCCCATGAGTAAACTTCTGCTTTCCCTAGCAAGGATAAAGGAAACGAAAACCAATAGTAAACCGACAATTATGGATGCCAATCCGTCTAATTCAGGAATCTGCAGTGCATGACTTAAGGCCATCAGAATCATGACGGTAATAAGCCCCGCCACAGCTGCCCCATCCTCAAAGAGGACAAGAAAACTTGAAGGGTCTTTACTTTTAATCATAGCTTTCCACCAGCCCATGCCATTCCGGGTCTTGTTAAATGCTTTCATCGCAATGATAAAGGAAGTCCCCTCAAAAATAAGCGATAGGATTAAAACAACGTAATTCCAAAAAGGATCCTTCATCATTTGCGGATTCCGTATATGAAGAACACCCTGATAAATAGACAACGCTCCCCCCAAACCGAATATCAGAATAGAAACGACAAAAGACCAAAAGTAAAGCTCCTTTCCATAGCCAAAGGGGTGCGACTGATCCGGTGCCTTTTTACTACGTTTTAGTCCATATAATATCAGTATCTGATTTGCAGTATCGACTGTTGAATGGATACCTTCCGAAATCATGGAAGAACTGTTTGTAAAAGATCCTGCTAGAAATTTGGTGAGTGCGATCAGAAGATTTGCAATAAGAGCACTATAAATCGACTTTTTGTTATTGTTCATTTTTCATATACTTGTTAAACAATCCTATCTCATGCTGTCTGACGATATGCTCCTTTTTGCCATAGTCATAATTGGTAAAGGATTTGAAATCCTTCCTCTTTATTATCTTATCCTCCGGATATGGAACAGCGATATACATCACCATGTAAAGCAATATAAGCTTGCGCCTTTACCAACATCTCCATATAACTTAGCGTGGCAACCCAATAAAAAAATTAAAGCTTGCAACAGTATTATTCCAATATATTTCATGGGCATATGGATTGTTTATGACCATTATTTAAATAGTAAGTCATTTCACTTTTTCGATTACTTTTCTAAAGACAACAAATTCTAAAATGGTACAGGCCAGGTAAATAAACGCGAACAAGAGAAGCGTTTTTAAAGGTTCAATTGCCATATTATAGTAGCAGACTTGCACCAATATATGAACAATTAATATTACGAAGCATATAGCTGGTATTCCTGAGAAAACCAAAAAGCATAATGTTTTACTATTCCTTACTTTTTCTATACGATTTAGAAAAAACAGTAAAGAACACAATACTATGGCGAAAAGGTAGACCACTGAAAAAACAAGATTGACAATAATGTCCATTATAACAATAATAGTATTCAGAAATCCAGTATCAACCGTATTTTTTTCTTCAATAACGAGTCGATATAAGATAAATAGCAGAATACTTATCAGCACATTGACCAACCAAAATTTTACTATGATTTTTCCCATTTTTAACACTTGCTATGACCACTAGCAAATATTGCTCTTTTAGTCGTCGATTATTCCTTCGTGTTCTCTTACAAAGATATTAAGTTATTTCTCGAGAGGGATGCACGAATATAAATTTTGTTCTTGCGAATAATGATTGCTTTGTTTTTTAAAAAACAAAATAGTAGCTAATACCACTAAAAAGGCAGTTCATCTTATATTAACCCCTGTTTAGAGCCATAGAACATGTTCCACGCAATAGAGTTCCATAAATCTAGGATTATAGCAGAAAATCGTAGAGATAATTAAAACTGCTATGTTATGAGCTACAATATATGGTATACATTTTAATTCACAGGATCTTTTGATTGAGTTCCCAAATTGAATGAGAGTCCCTTTTTAATCGAGTAGAGATATAATTTCCTTATCCTCTGGGTCAGTTTTTGGTGAAAAATGCTTTATGAGCTTGCCATTTTCATCAATTAAATACTTCTGAAAGTTCCATAAGACTGCTGAACTTTCTACACCGTTCAGCCTTTTATTCGTCAACCACTGATAGATAGGCGCCTGTCGCTTCCCTTTCACATCAATCTTTGCTGCCATCGGAAAAGTTACACCGTAATTTCGTTGACAAAATGCTGCTATTTCAGCGTCCTTACCTGGTTCTTGATCTAAAAAATCATTTGAAGGAAAGCCTATAATAACTAGCTTATCATTGAATTTATTATATAGACGTTCAAGCCCCTCGTACTGCGGAGTAAATCCACATTTGGAAGCGGTGTTCACAATAAGAATCTTTTTACCTTTATATTTCGCAAAGTTTATGGTTGAGCCGTCCAGTCCGTTGACTTTAAATTCATGGATAGTGGATGATTTCAATCCCATATCTACTTTAACGTTACCATTGGTGAATAAATAATAGGCTACACCGGCTCCGACTGCCGCCACGATAAATAAAACTATAAAGACCATTTTTCTCATTTTTTTCGGACATGCCAATCATTATGAACCATTTTGAGATCTGACTAGGCCAAGTTAAAGGTACTAAAGTTTAAAGAAGAAATCAACTCTATTTTATAGTAGTAAAACCATATTCGTCCAAATTCTGTTCATCCAGCGTTCTCTAATGCCTCACTGTATGTCTGACACAATACTAAGATTTCCATAATTAGTTTATAGAGATTCTAAAAACATAGTATTTCATGTTAATAACACGGTCGCTTTTGAACCCAATACAAGTGCATTAATTCGTAAACTGATAGGGAACGCGATATTTGTTAAAAGAGATCCTGATAAAAAAGGGTTAGGGTTTAGTTTTTACATACAAATTAAATATTCCCATTTTCACATAAAAAAGGATGATTTTCATATTCTTTCTGCATCTAATCTGAGTTACATTTGTCAAATAAGTAGAATTGATTCGATAGAGGTAACTGCTGAACTGGATAACGATCCATGTCTCAACATTTTAATTCCTAATCGATTCAATAAAAATACTGTAAAGATCCTACAATACTACAATGAAAAACATGATGTGGAACGACATAGTCGTTCCACATTTTTTAATTAACCCAACTATTTTCGATTGATCAAATATACTCAACAGCTGACACTTCCTATGCCTGAATCTGTAGTCTATCTTGAGAAATTAAATAGCATTATGATAATACTTACAAATTGTTTCTTAGATATCCTTGAAAGTTATCCTGAAACTGCAGTCCCATTCCAATCCTATATTTACTTAGTTTATTGTTTAAAGTGAGCCCCCATAACACAAATTCGGTTAAAAAATGGATGTCTTCAGATTTCGTTTCTGGCTGATATTGCTGAATCAAAGCTTTAATAGGTACTACGTCATCCAGAACCTTAAAATACTCCAAATCACTGAGCTCTTCAGATAATTCAATACCCTCCGATTCTGCAAACCAACGCACAATATCATCATAAGGATAACGATCGCTCTCTCTTTCCAGCTTCTCAATTTTTGGGAATAAGACGGGAAAGATGCTTTTTATAGCATTTTCAATCAGTTGCAATGCCACAATATCGGCTCCTTCCTGCTCGCCCTCATAAACAAGCTCAACCTTGCCAGTTATTGCAGGTATAATACCCATAAAATCACCCAATCTCACTGCGGTTGCTTGCGACCCGTTTTTAAGCATGCGCAATTCGGCGGTACTCAATAGGTTTTGAAAAGCTGTTATGCTCATACGAGCGCTCACACCACTTTTTTCATCAACATATTCACTATTTCGGGCTTCAAAGCTTATCTGCTCAATTAATTCCCGTGCCAACTCAGGAACATATATCTGATCCTTCTGAGCCGCTTCTAGATTGGCCTCCTGCGCAGTAATTGCCTTTGCTATCTCAACTGATGCCGGATAATGTGTCAATATCTGTGATCCTATACGATCTTTTAGAGGTGTCACTATACTTCCTCTATTGGTATAATCTTCCGGGTTCGCAGTAAATATAAACTGCACATCTAAGGGTAAGCGCAGCTTAAAACCACGAATCTGAATATCTCCCTCTTGTAAGATATTGAAAAGTGCCACCTGAATTCTCGCCTGAAGATCAGGCAGTTCATTAATGACAAATATGGAGCGATTTGCTCTTGGAATCATGCCAAAGTGAATCACACGATCGTCTGCATAGCTCAATTTTAAATTTGCTGCTTTGATCGGATCCACATCACCGATCAAGTCGGCTACAGTTACATCAGGAGTGGCAAGTTTTTCAGCAAAACGATCATTTCTATGAAGCCAGCCGATCGGCGTTTCATCGCCTTTCTCCTTTAATAGCTCTAGGGCATAACGTGATATCGGATTGTACGGATCATCATTAATCTCTGACCCCTGTACCACCGGAACATATTCGTCCAGCAGATTGACCATAAGTCTAGCTAGACGTGTTTTTGCCTGACCACGGAGACCTAGAAAATTAATATTGTGCTTGGAAAGAATAGCTCTTTCAAGTTCTGGAATAACTGTATCTTCATAACCATGCACGCCGGTGAACACTGTTTCACCTTTCCTTATTTTTGTAATCAGATTCTGACGCAATTCTTCTTTTATTGTTTTAGGTTTATAACCCGAAGTTTTTAATGCACCAAATGTTGTAATCTTCGTGTAATCCATATATTCTTATCGTATTCTTTTTTTACGGTTTTCTTCATAATCCTCAAAAATCATTTCACCTAGATTTCCAAGTCCTGTATAATAAGCTTTCCCTTGATTTGAAGCTGTAAATTCGTCGACGAATTGCTGCAGATAAGGATCTGAGGCAATCATAAAAGTGGTAATAGGTATTCCCAGCTTTCGAGCTTGCGCCGCCATACTATAGCATTTACTGGTGATAAACGGATCGAGCCCCATAGGATTTTTATAATAAGTACCGTCCGGCATATTTAAACAGCTCGGTTTTCCATCGGTTATCATAAATATCTGCTTATTCGCATGGCGTTTCCGCCGTAGCAAATCCATCGCTAATTTTAATCCAGCGACCGTGTTGGTATGAAATGGTCCAACCTGCAGGTAAGGAAGGTCTTTTATCGCAATAGGCCAGGCGTCGTTACCGAACACGATGACGTCAAGTGAGTCTTTCGGATAACGTGTTAGGATCAGCTCCGATAAAGCCATTGCGACTTTCTTCGCAGGTGTAATCCGATCCTCTCCATATAAAATCATGCTGTGGCTGATATCAATCATCAACACCGTGCTCATCTGTGACTTAAACTGGGTATCCTCAACAACCAGATCATTTTCCGCTAGAGCAAACTCACCTACACCGTGATTGATCTGTGCGTTTTTTAAGCTCTCGGTCAGAACTATTTTATCCAGGCCATCTCCATACTGATAGTTCCTGAAATCGCCCATATTTTCGTCACTGCGTCCTTGGTGATTGGTTTTATGATTGCCCGACCTTCCTTTTCGCATTTTTCCAAAAATTTGGTCCAAGGCATGCTGCCTCAGCGCCTTTTCCAGCTTTGATGTAATATCCAGCCCACCCTCACCGGTAGATTCTAGCCTTTCTTTGATATATCCTTTATCCTTCAAATCAGCAATGAAGTCGTCTATAGTATAATCTGGCGTCGTGAGTTTAAACTCTTTATCCAATTGCCTTAACCAATCAATGGCTTCATCGAAATCACCTGAAGTATGGGTAATCAGTTCTTTGAAAATATCAAATAATTTATCAAAAGGCGTTAGAAACGGCTCGTCATATTGTTTGAATAGAAAACCTTTATTTCGTTTCGTGCTTTTCATGCATTCCTTTCTAGTAATAAGAAGCAATTCAAATCATTATTGTTTGCTCCATAGGATGAATTTACGAAATAATATTCCTTCTGTAAGCGATATTCCTTTTTACATAAAAAAACTGGCTGTAGTGTGACGAATAGGCTAGATCTGCGTTTGCATATTCCGCTCGGGACTAATTTTCAAATGCTACTTCAGCAATTAAGTGCCATTACGGACATAGGCATATGCAAGAGAACTCCCCGCGTTAGCAATAAAAGCATGCTGAAATGCCCCAACATCCGGATTGCCAGAAGGCAACGTACTGCCAGCGAAATCTTGTCCACCATTATTATTGATAAAAACACCTGCATTGACGACATGACAACCTGCACCAACGTCATACCCTTTTGCAGCGTCAAGCCCGTTTCTGCCTATAGGATTAACAAATACAGGATCCTCATAGAAATTATTGCTACGAACTGTCGTTCCCCAATTTAACGCCGTAAATGTGCTCGACGGAAATAAACAATTATTGTTAAACTTCAGTCCATTATCTGCTTGGGTCAACATAATAAGTATTACCGACACTGTTTAAATCAGCTTTCGCTTTTGCTTTCAACGATCCCGCAGATTCCAGTTGAATTGGTTTCTGACAACTCATTAATCCAACTGGTTCCGATTGAAATCATCATGATAAATTTTCTCATAATTTTGTTTGTAATTTTAATAATTGTTACAATTTGTAATACACGCATTCTTGTCCCAAGAAATACGAACTTTATAATTTGATTAATCACATTAAGTTATAAACAAATTGCAGGTCATACGGGGTAAAATCAAAAATAATTTCATTGAAGACACTATTTGTGATCACCCATCGAATCTTTTTAAGGATATCTGCATCTAAATCAAAGAAAATTGAATATTTTTAGAACACAATTACAGGCCTTATGGACGACAAAAAATTAATGGAAATAGATCAGTATATCGGTACACTCTCAGACAGTGAGCAACAAATAATTGGTCAATTCCGAAAAACAATAGCAGAAAATGACAGCGCTGTTTCCGAGAGCTTCGAAAAATTCATGTCAAATCCCAATGCAATCAGCTTCAACGAACAAGGGGTATTTAAATATGGGCTAACGCTTGCAAAGAATTATATTTCATTCCATTCCTTGGTGATGTATACTAACCCACAATTAATGGCAGAACTAAAATCAAAGTTGCCCAAAGCAAAGTTCCAAAAAGGCTGCATTAATTTCAAAACATTGGATGAATTTCCGATATCAGTATTAACAGAGCATATTCAGAATTCTTCCAAAATAGATTTTCGCCCCATGATTAATCGTTATCTGAAAAAGAAATGACCATGCCTGATCGTTCACTAGACTTTTTTTATAGTAACCAGAGTCAACTACTTACATTGGTTGCGTCCGAGCGGGAAGCGCTCGATACAAAACTATATATCAAAAAGTTCCGTCGCGAAAGCTCTTTTTTACTATTAGACGCCAACGGGCGCTACCTTTACTTTCTGAACCAATTGCCTTTTTCATATAGCCGCATTTCACTTTTCATAGTGCATCCTACCTTGGGGTCAATCCTGAAACGCTAAGCAGGATACCAAGTAAAAAGTCAAACCAAATTCATCTATGCCAAGTCAATAACATTTAGATTTTATCACTTTTGATATTATTATAAAAATGACAATAAAAATCTATAAACCTGATCATGTGCTTCTCAAAAGACATATCGAATGCTTTTATATACTTGAAAAAACTGCAGAGGAAAAATCTACAGTATATTTTACATTTCCTAGTATTTACACGATTGTTACCATAAGTCAGCAAACCCAAACTGCGATAAATGGAAATAAATTGGTGACCAAACACTGTCCATCTAACCCGATAGAAACTAACCTCGTATGTAACTTTAATGACCCCGTTCTCATCTGTTATGAAGGAAAAATAAACGAAATCACCACCTACTTTAAACCCCTTGGGATAAATGCTTTCATACCAGAGGATCTAAGATATTATAGCCATGGAACGTTTCCCGATTTTAATCCCTATACGGATTATAAAGATGCGATGAGCTCCATTCTTTCGATAGATGACCATTGCGAAAGAATAAAGGCCTTAGAAGCTTATTGGCTCTCGAAATTAGTTTTTTTTGAAAATGCCTTGCTAGAAAACGTGATTTCCGAAATGTTAAATAAAGCGAACCTAAATCAATCCATGGCCGAATTCTCATTAAAAACAGGACGTTCAAGAATGACAATAAACAAGCATTTTGATCAGCATATCTGTAAAACACCCTCCCAATTTAAAAAAATAATTAGATTCCGCACAGCTATTCAAAGTCAATTGGAAGACGGGAAAAAAATTGGTCTGTCATATAATCTGGATTACTTCGACCAATCCCATATGATTAGAGATTTTAAAAAATTGACAGGCTTTACGCCAAAAGTTTTCTTTTCCAAGATATCGAATCTTGAACGAGGCCAGATAAAATGGATTTTTATCTAGCAGCTTTACAAAAATACAATCATGCCAGTTCATTAAATAGTAACATTGCTTCATAATTACTTATACAATACTTTATGAAGCTATTAATTCTACTCATCTTGTGCCCAGTTCTTCTATATGGACAAGAAAATACACCAACGAAACTTGCAAAATATATGCGAGCACAGGTCGAAATAAATAACTTTAGTGGAACCGTGCTCGTTAGGAAAAACAACACTATTTTGCTAAAAAAAGCCTATGGTCTCGCAGATTATGAATGGAACGTTAAAAATACAATAGATACGAAATTCCAATTAGCATCGGTCACAAAACAATTTACAGCAACTGCTATTCTCCAATTGATAGACAGCGGACGATTATCCCTAAATGATAAACTCAGTAAATTTCTTCCGGATTATCCAAAAGCTGATAGCGTCAGCATTCACATGCTGTTATCACATACTTCAGGACTAGCCATGGGTTTCAAGGAAATCGCATTGAGCAGTATGAGCAGCGATTCTGCTTATACTGCAATTAAGAAAATTCCTTTCGAATTTTCACCGGGTACGAAAAGCTCCTACAGCAATATTGGTTATTATTTATTAGCTAAAATTATTGAAAAGGTTTCAGGTGAGCGTTATGAAGCTTTCTTAGAGAAGAATATCTTTGATAAAGTGGGGATGAAGAATACGGGGATTAGTAACAATGAATCCATCGTCGCAAAAAAAGCAAAAGTATATTGTCAGAGCCAACAGAGGCTGATTCATAATCCTTATATCAACTGGAACATCAACTTGGGCCACGACGGTGTTTATTCAACTGTCGAGGATTTAGCCCTCTGGGACAAAGCCTTGTACGGAACAACTGTATTATCTGCCGCAATGAAGAAAAAAATGTTCACCCCCTATAGTTCCGAAAATTGGGGCTATGGGTTTATTATCAATCCGTTTTATAATCACGGACATGATCTAATTGCGCATGATGGCGGATTTTTTGGAACAATGACTTCCTTTAATCGATTTACACAGGACAAACTATTTGTCACAGTGCTTTCCAATAATGGCTCCTTGTCTCATATCATAGGTTATGGACTTTCGGCAATTGCTTTCGACAAACAGGTAGAGCTCCCATACAAGCATCATCGCGTCAAAATAGACACGGCAATATACGACAAGTATATCGGTCAATATGGTAAAATCAAGTTATTGAAAATCGACGGCAAACTTTTCTACAATGACAAAGACATAGAACTCATTCCAGAGTCTAAAACAAAATTCTTCAGAGGGGACGACAACGATAGAACTATCGAATTTATTCGGGATAAAACAGGTAACTATAATACCTTTATTTTAACAAAAGGTGGTGTTAAAGAGATTTTTACAAGGTCTCAAAAAAAATAAATCTTTTTATCAAGCATTTAAAACTGAAAGAAAAAATCTAAATTACATCTAGATCAATTCGGCGCTCTAATTTATCTTATAACCTAAATTAGAGCGTTTTGCCACTGGTGGAGTAGTATATGGATAAGCTAAAAAAAGTATTTTATGGAGGTCTTTTATATTATGCATCGTCTTGAAAAATTTCGCCTTCCATATACATTCTAACTTTTCGCTATCCAAAATAATCACTATCTTACAAGAGATGAATTTGTGAATATATATCCAATTTGGTAGCCATTGGATCCTAGTTAAAATAAATTTCAGGTACAGAAGGAAATACATCATATGAATACAAGATATTTTTTCTACGTCATTATCATCATCGGCTTGTTCACCTCGTGTGGCCTCATCCATAATCTTCCTGATTCGGCTTCTCCCAATACCGGAGCAGATCCTAATTTATGGTATTCATTTGTGGATCAAAATGGTAATTTTTATCCCGACAACTGGAAGAAAAACTATGGCATCCCTTCGAATAAAGCCGCTAGGGATCCATATTCCCTGATGAAAATTGCCACCGACAGAGGTGACCGCGAACAATTACTTGCTTTTGAACGAGGTAATATGCTTCGTCTTTCGAAACGTATTGCACCTAAAAAACGAGTTTTTATTTTAGTTCATGGCTTCAATGCGGATGAAGAATCTGTTGTAAAACAATATAAATATATTGCAGATCATATCGTCACCAATCCCAAAAACGATGAAATCATTCGATTTTATTGGGATGGTTTGCGATCGACCTCCCCTTTTCGATCAGCAAAAAATTGGTTTTCCGCGGCTTCTTTTAGCCAGATGGCCGGTGAATTCGGTTTAAGACGCATACTTAACAACATGGCGGATAAAGATGTTTATATTATCTCGCACAGTCGGGGGGCCTCCGTGGTCATGAGCGCAATTTCAAATCCAGAATACAATACTTCATTTTCTGCGCAAGCGAAAGATATTCACAATATTGATATCGAGCGGGCAAAGCCATTGCTGGAAAACAAAAACAGGATTACCTGCATCATGCTTGCGCCAGCAATAGGCCTTTCCGAATTTCAATATACTGACACAACAACTAACACAAAAAAATTTGTGGATCTGAGCACCCAAGTAAAGAAAATACATATCACGATTAATGGCACTGATAAAATGCTAAAGAAATTTTTTGGATTTCTATCCAACAAGCTTACCCCAACGGATCTGGGGTATAAAGAGGATAGCTTTAACGCGCTTAAGAAAAACTATACGATCTTTTCGATGACGGATTTTACAGGAATGTCAAGCCACGATTTTAGTCGTTACATACGAGATCCCAGGTTCAAGCAAATGCTGCGGGAAGAATCGATTCAAGTACAATAAGTTATTAGCGAATTTTCGCAGATTGGCTTTTATATACTGGTTTATAGTACCCCAACTATTTTCTCAAAACGACCGTGATTACTTATGGAAACTGGCAACAGTTCCCTTCGTCCCTCCGTAGCAATGCCAGGTAAACCAAGTGGATCTTTAACAACTTGACATCTTTCGAGTTCCACCACATGATCCAAATGATCGAATACCTTAACTGCTATAGTATGTATAAAATCAGGATTAACAATGGTATTGGTGTAATAATGACTTCCTTCAAAGACAACCTCTCCCACAGCGCTATCGCAAGACTTTTTAACGATCGAACAAATTAATTTATTGGGTGCATATTTTCTGTTTCTCGTCTCTCTGTTCCATATTTTGTAAGCAGCTTCTTTCATGCTCCACAAAAGCCACACAACAATCTCCGGATCGTGACTATTGGCTATTAACAGTTGCTCATTTTCATTAAATATCTTAGTAACAAACCCCCGACGTCTCCAATTGCTGTCTTTTCTGGACTGAACTAGATCGACAATATCATTACCAATCATTTTTCATTAAGCTTGGTTTCGATAATATCGATTGCCGCCCTTACATTAAGCATACGTTCCATATCAGCATTCTCAATAACTATGTCGAATTGCTCTTCGATATCCAGTACAATATCAACCAGATTAGCGGAATTGATTTGTAAATCGTGAATAAAATCAGTTTCTTCGGAAAGCTTTCCAAATGCTTCTTCGTTTGTCGTGTAAGGTGCAATAATAGGTTTTAAAGCATTGATCAGTTCTTCTCTATTCATATGGCAAGTTATCAAATTTTTTAAATATTAAGCAAGCATTCACATCCCCAAATCCAAAACTTGCCTTGGCAATAATTTGAGGTGCAACACTCATTGTATGCAAAGGGACGTTTGATTGATCTATCAGTGCAGCAATTTCAGCATGTAGGTCAACACAATTACTGTTTCCAAATATAAAACCGTGATATAGCTGCAATATTGTAGCTACGCTTTCTATACTGCCAGCTGCACTAAGACAATGTCCAGTCATACCTTTTAATGAGTTTATAAAAGGAAAATCCTTCCCCCTACGTCCAAGAGCCTCAGTCCAGTTTTCTATTTCAAAAGCATCTTTGGTAGTTGCTGTTAAATGGCCATTTATAGCATCGATTTCTAAAGCGGAAACACCTGAATTCTTCAAGGCTTCTATAATACACCGACGAACAGCATCAGCATTCGGAGCGGTCATACTACCTGTCCCCCGCTGCCCTCCGGAATTTACCTCACCACCCAACAACTCACCATATATCGTCGTCTTTCGGGCTAAGGCACTTTCCAAATCTTCCAATAGCAAAGCTCCTGCTCCGCTGCCGGGAACAAACCCTCCGGCTGTCGCACTCATCGGACGAGACCCCTCATGCGGACGGTCATTATAGTGCGAACTACACACACGCAACGCATCAAAACCACCCCAAATATAAGGGCCGCTATCTCCAGTGCTTCCTGCTAGCATCCGCTTTGCCTTGCCGGATCGAATACGGTCATAGGCCATTAAAATTGCTTCGGTCCCAGTTGCACAAGCAGATGAATTTGTTGTTACTTGGTTTCCAAGTCCCAATTTACCGCCCAAATATGCGCTGACACCACTGCTCATCGTCTGGGCCACAACTGTACTACCTAATCTGCGGGTCTGCAAATCGTCAATTTTATAGATGCTCTCACGAAACTTATCAATACCAGAGCTCCCGGATCCAAAAATGGTTCCACTGTCCCAATCTGGAGCAGATTCAGTCGCTATCGGTAACCCCGCATTTGCCCAAGCTTCCATACCTGCAATGACTCCATATAATATCCCCGTACTGTTAAAACCTCTAAGCTCGAGTTCAGTGAAATAGCGCCTTTTAAAATCATCCGTTATTTCAGGAGTTCCTGCTATCTGGCAGGAAAACTGTAATTTCTCGAGTTGTACATCATGTCGAATACCCGAGACCCCATCTTTTATCGCTTGCGTAAAAGATGGTAGGCCTACCCCATTCGGTGCTACAACCCCCATTCCTGTAATGACGACTCTCTTCATAGCTCCTCCGTAATCATACCTGCCAATAGTCCTTTACAAACCTCCTGGCCGCTTTCATTTTTCATAACGACCTCACATTTTAGTTTACCAAACCTGAAATATATCTTTTTTGAAGACACGGTAACTCTCTCCTTCGGATATACAGGCTTTAAAAATTCTATATCCGTTGAGGTCAACGCTATAGCAGCATTAGCCGTAAACTCTTTATCCAGCAAAAAAATTCCCAGACAGGCTAAACCTATCTGTGCCATCGTTTCGATCAAAATAACTCCCGGAGTAACAGGTTTGCCATAAAAATGGCCTCTATAAAAATCCAGGTTTTCATTAAAAGTATAGGCACCTGTAATACCTTCCTCATCAACATGAATTAATTCATCAACAAACAAAAAAGGTTCTCTGTAGGGCAACTTTGCCACTATATTATTCAAATCCATTGATGAGATCTAATTAGGTCACCATTTTAACAATACGCGCTGAGCTGAAAATCCAGGGCCAAAACTTAGCATTAAACCAAATTCTCCAGTCTTTGGTTGATGCTTCATGATGCGTTCAAGAACATACAGCACGGTAGCACTCGACATATTGCCATATTGCGCAAGCACTGCCTTAGTGTCTTTGATATCTTTACCAAACTCAGCAAAAATCTGCTCAATCGTCGCCACAATCTTCTTACCTCCGGGATGAAAAATCATGTGATTGATATCTTTGATTTCCAAACCATTCTTTTTCAAAAATGGATGTAGCACATCTGCAAAATGTGACGCGATCACATTCGGCACATCAACATCCAATATCATCTGCATACCACTGTTGGTCAGCTTAAAACCCATGATATCTTCTGTATGATAAAAATGATACATCTGCTGGTCAAGAATTTCTGGTCCGCAATCCTCTTCATGCGATGAAAGCAGACTACAGGCAGCACCATCTCCAAATATAGCCGCACTGACCATATTTGACATGGAGAAATCCTCCAGCTGAAAAGTAGCTGTTGGGGCCTCTACGGCAATTACCGCAGCACGTTTACCCGGATTCGCCTGTAAGAAATTCTTAGCGTAGATAACCCCTGAAACCCCAGCAACACATCCCATTTCTGTAACCGGCAGCCTGACAATATCCTGCCGGAGCTTCATCTTGTTAATTAAATATCCGTCTAATGATGGTATCATAATTCCCGTACAACTCACCGTTATAATATAGTCTAATGACTGCGGGTCCCAAGCTGCTTTCTTAAGTGCTTTACGCAGCACTTTCTCCCCTAATTCGATTGCTTCACGGCAATAAATATTATTCTTTTCTTCAAAGGATGTCACTTTAAAAACTTCGATGGGATCCATGATAGCATAACGCCTCTCCACAGCAGAGCCTTCAAAAAGTTTTTTTATCTTTTTTACAAAACGGAGCTCCTGTCCTTTAAGCCAAATATCCAATAACGGAAGAACCTCATCGGTAGTACAGGAATATTTAGGCAGTTGCTTGGCAACAGTAATTATCTTGACACTCATATATTGGAAATTATCCACTGGTAACGAAAAGCCCATTTCCATTGGATGGTATAACTTTTTAATTGCAATGTTTCTGAGAATTGCTCTAACTCATATTTTTTAAATCCGCGTAGTATGGAGATAAGTCCATCCACTTTTGTCATTTTATTTAACCTAAAAAAGGTACCTACAGCTTGAAAAAGACGATAGGCTACTTTGCTCCTATGCAGGTCGTTGACGACGATTCCCAAATTTGAAATCTTGATGAGTCTGTCTATCAATTCAATAATTCTTTCATTGTCAAAATGATGAATGGTCAGCGTACACAGCACAATATCATAACTGTTATTTTCAAAATCTGTGTCGAATATATCTGCACACAAATAGGATATATTACTGTAATCTTTTGACAGCGACCGCGCATAATTTACCGTATATTGATTTGCATCTACACCCAATAGATTCAGATTGATATTATTTTTATAACCATAATCACTCAGCATGCGAAGCATGTCTCCATTCCCGCATCCGATATCAATAATTGAAATTGGCTTGCTCTTCTCTACACCAGAAAGAAGTTTCTTGACTCCATCCAAGGTGATGCTATTTCCACCCAAAAACTGGTTGATCTTTGAAATACGATCCAATGTGACACGAAGTTCCTCACCTGCAAGCAAGAAATCATCCATGATCTCAGTCTCCCCTGTTCTATGTTTCGTGTTTATAGACATTTTATTGTGTTTGCATTTCCATGAGTTTGTTTGATAACCCAAATCAAAATTTTTGGAAAAAGGACCCCGATCTTCATCAGTATTGCCGCGCCAAATTCATAACGTAATATACTAGACAGCATCCGCCCGAACCATAATCGCCTTCCAAAAGCTTGTTTCCAGCGAGTGACATACATTACTTCCAATTGTTGACGGGATTCAATTTTACGGCTACAGTAATCCAAAATAAGTTCCGAAGCTAACTTTGCGCCGTGTATCGCCATAGCCATTCCATTTCCACAGAATGGATGAATAAGACCAGCCGTATCACCGACCATGAGGATGTGGTTTTCCACCGCATATTTTTTATCAAAAGAAAATTGACTGATCGTAATCGGTTTATCAAAAAGCATCGTGCTCTTTTCAAAAAAACACTTTAGATACCTATTTTTAGATATGACGTACTTTTGATACGCTTCGATGTTCTTATATTTCTTAAAAGTTTTTACATCGGCCAAATAACAGACATTTATCTTGTTATCTTCAACTTTGGAAATGCCACAGTAGCCACCTTCAAAGTTGTGTAAGGCGATGAGGTTGTCGGGAAAATCTCCCGAATAATGAGCCTTTACAGCCATCCAAATGGAGGGTCTCTTCATGAAATCCCGTGACAACAATTGATCGATATTACTTCGTTTGCCATAAGCCCCCAATACAATCTTTGCGCTTAACTTCTGCCCCTGAAACGAAACAGCAAATATATCATCGCTAAAGGAAATTCCGGTGACCGTAGCAATCACGATTGAACAGCCATTATCTTTTGCCTTTTTATAGAGCAACTCATCCAAGGAATAGCGACTTACACCAATGCCACCCAATGGTAATCTGATCTTATCGGATTGCCCATGTTGTGTCGTATATTGTAATTCTTCAAGATGTGTGGCGCGCAAAGTATTCACATCAACCTTAAGCCAGTCCAAATAGGGTAAAATCTCATTGGAGAGGTATTCCCCGCAAACTCTATGATGTGGGTACTCATGTTTTTCGATTAATGTTACCTTCAGTCCCTGTTTGGACAAATGCAATGCACTTGTGAGCCCAGCTAAACCACCACCTATTATAATTACATCAGGATTTATTTCCATATAGCAAACTTGCTCCGCGTTAGTAATCTTCAAAATATTGTTAGGAAACACCGCACAGGCCATGATCGATGGGGCTGCTTTCTACCAGTCATTTTGATAACAGATCTTACCAAGAAATAGTTTTACCCTCCTCATAAAATTAAAAAGACACATTACAGATTTTCTCGATCCTTCTGTGCTTGATCCATAAATAGCTTATCAAGAAAAAGATATCTGTCCCGAAACTCCTCAGGAGATGCTTTCGCATCGACATTTAAATTAAGAATGTTCATGCGCTTATCTTTGCCTAGTGTTTTCGGCCATAGAGAAAGCTCCTTCCCATTTGGATCACCTGTCTTAATGAAATTGACAAAATAATTCTGCCCCAGTCTCGATACCCTATAATCATCATCTGTCCAGGCAAAAACATCGTTACTTTTAAGATTGCCTAATAAATATTCGATATCACTGGCATGGAAAGCGCCAGGTAGTGGTTCTGGCATTTTCTCTTTAGGCTGTTTTTCAGATTTTTTACTAATTCCCCCCGCAAGCCCAGTCTGTACATCGCTATATGCTGGTTGCATCGCCGGCCGTGGTTTACTAAATATATAGACAAATACGGGCTGACCACTATTTTTCCGTTGCAGATCGAGCCATTTCCATGTACTATAGACTATAAAATTATCACTGGCCAATGCTGTAGACGATCGAATTACTTCCATCTCGGTTTTTCCGGGATATAGTTTCAGAACTTCGTCGGCTTTAGCTCCATATTGCGTTCTGACCAACTTTTCATAATTCTCTGGAGAGGGGTAAGATTTACCCATATACGCTGTATATGGCGCTTCTGTCGAAGTCCAGCCTGCGAGTAGAGGCACTTTAGACTGTTCGCCAGCTTCAAAAATCGCGAGCGGAGATTTCGGCAAGAAATACCCATCAACGATCAACCGGGTAGCGAATGCCCCAGGCTCACTGGCTTTATCAAGAAGTTCAGATGCAGGTATCTCACGCAGTTTATCAAGCTCTTTGGCATTTACACGATCTGCAAATGTAATCCCCTGCTGTTCTTGCTCAGAAAGAGATATAGTGCCGTATCTCAAGTTAAAGACACTTCCACTTTGACCAATAGCACGCTTAAACAATCCTTTGGATAACGGACTGGCCATCTGTGCGGAGACGGACATACTACCCGCCGACTCCCCTCCAATGGTGACCGCATCAGGATCTCCACCAAATGCAGCAATATTTTTTTTTACCCACAACAAGGCAGCATGCTGGTCCAAAAGTCCATAGTTTCCTGATGCATGTTGAGGAGATTCTTTGGTTAATGCTGGATGTGCAAAGAAGCCAAAAATACCAAGACGATAATTCACTGTAACAACGATAAGTCCTTCTTTTGCAAAACTTTCCCCATCGTAACGATTTTCCGATCCATCACCGGCATTGAAACCTCCACCATAAAAATAAACCAATACAGGAAGTTTGCCCTCGTCGGCTGCCTTTGGACGCCACACATTCAGATAGAGACAATCTTCACTCATTCCGGGCGAACGAAATCTCATATCTCCATAGATGGGCTTTTGCATAGGGGAGCTGCCAAAATGATCTGCTTTACGAATACCATTCCAAGGCACCACTGCTTGCGGTTCTTTCCATCTTAGATCACCAACAGGTGGCTTCGTAAATGGAATCCCTCGAAAAGACTGCACCCCGCTTGACAAGGTAATCCCTTCCAGTATGCCGGCTTCAACCTTTACCTGAGGTGCTTGAGCAAAAACACATGATACAATAAAAAAAACGACAGTAGTAAAAAAGATCTTTTTCATAATGAGAGGCTTTTAATTCATTTTTATGCTTCTTTCAGTTAAAATACTAAATAAAATCTATAGAACGACGACCGGTGCATTTTTTATAGCAGAAAATAAGATCAATCACTGGACAACATACATGAGACATTCCCATAGCCTAATTGGTAAACCAGATAAAAAGTAAAATAAGCCATTGTACAAAGATACATATCCAAAATGGTTTGCTACTTGGTGCCGCCAGTATTTCGAGAACCTGAATAAATTTTGACTTTTAAATAGTATAGAAACTTTCGTTATGATCCAAATCAAGGATATCAAACTTCACTTTATTCAAACCAAAAACAAGAATCCGCTTGACCCAAGGATTCTCGATCTGGATATTGCTCGCAATCTTTGAAAATACATATCTGTTGCTAAAAAGAAATAGTAATATGGGTAACAAAATCAATCCTACTCGCCAAAGAAATTTACCCATGGATGTAAAAACCAATGTTCAGACCCCAGACAATAAACAGGAAATATAGACAAAAGGTCTCGATAAAAATTTCGAGACCTTTTGTTTTTTAATCGCAATTAAACAACCGTGTAACCACCGTCAACTAAATAATAGCCTCCGGTCATAAAGGACGATTTATCCGAACTTAGAAAAAGAACCAATTCAGCCACTTCTTCTGCTTTTCCCAAACGCCCAATGGGGTGCTTACTGATTAAAGCATTAATATGTTCTTTATCCAGTTGAGCTAATAAAGGGGTATCGATATAACCTGGTCCGACTGCATTGCAACGGATATTTTTTTGCCCATATTCTGCACCGATATTTTTTGTCAAACCCACCACTGCATGTTTTGCTGAAGTATAGGCACTCGATAGAGGAGCCGCAACAGTACCATGGATGGAAGCCATATTAACGATTACACCACCGCCATTCTTTTCCATCGCTTCTATTTGATACTTACAGCCATAAAATACCCCATTGAAATTTATATCAATCACTTTTTTCCAACCATCTAAACTATAGTCTCCTGTCAGTGCAGCTTCTCCTCCGATCCCAGCATTGTTACATGCGATATCAAGTCGACCAAATGTTTTGACCGCAAAACCAACCAACGCTTCATTATCAGCCGGGGACGAACTATCTGCTTTAAAAAATGCAGCCTCTCCACCTAGAGATTCGACGTGTTTTACGGTTTCATGCCCCGCTCGCTCGTTGATATCCGAGACAACGACTTTTGCACCTTCCTTGGCATAAGCCAATGCAACAGCCAGTCCGATCCCCGAACCAGCCCCTGTTACTAAAGCTACTTTATCTGCTAAAATTTTCATATGATATAAATTTTATGATCAATACAATTTACAAAAAGCAAAAGTGACTAAGTAGGCAAAGACCATTTACTTTATTTAAAACGAAACTAAGATGACATTTCTCATCTCATCAATTTTGTAGCTGCGGATATTTTTTATAAAATCTATCCAAGAAGAAACGCCCCATTAATTGAAGTTTGGCCTGTGTTTCAAACATGCCGGCACCAGGAGAGATAATACCATGTGGCATACGCTGCACAGTACCATAATATATAATATCAAGTCCATTTCCATTAACTTCAAGATGCATTTTCTTTGGATTTAATCCCATAACAGATCCCATACGTGTCACTTTTTCGGAATTGCTGATCTGCGCTGGTCTCGCATCGAGTAAAGTTGCCTGATCGAAAACCAAATGGTCCCTTGCTTCGCCATCATCAAAAAACACATAATGTAACTCATCATTGCTGAGCACCAAATAAGAAGCATTATCCCGTTCGCTATAACGAGCCTTTACCCCCACAGCTGCCCAGGCAACAGTCTTCGCTGCAGTCGCTGCAGCCGAAGCAACTTTATCCCCCACCGTTGCAATATACGCACATTGCGTAAAGGCATCGATGGGAGCGCCATTCATTCGTTTTCTTAATTCGTTAAATTCATCATATAACAATTCATCCTTTACTGCTGGCGCCAAGGAAATTCCAGATTCTCCTTCATACTTTTTGGCCGTCTCTTTTTGCTTCTTCATCATCATAAGAGAAATGAATACGCAAACCACAACGATCACAGCAAAAATACCAATGTATAACATCATAAAATAAAAATTTAGAAAAGGTTTACAATTCCATAAAAAATCCAGAAAGTGGATAACATAATTAAGTTTCCGCTCTCTAGATTGGTCGGTTGCAAAAATTTTCCTGACTAAAGAATTTTATCTGGATAGTGAATATTATTCAAAGCAGTTTGGTGCATATCCACCCAAATATCGTTATTTGACTGATTTAGAAGCCAGTTAGGGGAGCTACGCATATCAGCATCCTGATCGTTATTATAGACAGATGGAAAATCGGACTCTCTGACGCTAAGCAAAACGACAATTGTACCAGGCATCAACCAGCGATCTGAAGCAAGATCATGATATTCAGCATCCGCATGTTTACTATCACGTTGCAAAGCCCAACTCTTCAGTTGCTTGAGCCGTTCAGTTTCCTCAAATCCATTTTTTTGCATCCTGCTAAACTTCCCGTTCGTTGAGCTCCAATTGCAATAAAATATCGCGCTTCTTACCTTCAATCAAAGACAAATTACCGGCAACAAAAACACCTTTCTGTCCCGAATTTTTGCTAATTCCATATACCGATGATTCATCGCCGGGATCTGACTCACCTTCATAGCGAAATAGGTAATCAATCCTGTATTGATCCGCGTTAGCCAGCAAATCGTCAAATTCAATATTGTAGTCAATTGTATAGCCCAAGTTGTTTAACTTTTCCAACGCAACACTTGCAGATGAGTACCCATGCATTCTTTCCATAGTTGATTATTCTAAATCCGATCCAAATTCTATTTTTTATTATAAAACGATTGACAAAAGGGTTTTGTTTTCCACAATTTGAAATAGTTTATTCGAAATCATATTTCTATTTTTGTGCTACCAAACACAATAATATATGGCAAATCTAGAGGCACCCGCTTATCAGCATACTCCCCAATTAGCATTTCAACGATTACTCGACGTCTTATATACCTTAAGAACAGAATGTCCATGGGATAAAAAACAGACCATGGAATCTCTTCGGCATCTGACAATGGAGGAAATGTATGAATTGACAGACGCCATCTTAGAAAAAGATTACCCCGAAATAAAGAAAGAACTTGGCGATGTATTGATGCATCTCGTGTTCTATGCGCGCATTGCGGAGGAAGAGGGACAGTTCGATATTGTAGATGTGCTCAATGCAATCTGTGATAAATTGATTACACGTCATCCCCACATCTACGCCGATACCAATGCGGACACAGAAGACCAAGTTAAATCCAATTGGGAGACTATTAAACTCAAAGAAGGTAACAAGTCCGTTCTATCTGGCGTCCCAAAAGGATTACCCGCTCTGGTCAAAGCTTATCGTATCCAAGATAAGGTTCGCGGTGTCGGGTTTGATTGGGAAGACAAGAGACAAGTCTGGGAAAAAGTAGAGGAAGAGCTTGCTGAATTTAAAGCTGAATTTAATCTAGAGGCTACGGCTCCAATCGATCAGGAAAAAGCGGAAGGTGAATTTGGCGACCTCTTATTCTCATTGATAAATTATGCACGGCATATGGGCATAAACCCCGAAAATGCACTCGAACGAACCAACAAAAAATTCATTGAGCGATTTAGCTATTTGGAGCAAAAAGCAGCTGCAAATAATCAACAGTTGCAGGAAATGAGTTTAGAAGAAATGGACGTTTATTGGAATGAAGCTAAAAAAATTAAAAAATAAAGCCACTCCCAAAAAGGGAAATCAGCAACGGAATTTAATTCGACTTTGTCAAATTTATGCGTAAATTCGCAGGAATATGGAAACAGTTGTTAGCGGTATCAGAAGTACCGGAAAATTACATTTAGGAAACTACTACGGCGCATTGAGCAATTTTGTGAAAATGCAAAACGAATATAATTGCTTTTTTTTCATTGCAGACTTACATTCACTGACGACCCACCCCACCCCACAGGGGCTTCAAGGGACGGTTCGCCAAGTTATTGTCGAATACTTAGCAGCAGGAATAGACCCAGAAAAATCGACAATTTACGTTCAATCAGACGTTCCAGAAGTTGCGGAACTCTATCTATACATGAACGTGAACGCCTATCTTGGCGAACTTGAACGTGCCACTGCGTTTAAAGACAAAGTCAGAAGCAATCCTGATAATGTCAACGCAGGATTATTGACCTATCCGGTCCTGATGGCCTGTGATATATTAATCCATCATGGCACAAAGGTTCCTGTAGGTAAAGATCAGGAACAACATCTTGAAATGACACGAACTTTCGGCAATCGCTTCAATCGCTTGTATAACGTAGATTATTTCAAGGAAGCATTCGCCTTTTCTTATTCAGATAAATTGGTTAAAGTTCCTGGGCTAGCAGGTCAAGGGAAAATGGGTAAGTCAAACGGCGAAGCAGATTGTATTTATCTCTCGGATAGTGAAACGGTAATCCGCAAAAAAGTAATGCGTGCAGTGTCCGATTCTGGACCAACTGAAATGAATCAACCAAAACCCGAAGCCATTCAAAATCTCTTCGATTTGATGAAAGTCGTATCCACCCCTGATACACTGCAACATTTTGACGATCTCTATAATAAATGTGAAATTCGTTATGGCGATTTTAAGAAACAATTGGCTGAAGATATGGTATTGGCGACTAATGACGTGCGTTTACGAATTGAAGATATTTCAAATGATGATGCTTACATTGCAAAAGTTGCGAAAATGGGCGCTGAAAAGGCTAGCGAATCTGCGCGAAAAACGCTGAAAGAGGTTCGTGAGATAATTGGTATTAAAAGATTTTATTAAGCTAGAAATAATATGCATATAGCTATCGTTGGAAATATAGGTGCCGGAAAAACGACATTAACAGAGTTGTTGGCCAGCCACTTCAAATTTGAACCTCAGTTTGAAGCTGTAGACAACAACCCTTATCTGGAAGATTTTTATTCAGACATGAAACGCTGGGCATTCAATCTTCAGATTTTTTTCCTAAACAGTCGCTTTAGACATATTGTAAAATTACAGGAAACAGGCATCGATATGATTCAAGATCGTACCATCTATGAAGATGCGTATATTTTTGCCGAAAACTTGTATGATATGGGCCTGATGAGCGCGCGTGACTTTGAAAATTATAGTAATATTTTTCAAAGCATTATCCATTATATCAAACCGCCAGATTTATTGATTTACCTCAAAGCATCCGTTCCTACTTTGGTTAATAATATCCAAAAAAGGGGCCGTGACTATGAATCCGCAATTCGCTTGGATTATTTGTCGAAGCTGAACGATAAATATGATAAATGGATCAATAATTACAAAGAAGGTAAGGTTATGATTCTGGACAAGGACAACCTAGATTTCACCACAAACCCAGAGGACCTCGGCAATATCATTCAAAAAATCGAAGCCGAATTATACGGATTATTCGAATAATTGCGATATCAGAAAGCCTGTAAGACACTTAATTTTACAGGCTTTTTGATAAACTCGCATTTCCTCAGCCAACGATAAATAGTAAAAAATGAAATTTTTAGGTATTATTCCTGCCCGATATGCATCGAGCAGATTCCCTGGAAAACCGCTGATCGACATCGAAGGAAAAACGATGATTCAGCGGGTCTACGAACAGGTTAAAAAATCAACAAAATTAAACGATGTTGTTGTAGCAACTGACGACCAGCGCATCGCCGAAACTGTACTTTCTTTTGGTGGCGAAGTTGTCATGACCGAAGAGCACCATCAATCGGGAACAGATCGTTGTGCTGAAGTCATCACCAATATAGAAGGTTATGATGTTGCCATCAATATACAGGGTGACGAACCCTTTATAGACCCCGCACAAATTGATCTTTTAGCAAATTGTTTTGAAGATACCACTACGCAGATAGCGACCCTAATCAAGGAAATTACTGCGGAGGAGGAACTATTTAATGTAAACATCCCTAAAGTTGTCCGAAACACCAAAGGAGAAGCCATCTTCTTTAGTAGGCAGACCATTCCTTTTTTAAGAGCTGTGGAAAAAGACCAATGGTTACAAAGGCAAACATTCTATAAACATATCGGAATATATGCTTACCAGGTAGATACATTAAAAGCCCTGACACAACTTCCTATTTCTATGCTAGAAGAAGCAGAGGCTCTGGAACAGCTACGCTGGTTAGAAAATGGCTACGCCATTCAAACGGCAATTACAACGCATGAAACTGTCGCCGTAGATACAAAAGAAGACCTCGCTAAAATATTAAGACTATTTTTCAATAAATAGTAAAGCTTACCGGTGTTCGGTATAATATAACGACCGGACACCTTCCAATAGAACCTGCTTATCCAAATCACTTAATTTCATCATCTGCGCTTTTGCTCTGATCAATTCATCCAATTGCAATTTGGTACTCACACCAACGAGTGCTGTAGCAACAGCCGCGTTAGAAAGCACATAAGAAAGTGCAACAACCATATTGTCTTTTCCGATACGTTTGGAAAGATTTGCCAAGTTTCGCACAATATGGGCCACCTCTCCCGAACTATACTGAAGAAAAGGTTCTATTGGCTTGTTGATGAGAACGCCTTTGGCTAATACACCGCGTACGACGATACTTACACCCTGTTCTTTCAACATGCCACTGATTTCTTCTTCTGGTCTTCTATCCAATAGACTGTATTGCATCATTACTGAAGCAATGTCAGATTTGGACAAAAATGCCTTGATAACATTTGGGCGAATTGATGAAAGACCGTAAGCACGGATTTTCCCCTGTTGCTTCAACAGCTCAAACGCTTCAACAATCTCCTCTATCGGATCTTCTATCGTACCACCATGTAACTGATAGAGGTCGATGTAATCCGTTTTTAAACGTGACAACGAACCATCCACAGCCTTGATAATATAGTCCTTCGAAGCCTTCCAATCCCAGCCGGATCCATCTGCACGCCAAAGGTTACCAACTTTCGACGCCAAAACAATATGCTTGCGAAAGCTTTGCACACTCTCCCCGACGATCATCTCGTTTAGGCCTTTATCGTAGAGATCAGCGGTATCAAAGAAGGTGATCCCGTTCTCGTAAGCTTTTTGGATAATATCTTTGGATTGCTTGGACTGATTGCTTTTTAAAGACATGCAGCCCAAACCTATTTGCGAAACGACTAAGCTTGTATTTCCTAATTTACGTTGTTCCATCTGCACCAATATCAAGCAATTCTACCTCAAACACCAATGTGCTGTTTGCAGGAATTTCACCTGTCGCCCGTTCGCCATAGGCTAATCTACTAGGTATAAAAAATTTATACTTTGCACCTTTGGACATTAACGGGATTCCAATCTGCCACCCTTTGATCACCTGACCCAAGGATAGTTTCAATGGCTCCTTACGGTCGTATGAGTTATCAAATTGCTTTCCATTGAGTAAGGTACCTTTATAATGCACGGTTACCTCATCGTCACTTTTTGGCTTTGGACCTTCTGCCTCATTGAGAACAAGATATTGAATTCCTTCGGCTGTAGATTTCATCCCAGCAACCTTAGCATTTTCTGCAAAAAATTTATCTTCTTCAGCACGGCTAGCAGCCTCTTTTTTAGCACGAACGTCCATGATCGCCTGTTGGATAACAGCTCTTCCTTGGCCTTCTTCCAATAGCGATTTCTCCCCTTTCAAGACATCCGAAATTGCTTTTGCAATAACATCTGACTTCAAGTAATCAATCTCAATAGATTTTAGTGAATTTCCGATATCGGCACCAAACGCATAAGACACAGAATCGGCCTTCGTTTTCAGTTGATTTGTTGCACTTGATTTAGTTGCGACGACCTTCTTCTTCGCCGTCGTGTTCGTTTTTTTTTGTTGGGCAAATCCTGTGACTGTTGTCAAGGATAATAGGGCTAATGCAATATACTTCATGTTTGTTTAACGGTGCTTCTGCACGATTTCATTTATAATTTCCTGCGTGATATTAGGGTAATCAACTTCAACCCTAGATTTACTGTTGAGCCAGGCTTCTATCGCCAGCATGTTTTTCTGTTTTAAGCTCGAAATTACAGGCACCCCCATCTCTTCCAATGACGCTGCATTCAAATGCTGCTCATATTGGTTTTTCATCGGGATAACTAACAGTTTCTTTTTCAAATATAACGCTTCTGCCGGTGTTTCAAAACCTGCCCCACATAAAACTCCAGAAGAAGATGCCATACTATCAATAAAAGATTGGTTATTGATCGGTCTTATCGTTACATTTTTCATGTCAAATGCCTTCGAATTATGTTTACTAAAAACATCCCACTTCACCTCCGGAAACTTCATTAAATGCTTTAAAAGATGCGCATCGTCATATGCCGGGAGGTAAACCGTATAATGTCCCTGATCTGTCACATTCAATTCACGAACAGCATTACGGATAACCGGTTGATAAATATTCTTGGCGTACCGCTTGAAATGGAAACCGTAAGAATGTGTGGAGGGTGCATAGTTTTTCATGATGAACTTACCCAGCATATCACTGTCTTCTGGTTTGGGACTCGACGGATCTAAGGCAGCAATCTGATGACTCAATCCAATGCATTCTAAATCTTTTGAATGACAGGCCCAAGCCGAGATAGGTTCAAAATCGTTGATCACCAAATCATAGTTTTCAATGGGCAAGCTCTTAATTTCATTTGTAAATTTACGAATAGTCGAACTCATGAAAGTCTTCCACAAATCGACCCCACCAGACTTACCAAAGATAAAACTCAGCCCATGAAAACGGTATTTCACGTCAAAAGGTAATGATAGATCTGCTTGAATTCCACTAACCAAAACATCAACTTCTCCTAACGCTCTCAAACAGGGAACAATATCCATCGCACGGCTAAGATGTCCATTTCCTGTCCCTTGTACGGCATACAATATCTTCATAACGACTGTATTTGTTTCGGCAAATTAATCAATTTTAACGATTATCAATATTATTTTATTGTTTAGTTAGGTTAAGAAAATATAAATTAACATCAATAAAAAAGCCTATTAATCTTTTTTTAACCTTCCTTTCTGTATATTTAATATCAACAATTATTTAATAGCCAGTTCAATAAACCATGAAATTTCTGTTGTATACGATGCTTCCACTAATTGTGATACCGATTTTTACCTCGTGGGGATTTTTTGCACATAAAAAAATTAACCATTATGCCGTATTCGCCTTGCCAGCGAAGATGGCGAAATTCTATAAAGACAATATCGAACTAATTACCGAGAAAGCTGTTGACCCAGATAAACGCTGCTACACCGATAGTGCTGAAGGTCCCCGGCATTTTATAGATATAGAAGATTATGAAGAAGATGGAAAAAATGATTCCATACCCATTCATTGGTCAAAAGCGAAAGAAAAATATCAGGAAAAACAGTTGCTAAAAAATGGTATTGTTCCCTGGCAAATTAATTTAACCTATCAAAAGCTAGTGAAAGCTTTTCAGACAAAAAATTATAATCTGATCATCAAACACTCTGCAGAACTCGGGCACTATATTGCTGATGCGCATGTTCCTTTACATACAACTAAAAATTACAATGGACAATTCACTAACCAAATTGGAATACATGCATTTTGGGAAAGTCGCTTGCCAGAAATGTTTTCAGAAAGATATAATCTTCGCGTAGGGAAAGCAATCTATATCCACGATCCTTTAGCAGAAGCATGGCTTATGGTTCGCGAAAGCAATCGTCTCGTCGATTCTGTATTGAATATCGAAGCCAAGCTCAATCGCCAGTTTAAAGATTCTCAAAAAAAAACATTTATTGAGCGAAACAATCAACTGGTATGGACGTATTCGGATCGCTATGCGAACGCGTATCACGATGCCATGAACGGAATGGTCGAAAGAAGGATGCGAAAAACGATCTTACGTATTTCTTCCTATTGGTATTCTGCTTGGCTTGAATCTGGGCAACCAAATTTAAACAACATTGAGAAAATAAAAATCAATAGCAAACAAGATCAAATTGATATCATAGGTAGAAAGCCGATTGGCCGTGAAGAGTGGATGTAAAATATACCTTATAACTGGACTACTTACATTATTCATACCGGACCACTTATGTTGTCGTCAACTAAGCTACTTTTGCAGCGTAAAATCTAGGAAAGCATGTTGAATAAGAATATTACGTTAACAAACCTTGCATTAGTGCTGAGTATTGGAGCTGCGACTGCTCAGATTAAAGACACAACCGCTCTGAGCGAAGTCATCATTAATCAAAATCGCTTACAGATCCCTTTTTCAAAACAAAGCAAAAATATCCAAATATTGACGCAGGAAGATATACAGAGACTACCAAATCGATCAATCAACGAGTTGCTTAGCAATATCCCAGGCGTTGATATTCGCCAACGTGGACCATTTGGCTCGCAGGCAGATATTAGTATTGATGGCGGCTCTTTTGAACAAACGGCGATTCTAGTTAATGGTGTTAAAATCACCGATCCGCAGAGTGCCCATCATAACATGAATCTTCCGGTTCCTTTGGAGGCCATCGAGCGTATCGAAATCATTCGGGGGCCGGCTTCACGAATTTTCGGCATTAATGCGCTAACCGGCGCCATTAACATCGTAACAAAGAAAATTGAATCGAATCAAATTAGCGCTCAGGTATATAGTGGTTCATCCTTCAAAGACAATGAGCAGACAAGTGCAGGCAAGTATTATGGTAAAGGTGTTCAGCTTGGCTCACAGTTCTTAATAAAGCAAACAAGCCACGGTTTATATTTTGGCCATGAAGATTCGAATGGACAACGTTATAATACAGCCTCTAACAATAATAAACTCTATTATGACGGGACCTATCAACCGAATACAGCCAATATGATAAAAGCCAATGTTGGCTATATCAACAATCAATTTGGAGCCAATGGTTACTATGCTGCACCGAGTGACAAGGAAGCTTATGAACAGGTTAAGACAGCTTTCGCTTCCCTACAGTCCAAGCATCAATTAACATCGACGTTTTCTCTCAGTCCACGTCTCAGCAATCGTTATAATGAAGACGAATATTGGTATCTAGGAAGGGAAACGACAAAAGGAAGAGCCAAACACTATAGCAATGTTTTTGGTGCAGAAATTAATGCCGCGTTGGAGCAGCATTATGGAACTTTCGGCATAGGGCTTGAAGGTAGATTTGAACGCATTAATAGCACCAGTATTGGGCGTCATGACCGCGAGAATTACGGTGGCTATCTAGAATTCAAAACGGAAGTGATCGAAAAACTGATGATCAATGCCGGAGCCTATATCAATTACAACTCGAAATTTGGATGGCAGGTATTTCCAGGTCTTGATTTAGGTTACGATATTACTGAACATTGGAAGATTATCGTTAATGCGGGCTCAAGCCAACGTATTCCTTCTTTTACCGATCTTTACAATAATCAAACGGCCAACATCGGAAATCCAAACCTTACCTCCGAAAATGCCTATCAGATTGAGGGGGGGATCAAATACCTATCCAATCGAATTGTTGCCCAAGCGGGTTATTTCCACCGCAAAATAGACGATTTCATTGACTGGCAAAAAGACGATGCCAATGCCGGAACTGGAACAATTATTCCTTGGAAACCAACGAATATTGGAAAAAACAAAATCGATGGAGTGAATGCATCATTCCGATACAATTTCAATGACCCTGGCGCTACGACACGCTATTTCACCACCCTCAGCTACAATTATCTTCATCCTAGCGTGACATTAGCAGACGGGATACTATCCAAATATGCTATTGAAAGCTTAAAGCATCAAGTTATTGCCAACTTTACCATAAACCACAAAAATTGGATGTTAACCAGTTCCAACCGTTTTAATGAACGTATAAGTTACAAATCTTATTTCATTGCTGACGTAAGAGGATCGTACCAACTCCAAGACTTAAACATCTTTGTGGATGTTCAAAATATATTTGACAAGAGCTATATAGAAGCTGCCGCCGTTCCAATGCCCGGTCGTTGGTTTAGTATCGGCGCAAAATATAAACTGAACTATTAAACCCAAGCAAATGGCAAAATCAATACCCTTCTGATTTCAACATTCGCGATAAAAAATCCCAAATGGAATGACCATTTGGGATTTTTCATTGTGCCATCGACACATAGAAGCATGTACCAAGCCCTAGTTAAGAAAACGCCAACTATAAAATAAGCTACTTTTTCTTGGGAAGAACAGATATAATTCCTCCAATTAAATGTTTTTGGAACTCAGGTTCGTCATAGGACTCATCGGTATGTCCAAGCCCAGTATAGAAGACTTTCCCTCCATCGTAGCTCTGGGTCCAGGAGATTGGATGTTGATCACCCATTTTTCCACCTTGGTAGCTTTTTTCATCCAAATTCATCAACACATGCAATCCGTTCTTCACATCCTTGAAATTATACCATTCATCTTTGTGCCACCAAATCGGATCGAGGTGCTTGGTGGCCGGATGTTTTCTGTCCAGCACATCAATTTTGGCTTTTTGTACGGCAGGATGAGACGCAAAATAGGCACCTACAAGGCCGTTATACCATGGCCAATCAAACTCAGTATCCGTCGCGGCATGAATGCCCACAAATCCTTTTCCTGATTGGATATACCGCACAAAAGCTTCCTGTTGCGCATTATCGAGAATATCGCCAGTTGTACTCAGAAAGATAACAGCGTCATATTTTTTCAATCCTTGATCTGTAAACAGAGCAGCATCCTCCGAATGATCAGATTTTATCTTTTCTTTATCAAGTAACTGCTTAAGTACCTGCGCACCCTTTTCGATGCTTCCGTGTCTAAATCCCTTTGTCTTGCTAAAGATTAATACTTGCCTTTGAGCCTGAACAGCAGCTGATATCCCCAACAGGAGAAACAGAAAAATGAAAATTCTATTCATGATATAAATGGTTATTATGATGATTTAAGTTTAGGTTTACTATTTTCCGCAACGAAATTGCGATAAAAATAGCTGTAAAGAAAAGCCGCGCATTCTCCCGATACACGGCTTCTCTGTTTTATTATGGTGTGATTAGCTCACGGTAAAAATCAAGGCTTTCTATAATATCATCCTCAGAAACGTAGATATCATATTGACAACTGCCTATTTGGTCAAGCAATGCAAAACCGATCTGATTGGACAGGTTTTTCTTATCATTTCGCATCAGATCCAATAAGGCTGTATCAATGGATGAATCAAATGTGTAGTCGTTGAAATATTTTCTAAAAGTTTGAATCAAATCGTTTAATTCACCCAAAGGCAATCCATTCAATTTATGAGATAGATACCCCTCACAAATCATTCCCACAGCAATAGCTTCTCCATGTAATAAAGGTGAAGCATCGTTCAACAACGAGTAGCCCTCAATAGCATGACCAATTGTATGGCCAAAGTTTAAAATTTTACGCAGCCCTTTTTCTTTCGGATCCTCAAGGATGACACGGTTTTTGATCGAAACAGAATGTTTGACCAAAGAATTGTCGATTTGATCGATCTCCAATGTTTTCACTCGCTCATAATAAGCCCGATCGAAGATCAGTCCATGTTTAATCACTTCAGCAAAACCTGAGATTAACTGGCGTTGATCTAAAGTTTTCAAAAACTGACTTGAAATAAATACAGCCTGGGGCTGTGCAAAAGTCCCTATAATATTTTTTACACTTCCCATATCAATACCAGTTTTACCTCCTACTGATGCGTCTACCTGGGAAAGTAAAGTCGTCGGAATTTGAATAAAATCCATTCCCCTTTTAAAAGTCGATGCGGCAAATCCTCCCATATCAGTCACCACACCACCGCCAAGATTGATCATCAATGAAGATCTATCAGCTCCGAAATCGAGCATATTATGCCATACACCAATACAGAAATCAATATTTTTATTTTCTTCGCCCGGATCAACTTCTATCACATCATAATTCGATAAATTGGGTAAAGCTTGTTGAAACAGCGGCAAGCAATTATCCAGGGTATTAGTATCTACCAATACGATGATCTTTGAATAATTGCGCTCAGCTAAAAATGCCTCTAAAGAGGCCAACGTATCATCAAAATATACCTGATAGCCCAAACTTTCTATGACTTCCATTCTACGATTCTTTAAGGTTTAAGTTTTCTATTTACCAATATTGTTTAATATTACACCAATTTTATTTGCATCCCATCAAATTCAACAACATCTCCTGGTCTTAATTTGAGTCTTTTTCGGTAATCAACCTGCCCGTTATACTTCACATACCCTTCCGACACAACCCACTGGGCCATAGCACCATGCTCTACCCAATTTAAAGCTTTAAGTAATTGTATAAGCTGTATATATTCCCCCTCGATTTTAAATTCTTGCATTTCACAAAAATAGCGGTTTAACTGGGTAATGCAAGAATAATCATCGTTTTAATGCCTACTAAATTGCTACATTTGCCTTATTGCAAATAAAGATTATGATTGAGAATTCTGAGCCCAAGACATTATCCTTTGATAATACAGAGATTGCTTTTAAAAGTAAAAGCGATAAGGATTTGGAAAGAGCGTATTGGTTATTCAAAATAATAGCGAATAACTTCTTAACAAAAGTAGGTCCGTCAATGACCAATTTTGCCCTGAACATTGGATTGCCTATCCAGGGCATCATCCGCAAAACAATCTTCAAGCATTTTTGTGGAGGAGAGACTATCGAAGGTTGCGAAACAGCCATCAACGAATTGGGAGAGAACGGAGTGGGGACGATCCTGGATTATTCCGTTGAAGGAGAAGAAACTGAAAGAGCATTTGACGCCTGCTGCAACGAGGTATTACGCACCGTAGTCGCGGCCAGTAAAAACAAATATATTCCATTCTCCGTATTTAAACCAACTGGATTAGGACGTTTTGAGTTATTTGAAAAGGTCAACGCCAAAGAAACTTTAACAGAGGCAGAACAAAAAGAATACCAACGCATGTTGGATCGTACTGACAGCATCTGTAAAGCATGTCATGCAGCAGGTGTAAAAGTTTTGGTGGATGCTGAACATTCATGGATTCAAGATGCCATTGACGATATCGCTCGGGAAATGATGGAAAAATACAATATGGAAAAACCTATTGTTTATAATACTTATCAATTGTACCGTAGTGATAAGTTGGCATCTTTGAAAGCTGACTTCGAATACGCAAAAGTTAGAGGATTTCACATGGGTGCTAAGATCGTTCGTGGTGCCTACATGGAGATTGAACGTGCTCGCGCCGCACAAAAAGGTTATTCCGATCCTATCCAGCCAAACAAAGAAGCGTCCGACAGAGATTATAATGAAGCTATTGAATTTATCTTGGACCACCTGGACAACTTTGGACTAATGGCCGGTACACACAATGAGGATAGCAGCATGTTACTGGCAAAGGAAATTGACAGGCGTGGTATCGACAGATCAATCGACCGCATTTACTTTGCACAATTATTGGGCATGTCTGATAACTTGAGCTTCAATTTAGCTGCACATGGCTACAATGTTGCCAAATACATGCCTTATGGACCGGTTAAGGCGGTCATGCCATACCTTTTCCGTAGAGCACAGGAAAATACTTCCGTCGCAGGAGCAACAGGTCGGGAGCTCGGGCTTCTGATCAAAGAAAAACAAAGAAGAAAAGCTAGTCGATAACGACTAGCTTTTTTTATAATTGGTGGGCATCAAGTCCATCTACTTAAGGAACTATGCTCAAATAGTCTCCAAGAAACAGCTTACTTTTGAAAAGCGCAAAAGCACTTTTACTATCACTCGCTCCCCCTTCGTCCTTTCAAAACAACCTAATTACAAAATCATTCCATAATCTTGAAACTATTATTTATGTTTGCAAACTTTTTCCTTAAAACAAAGTTCATACTGGGAGGGTGCTCCGCCGGAGCTTAAAAGAATACAATTTGAAATGGAAGAAAAACTTAGATTATTTGATCTTGCACGTCAACAGGTCAGTAAATATCCCGATCTTGACATATTTGCACATAAAGTGGACGGCAAGTGGAATTATATCAAAACAGCAGATTTTCTTGAACAAGTAGACAGCCTCTCCAAAGGGCTGATTGAACTTGGCGTGAAACCCAACGAAAAAGTTGGTCTCATTGCCGGCAGCAGTATAGAATGGCATTTGATTGACTTTGCAATCCAGCAAATTGGTGCAGTAGTGGTGGCCATATATCCCAATATTACAGATACAGACTATCAATATATCTTTAATGATGCCGAAATAAGAGTGTGTATCGTCAGCAACAAAAGCCTATATGACCGTCTGATGAATCTAACCGACTCTATCTATACACTGAATTATATTTTTTGTATCGCAGATCAGGAAGACACACGTAGCTGGAAAGAACTTAATGATATAGGTTCCGATAGCTCCCTGGAAAAACTAGCAGCGCTACGTGACCAGGTTAAACCTGAAAATCTCGCTACCCTGATTTACACTTCCGGAACCACCGGAAAACCAAAAGGCGTAATGTTGTCGCACAATAATATCTTTTCCAATGTACTCGGCGCAGCAGAAATTACCCCTTGTAAAGCTTACGACCGCGGACTGACCTTCCTCCCTCCTTGTCACGCCTACGAGCGTATGGTTTTATACACCTATATGTACCTCGGTTTTACGATCTATATAGCAGAATCCTTTGATAAGATTGGTGATAATCTAAGAGAGGTAAAACCTCATATCATGACCGTTGTCCCCCGTATTCTTGAGAAAGTCTACGAGAAAATAATGAAGACAGGCCATAATCTCACCGGCTTGAAGAGAAAGGTATTTGACT
This sequence comes from Sphingobacterium sp. UBA3549, assembly GCF_002376635.1. Taxonomy (NCBI): domain Bacteria; kingdom Pseudomonadati; phylum Bacteroidota; class Sphingobacteriia; order Sphingobacteriales; family Sphingobacteriaceae; genus Sphingobacterium; species Sphingobacterium sp. UBA3549. The sequence goes on along the minus strand of NZ_DFOE01000028.1, from coordinate 249,277 downwards.
GGGCAGTTTCAATTGCAGAAGAATATGATCCCAATCCAAAGAAAAGGAGCTTTGGTTATAATGTCAAATTGAAACTGGCCAAACAGCTTGTTCTCAATAAATGGTACGAAGCGCTAGGCGGAGAATTGCTCACTGTCGCTTCAGGATCAGCTTCCCTGCATAGTAAATTAACACGCGCGTTCCTGGCTGCTGGTATCCCCTTATATGAGGGATATGGTATGACCGAGGCCTCGCCATTAATTTCCGTCAATCACTACATCAAAGGAATACGTATTGGCACTGTTGGACTTCCCGTGCGCTTTGTCGAAATAAAACTAGCTGAAGACAGCGAAATACTGGTTAAAGGTCCTAACGTCATGATGGGATATTATAAGAATAAGGCCGAAACGGATAAAACTATCATTGATGGATGGCTGCATACCGGAGATATTGGGAAGTGGGAAGACGAGAAATTCTTGAAAATCATCGACCGAAAAAAAGAAATGTTTAAAATTTCAGGTGGAAAATATGTCATTCCTCAGCCGATCGAAACGAAACTTGTTGAATCTAAATTTATTGAACAGGCAATGGTGATTGGTGACGGAATGAAATTTGCCTCCGCCTTTATTGTTCCAAACTATGCTCATTTGTTAGATTGGGCCAAAACAGATGCTCCTGAACTTGCAAGCATGACAAAGGATGATTTTCTGACTGACCCGGCAATTGTAAAAAAAGTCAATCAGGAGGTACGCCGTGCGAACCAGCATTTTGGCAATTGGGAGCAAATTAAGAAACCAATTATTTTAACAGATGAATTTACCATTGAAAATGGGGAGTTAACGCCAACCTTGAAAATGAAACGGAAGGTGATTCTCGAACACCATCAAGAGGCGTTCAATAACCTCTATCAGATGGAAATAGACGAGTAGGCAGCAAACGACACATTGAAATAGCACAAAGCATCTTAGGAGTAAAAAACAGCTTATCAAAGAATAGAAGCAAATAAAAAAGCCTAATCTTCCGTAGATTGAGGCTTTTTTATTTGAAAAAGATAAATTATTATTAATCCCAACGATAATCATTATAAAAGTCTTCGGGATGCCTACTGATCGGCACCTCTTTGACTACACGAATATTAGCTGCTCCCAGATTGACATTCAGCATAAACGATGGTACATTTGCTGAAAAATTCCAACGACCATTCCGCATATAGACATACCCCCCTCTATATGGATCGTAAAATGTTTTATAGTCCCTAAAGTATACATGATGCCTGCTATCGTAACGATGGGCACTTGCCCAGACCGGTGCTCCATGACGGTATCCTTTTCGATAAGACTTTGCAACTTCTTTACGATATTTACGATCTGCTTTCTCGCGTTTTTCTAAATATTTTCTATATTCTTTATCTCTTTTTTCCTCATATTTTCTACGCTCTTTGCCCTGCCTCCATTCACGTTCATGTCCCCGATACTGAGCGGAAGATTGTTGTGGAGCCATTAATACAAGTCCTCCTATTGCCAACGCGAAGTATATCATCTTTCTCATACAGTATAATTTAAATTTAAAAATTAATTTCACTCCGCCTGTGTTTCATTCTTTTTCACAAGCGTTTCTATAGGTATGACTTTAATGTTTGAACAAAGGTTTAACCGATCACATTGAATTTAATTTGTAGCGTAATATAGAATCCATTAGTTCAATTTAATGTATCTTTGCACCATGTCAAATACGGGATATATCACTGAAGATACCATTGTTGCATTAGCGACATCTTCGGGAACAAATGGAGCCATTGCCGTCATACGCGTTTCGGGTCAGCATGCTATAAAAATTACGAACGAAATTTTTAAAGGAAAGAATCTTCTTCAACAGGCGTCTCATACGATTCACTTTGGAACCATACGCGATGGTGAAGAAATTATTGATGAAGTGCTTGTTTCTCTATTTGTAGCGCCTAACTCCTATACCAGAGAAAACTCCGTGGAAATATCAACACATAACTCCAAATACATTATCGAAAGAGTTGTTAGCTTACTGATTAAAAAAGGGGGCCGTGCTGCCCGTCCGGGAGAATTTACCCTACGTGCATTTCTCAATGGTGGCATGGATTTATCACAAGCAGAAGCAGTTGCCGATTTAATTGCATCCAATTCTGCAGCTTCGCATCAAGTGGCGATGCAACAAATGCGGGGCGGTTTCTCCAATCAGCTTAAATCCCTTCGTGAAGATCTCATTCACTTTGCATCACTAATTGAATTAGAGCTTGATTTTTCGGAAGAAGATGTGGAATTTGCGAACAGGGATCAACTAAAAAATCTGATCAACAAAATACAGGTCATTGTTCAAAAATTAATACAATCTTTTGAACAAGGTAACGTCCTTAAAAATGGTGTTCCTGTTGTCATTGCCGGGAAACCGAATGTTGGAAAATCAACCCTATTGAATGCTTTCTTAAATGAAGAACGTGCCATTGTTTCCGATATTGCAGGGACTACGCGTGATACTATTGAAGATGAAATTAATATTCATGGCGTCACATTCCGGTTTATTGACACAGCAGGTATACGTGAGACGGCAGATGTTATTGAAGCAAAAGGAGTTGAACGCACCCGTGAAAAGATGAAACAGGCACGATTGATCATTTATCTTTTCGATCCTACACAGGACAAAGTTGAAGAAGTACAGGCTCAGTTACCTGATATTGAGGATCTCCACATTCCATTTGTCACCATTATTAATAAATCTGATCTACTTTCTGAGGAACAGAAAGCGGCTTATAACAGCCTCAATCCGCTTTATATTTCAGCAAAAGAGCAGACTGGTGTGGAGGAATTAAAGGATGAACTCATCAATCGGGTACAATTAGGAAATCTCAATACAGATGACGTTATGGTCACCAACATACGCCACGTGGAAGCGCTACAAAAAACAGCAGATTCACTAGAAAGGGTGATAGATGGTATAGACAATCCGGTCACATCCGATTTTCTCGCAATGGATATTCGCCAAGCCTTATATCATCTTGGTGAAATTACAGGTAGTGTCTCTACTGACGATTTATTAGATAATATCTTTTCAAAGTTTTGCATCGGAAAGTAACTCAGAGAAAAAGAATACCAATAAAACCACCTTCTTCGCCAAAACTCAGAAGGTGGTTTTATTGGTATTGACCACTCCATAACTCCTACGTCGGAATAGCTCCATTCTTATGAGGGCAAATACATTGGAGGAGCTTTTCATCATACTATATATGAGCGAATAAATTAATCCAAAGTTGGATTAAATGTTCCTCCCCAATCTTTATTCTGCTTGATATTTGGGTTCTTGTCAATGACCGACTGCGCGACGGGAAAGAAATAATAGGTATCGGGTACCAAATTTATTTTGTTTCCTGTATTGGGCACCTGCAATATGCTATATTTAAATTGGTTTTCTTTCAACGTATATGTTTTGGCCAATGCATTGGCATCATCCAGATTCATCTCCGTTCCATTTGAATTTATGGCAATAGCTTCAACTCCATGTTTGGTTGTATTGTTGAGAATATTGAGCTTACGTAACCTTCTTAAATCCCAAAAACGATGTCCCTCAAAGCAGAACTCAATATTGCGCTCCGTCAAAATAGCTTCCCGCATTTGTTCCTTCGTGGTTGCTGTCATGCCATATTTATTGTCTGCGCCAGGCTCGATTCCCGCTCTTTTCCTAATTTGCGTAACCAGGTCTAAGGCTGTCGCAAGATCTCCTGTTTCATTTGCCGTCTCAGCATAATTCAATAAAACCTCGGCATAGCGCATCAATACAAAGTCGACATCATACTGCGTTTCCACTTCGGTTTGCTTTAATGACAGTTTGGAATTTTTTAAGATAAAAAACCCGCTATATCGATCCAAATTGGAGGATGGAGTTTTTGCCTTCGGGTTAATGCCAAAGTCATCTAAAGCCGGAGCAATACCGACAGAAGTGTATTGTCTTTTGCCAGTCTTGCCGGAAACTTCATAGATTTTGGCATTCCACACAATAGACTTGTCAAAGCGAGGATCGCGGTTTTCCCAATAGGATTGTAAAAATTGATCTTCGGTCTTATGGTATTTACCCGTTTGATCGGAATATAACTTTCCATCTTTCATCGGAAAAGCTTTTACAAATTCCCAGGATGGAACGGAACCTGCCGGTCCCCTACTTTCCGATCCCGGACGTACGCCATTATCCCAATTGGCAACTTTATTTGGATAGGCATTAATCACAGCAAAAACGACCTCAGGTCCTTTTTCAACCAGCGCAATGTTGGAATAATCTGGAGTCAAACTATAGCCATCTGCCTTAAGCTGATCATAAGCTAATTTGTTGGCGGTATTAGCCTCCTGCCAATAGGCATTTCCATAAGGATTGGAAGGATTAAACTGTGGTGAAGCTTTATATAACAATACCTTTGCTTTAAAAGCGGCTGCAAAATCACCATCAATTTTCCCGTAATCTGCCGTTCCTTTTGCGATTGTTTTTGGCAACTGTGAAATAGCCTGATCCAAATCTTTAACAATCAAATCAAAACATTCTTTTGTCGAATTGCGGGGCACATTAAGATCATCATTTTTTAGGTCTTGCGGTACCGTAATATAAGGAACACCGCCGTGGATCCTGACCATATTAAAATACATAAAGGCACGCATAAACAACGCCTGGCCAATCACCGTTTTTTTAAAATCGTCTTTTAGTAAGGTACTTTCATTGACCTTCTGTATGGCTGTATTGATTTTCCGTATGGTTGTATAATCCCACGATTTGTAAGAAGTATTGTTGACGGTAACTGCATCCAATGGAAAAGCGATGCCGATCAGTTGTTCCGAGTTTCCATCCGCACCAGCATTCCAGTTACCAAATAGTGGATATAAATTGGCAAGATAGCCGTTCACTAGATTTGGATCAGCCCATACCTTGGCTTCATCCAGTGAATTGAGGTCCTCGATGTCCAATACATTTTTACAGGAGGACATGCACAAGGCCAATGCAATTAAAGGATAATATATTTTTTTCATCTTTTTTCATTTAAAATTTAACATCAAGTCCAAACGTAAAGGTTTTCATGACTGGATAAGAATCATACAGCTTTTGTTCGGGATCATGAAACTCTTTCATTGGCGAAAAAACAAACAAATTGGTTCCATTGAAAAACAGATTAACATCTTTGACACGCAGTTTCTCTGTCATGCTCTTCGGCAATCGATAAGAAGCATTAAGATCACGTAAGCGTAAATAGGCTCCATTTCTTATCCAGAATGACGAAGGAGCCGCACCGGATTCGGCCCATCCGGAGTAACCTGTTGGCCGCGGATATTTGGCATCGGTATTATCCGGTGTCCAGACATCAGAAGCCCAAATTGGATAATATGGGCGAAAGGTATCACCGTGCTGACGCATTCCACCACCTTCTTGATTACTGATCATCCGATCATAAGCAAGAACACCCTGAAATAAGGCCGAGAGATAGAAGCCTTTCCAGCTCGCATTGAATCCAAACCCGTAATTGATGCGCGGAGAATTATTGTCCGACAATAACTGCACATCGTTATCATCAATTTTCCCATCCGGACCTCCTGAGTAGTTCGCCCCCTGAATATCTTTATATAAGATCATCCCAGGAAAAGGGTCCCTTCCGTAGGTCTTAAATCCTTTTGCCTTCAGTGCATCAGCTTCGGCCTGTGTCCTTACCAGATCCAGCGCTTCAAAACCTATAATTCTATTTTCCGGCCGTCCAATCCTGGAACGAAAGTTCTGTGGTTGGCCCGATGCATAAGATGGCTCTTCGTCAATGATGTCCCAACGGTCTTTGGCATACCCCATATTGGCATTGAGACCGTAAGCCACTTCACCAACCTTGTCATTCCAGTTAAAAGAAATCTCCCCGCCTTTATAACTTCTCGCCGCATAATTTTCGGGAGCAAGCAAACGTCCATAATTATCTGGGACTTTCAGTGATCTTCTGCCAAGAATATTGGTTTCCTTGCGTGAAAACAGATCAAGGCTACCGGTCAGTTTATTATTAACAAATCCAAAATCTAAACCCAAGTTGACACTCTTAGAAGTCGTCCAAGTGAGGTTCTGGGTTGGTGTTGCGCCATACGCTATACCATTATAATAGCGATCACCAAACATATAGCCACCCGAAGTGGTATACTTCTCTAAATAACCAAACTGTCCGATCCGATCGGCATTGACATCCAAATCATTACCCGTTGTACCATAAGAGGCTCTGAACTTCAAATCCGATATCGTATTTTTTATATCCGTAAAGAAGTTTTCGTCCGATACACGCCAGGCTGCTGATACTGAAGGAAAAAATCCCCAGCGCTTATCCTTCGGAAATAATGGTGAACCATCATAACGAAAAGAAAACTCCGCAATATATTTATCCGCATAATTGTAGTTGGCACGCCCAATCACGCCGCGTCTTGAATCAATTGTTTCATTGGCAGTTGTCGACCTAAAGTTCCGGTCTGTAGGATAAATAAACATCTGATCCAGGGCTGTAATCGGATTCTCTGCCCGTGAAGTAACGTACGTCCCTCCTTTTTTGGACTGCTCATAAACCAATGTCCCATCGACGGAATGTTTACCAAACTTGCGGTTATAGTTTAAAAACCAGTTTACCTGATATTCCCACAATCGTTGTGGGCTGTAATCCATGAAAGGCTGACTCTGACTAAAAGTAAAAATATTAATATTAGCTTCTGATGGCGGAGCTGGTATAAAGCGGTTGTCATTGGGGTTTAAAGAGGTAAAGGTATAGTTCTTTTGAAAACTCATATAACGCTTGCGCATATAGTCTTGAGCAATGTAACTTCCTACAACTTTTGTCGAAAGGCCCTGTACCAATTTATCCAGCTTCAAGTTCAGGGTCATAATAGGATTGACCTGCCGCACTTTACGGTCTATATAGCGATCTCCGATGACCTGATCGATCACATTCCACGCCTGCCAGCTTCCCATAGGTGTCTGTACAGGATAAGCCGTTGGTGTATTACTCGGAGTTCCGTCTGCATTCAGGTAAAACGGATACATCTTTGGCCAGTTGAATGTAACACGGTAGAAATCGGATACATCAAAATCATCATCATTCGAAGATGTACTGAATGGCCAAAAAAAGCGCTTCGAATTCGTCTGGTTGGCTGAAATATTAAAATCCATGCTAAAATCTTCGGTAATCTGCGCGGAGATATTACTGCGCAGGTTAAATTTTTCATGATCCAAAGATTTATACGATCCATTTTCTTTACGGTAGCTCAGCAAGCTATAATAAGTGATTTTGTCGCCCCCCCCATTGACCGATATCGATTGTCGGTGTGTAAAGGGATTGCGCCAGATCACCTCATTGGCATTGTAATTTTTGTCCTTGAAATAATCAAACTCTTTCTGCCCATTTGGGATGGAAAGACCACGAAATTCGGCGACCCGGTTTTGATAGGTGAGTTCATCTTGCGCAGTCGTTAAATTAGCAAGGAGCTCCTGTGCTGGCGTATTGAAAGTATAATTACTTTGCACATTAAAAACAGGTGCTTGAGCTGTTCCTTTTTTTGTCGTTACCACTACTACACCATTACCGGCCCGGGTGCCATACACTGCGGCAGTTGCAGCATCTTTTAAGAAGGTCATTTGGTCAACCTCGTTCGCTTCAAGCACATCAAATGCAGCTTTATCGCGAACCACGCCATCAATTACATAGAGTGGTTCGGCAAAACTCCCCCGGATACGCAAACTCGACGATGCTCCGGCCATCCCCGAAGTATTGGTAACATTGACACCTGCAGCTCTACCGGCAAGTGAATTGGAAAGATTTGAACTGGGGATGTTTTTTAACTGTTCTGCATTGACGGTAGCGACTGAACCGGTGATATTCCCTTTCCGCTGCTTACCATAGCCAATGATTACGACCTCTTCTAGTGCTTGATCACTCGAAACCATGACGACATTGACGTTGCCTGTGGAAACGGCCACCTCCTGTTTTGCAAACCCTTGGTAGTTCACGACCAAAACATCACCACGCTTTGCCCGAATAGAAAAAATACCTTGTTGATTGGAGGACGCTTGAACGGATGTTCCTTTGACAGTGATGGTAGCACCTGCTAATGCCTGACCTCTCTCATCTTTAATGATCCCTGCAACCTGATCTTGATCGACAATAGCATTGATCGGATCCAGATTCAGTGCGTAAGAATCAGGCTGACTAAACAGCAGGCAGAGCCCCAAAAGGCTAATGGGTCTCGCCTTTCCATGAAGAAAAAAATTTCTCATCATAATTACAAATTGGTTTAAAATAATAAAGAACCTACAAGTTCAAATTTGGTTTATTCACTAAGCCTGCTTTTCTTTTTATAAAAAACAGTAAAAGTTTATTAGATTATGTATTAAATTTAGATAACAAAATCCTATTAAAGAAATAAAAAAAATATTTGAATCAACATGCACATAAACGTTACATGTAGGATAGATAATGAAAAGTCTTAGAAAATTGAAAAATGGAATCCAGGAAGATCACCTAAAAAAATTTTTTACAACAAAAGTCGGCTTGGCTATGTTGCCATTGAACGACCGAATAAAAAAACAGGAGTTTAACCGCTCCCATTACGATATCTGAGAACCAGTGCTTATCGTTGTACATACTAAGATAACCAGTTCCAGCGGCAACAGCACACGCTCGATACCGTACTAAATTGACTCCGCTGGGTATTCGTGCCACAACAATTCGGCACCAAAAAATGCCGTTTCCGCATGTCCTGAAAGAATAGAATTACCCACCTAACCATCTGGTTTACAAAAGTATATTGCAGATTTAAAATGATACCTTTCACTCGAATACGAAGATCTTACCAAGTTGATTTGTGCGAATGCGATTACCGGAAATATAAAAAGTAAAACGAGTATAAAATAAAAAACAATACATCTCTTAAAGTCAATCATTTGTTCTTTATCTATTTTATGGTACGCAATGATAATATTACATTAGCAAGTAAATAGCGCGGCATTGAAAAATACGCCTGTTTAACGACGGATTTATTTCAATACTGACATAATGTTTATTTAACTTGCTCATTTATAAGGAAAAAGATATGAATTCTTCATTGTTAGATGGAAACTATTGGGACGATCGTTACAAGAACAAAGAAACGGGATGGGATATTGGATATGCCTCTCCTGCAATCGTTAGCTACGCTGAAGAATCCATTGCCAAAAATGCGCGTATTTTAATTCCTGGTTGTGGGAATGCGCATGAGGCTAAAGCTCTTCTGGATAAAGGATTCAGTCAAATAACATTATTGGATATTGCACCAAGCTTGGTTGAAAAAGTCAGCGAAGAATTCGCAGTCAGCCCCGATGTTCAGGTAATATGTCAAGATTTCTTTCAGCATCAGGGCCAATACGACTACATTATTGAACAGACCTTTTTTTGTGCTCTCCACCCATCATTACGTACAAGCTATGTACGGCAAATGCTTACCCTGTTGAAGCCTCACGGTATCCTTATAGGATTGCTGTTTAAAAGGGAATTCGCTCAGCAAGGGCCTCCTTTCGGAGGGAATCAAGAGGAATATCAGCAGCTATTCCAATCCGAGTTTGACATTTTGCAGCTAATAGATTCTTCCAATAGCATTCCACAGCGACAGGGAAACGAATTATTTATTGAATTACAAAAAAAAGCAGCAGTCTAAGTCCGCGGCATGACGTGATAGGTTGGATCTTCCATGATATTAACCACCACAACACCAGTAGCATTTTTCAATAGGGAACGGCAGTCCTCACTGAGGTGCCAAAGTTCTATTCTTTTCCCTTGTGCGGCGTAGCGCTCGGTAACTTTGTTAAGTGCATCCACAGCAGACATATCCACTACCCTGCTTTCCTTAAAATCTAATATAACACGTTCGGGATCGTTTAAAACATCAAATTTATCCAAAAAATTAGCTGTAGAACCGAAAAAAAGTGGCCCATATATTTCATAATGCATAATACCTTCAGAATCCATATATTTTCTTGCCCGAATACGCTTTGCATTATCCCAAGCAAATACAAGTGCAGATATGACTACACCGATGAGCACCGCAAGTGCCAAATTATGCAAGATCACTGTAATCGCTGCGACAAGTATCCCCACGAAAATATCCGATTTTGGAAATTTATTGACAATACGTAAACTCACCCATTGGAAGGTTCCAATCGCTACCATCATCATTACGCCGACCAGCGCTGCCATTGGTATCTGCTCAATAAAAGGCGCTCCTATTAAAATAATCAGTAAGATGGTCATTGCTCCTATAAAAGAAGAAAGCCGTGTACGTGCACCAGCATTTAAATTGACCAATGTTTGCGCGACCATGGCACATCCCCCCATTCCGCCAAAAAATCCATTGATTGCATTCGCTATCCCCTGTGCCATAGATTCACGGTTCGCATTTCCTTTTGTCGCTGTAATTTCATCGACCATGTTCAGTGTCAACAGCGATTCCACCAGCCCGACTCCTGCCATTACCAATGAATACGGAAAAATCAGCTGCAAGGTTTCCCAATTCCAAGGAACCATGGGCACATGTAAACGCGGTAAAGTTCCACTGACGGATGCTATGTCAACGACTTTCTTTGTTGGAATATCTAAAAGAGACACTACGCCAAATACCATCAGAATGGCAACCAAAGAGGCGGGGATGGCCTTTGTGATACGCGGAAATCCAATTACAATCAGCATCGTCAACAAAGTCAGTCCGCCCATGATGTACAACGTTGTACCTGACATCCATACCGCGTCGCTTCCAGAGCTTACTTTAAATTGCACCACTTGAGCCATAAATATGATTATGGCCAAACCATTCAAAAAGCCATACATCACAGGCTGGGGAATTAAGCGCACAAATTTTCCCCACCTAAATAGCCCTACCAAAAATTGAAAAATGCCAGCCAATACAACTGCAGCAAAGAGATAATCTATTCCATGGCTTGCTGCAAGCGCCATCAAGACAACCACAGTGGCTCCCGCACCCCCGGATACCATTCCAGGCCTACCGCCCAGAATGGAAGTAACCAACCCCATCAAGAATGCGGCATAAAGTCCCGTTAAAGGTGGCAGCCCCGCTAAAATAGCAAAAGAGAGCGACTCCGGAATCATCGTCATTGCAACTGTTAGTCCGGCGAACAGCTCATTCTTAAGATTGATCGATTTTATATTAACTATGTCGAAGGTATTGTTCATTTCTAAATTACTTGAACCACGATAAAACGCATCAAAGGTACTAATCGCACAAACACTTTTATGCTATATTTGTTATTCTTTACAAATTTTATTGCAAAACAGTATGTTTATCTCTTTCAAACTACGCGCGATTAGCTTTCATTATAGTCTTATTATATTTTTCTATCTCTTGCTTGTTCAGCTCGGGAGCAGCAGAGCAGCAATTCTAGCCGATAGCGACTCGCTAATACCTTCAGAACGTCTGTCTCGATTTAAACTTTTCGATAAATATAACGTGTTTCACGATAACAATCCGCAATTGTGGGAACACCATCCCATCTTCAACACACAACAAACTGACAGTATATTCGATTATCAGAAAAAAAACTTTTTAAGAGCTGGAATTGAATGGTTTTCCATCCAGGCCATTCCAGCCTCCGTAAATTACTTCATCCGTAAAGATCCTGTTTCGCATATTTCTTTTAAAAATTTTTTCAGCCATTTAAAACTCTCAGCGTGGACGTGGGATGATAATCTTTTCGCAACAAACCAAATGGCACACCCCTATCATGGGCAGTTTTATTTCAATTCGTTTCGATCCAACAATTATAGTTTCCTGCAATCAACAGCTGCCACCGTTGCCGGTAGCTATATCTGGGAGACTGCAGGTGAAACCGAGCCACCTTCCATCAATGATATCATCAATACAAGCTTTGGTGGAACAATTTTAGGTGAAATGACCCATAGACTATCGCATCATATTCTTTCCCGCCCAAGTTTGACCAAAGGACAGCGCAATAAAAAAGAGCTACTGGCGATGCTGATCAATCCAATAAATGGGCTTAATCGGCTTCTGGATGGGCGCTGGGGCAATAAGGTCAAAGGTGCCGTTATCGACAGTTCCTTGGTTCACACCGAAGTTGAATTGGGGCTAAGGCGCTTTGACGCCAAGGAACACGATGTATTAAATAAAGGGAAAAATGATATCTACGCACGTATCAAATTGATTTATACAAACGATGATTTAGATAAAAAGAAACCTTTTGATGACTTCTTCCTCAACTTAGAACTTGGATCAGATGATAGTTCTATCGTTAATGCTGTCAATGTATATGCCTCGCTATATGGTAGTCGTATTCTATCTAATTTAACAGGCCGCCACCGTGGCATAGTGTCTGCACATTTCGACTTCCTACGCAACGAAGCTTTTTACTATGGATCACAGAGTATCAATTATAATGTCTTTTCCAACTTCAATATCGGCAGCCGTAGCAAGCTAACAACCATTCTTGGCGGTGGCCCTGTGGTATTAGCCGCTGTACCAGATCCCTATCTCCATTTTGGTGAAAGCCGTACATATGATTATGGTCCCGGAGCAGATGTTCGCGCTTCAGCCACATTGAGCACATTAAATCGCTTTAAATTTGGTGTAGACTATCGTGGTGGTTATTTTGTAACCATCAGTGGCAATAAGTCGCACCATTTTCTACATACCGCATCCACGAGCGCTTCCATGCGTATCTGGAAAAACTTCGGTGTAAACCTTTACTCCGGCTACTTCAGATTGGAAGGTCACTATCAAGACCATAACAATGTGAACAAAGATTATCCTTTTGTTCGGATAGCACTTGCCTATAACTCCCAATACTAACTAATAGCAAAGGCTTAACTCGAGGTGTTAAGCCATTGCTATTAGTTAGCCCAATATCTCTTTAACGCCTCTTTCAAGCGCGGATCATAACCATAGATATCAGGATATGTAACAATGTTCCCTCCATCATCCAACCAAGTCGTATAATAGGTGATGTAAACTGGCATCTGGCGTTTAAGAGTGACCCAACGAGACTTCGAAATCGAATCTGTGGTAATTTCCTTCGCAATTTTTTCGGCCTGTTTCTCATTATTGACGAGGTAAGATGCCAAATCCACGGGTTTTTCCACACGAACACAGCCGTGGCTGACGGCTCGATTACTTTGCCCGAACATTTGCTTTGCCGGCGTGTCGTGTAGGTAAATGGAATATGGATTCTCAAATAAAAATTTCACATTCCCCAAGGAATTATCCGAACCTGGATTCTGTTTAAAACGAAAGTTCTCGACAGAATCGGAATTCCAGTTGACAGTGGCAGGATCCACTTGTTTACCTTTGTAATAAGCAACCATGTTGCGCGACGCCAGGTAGTTTGGATTATTTCGGACGCTTGCTAATATCTCCTTTTTAACAATACTATTTGGAATATTCCACACCGGATTAACTTGCATGGCATCCAACATGCCCTGCATAACAGGAGTTTCATGGTTCTCGCCTTTTCGTGAATAGGCGGGATTTTCTGTTTCACCTACGCATACATTCATTAATTGGATTGTCTTTCCATCTTCCATAATATGCAGACGCTGTTCAGGGATATTAACAAAGACATATCTTTCTGGAAAATCCTGTCCCATCCAACGTAATTTTTCCAATACCATTAGCACTTGGCTCCGTTGCGTACCAGATAAATTTCCACTTTGCAACAGATTCTGAAACTTAACGTAGTATTGGTTTTTAGGTTGGATATCAGTCAATACAGTTCCAATTTTCACACTGTCCAGCAAGTGCACAACTTTGCTATAGTTCATGCGCTTTTGAGGAACAAAATATCGTCCATAGAGCCGCTTGGGGTTTACAACACCATACTTTAAGCTACTTACATAAGCTACCAGTCCATCTGTGCTCAATAAATCAAGCTTAGCTAATAAAGGGTAGACCTCCGCAACCTCTTTAGTTTTCAGCTTCCGCAGAGAAAACAAGGTTTCTTTAATGGCTGAAGTATGGAAATAACTAGTACGAATGCCATGTTCCTCACTTCGTTCAAAATACGCCAGCAATGTATCAATGCTACCATCAAAGAGATGTTCCGAAATTAAAGTCATGCCGTCCGTAGAATCAGCTAATTCCTTCATCCAGCTTGGATTAACCAACTTCGATTTTTCCTTACTGTACACTTCATGGAAGATTTTTACATACGCAATTGTATCAAAATCTTTATAGGATTTATTTTCAAACCCCTTCGCCAAAACATCGCCATATGTAGGAGGATTCTCTTTACAAGAAAAAAACACTACTGAAACAAACGAAACAAACACTGAAAAACGTAACATACGACAAATCATGAAAAGAAATGGCTTCGCAATAATGAAGCCATTTTCTGAGTGTAAAGATAAATAATTCTTATGGTCTAAAGAATCTTACCTGTCATTGAATTACTACAGATTCAATCAATGTATTTTTTTAAGAAATCTTCCAGTAGTTCGACCATATCGGTATTACCCAAAAAAGCAGCTGATCGTTGATGCAAAGTTGTAGGTTCAATATCCAGTATACGCTGAGCGCCATTAGAAGCTTTGCCCCCTGCCTGCTCAATAATGAATGCAATGGGGTTGCATTCATACATCAATCTCAATTTGCCATTAGGATGTGCAGAGGTTGTTGGATAAAGAAAGATTCCTCCCTTAAGGAGATTGCGGTGAATATCCGCCACCATTGAGCCAATATACCGCGAAGCATATGGCCGCTGCGTTGCACGATCTTCCGTTTGGCAATATTTAATATACTGCTTTACCCCGTTCGGAAATTTAGAATAATTACCCTCGTTAATCGAGTAGATCTGACCTGAAGCAGGAATTTTCATATCTGGATGAGATAAACAAAACTCACCGATCGAAGGATCCAATGTGAAGCCATTTACACCCTTTCCTGTCGTGTATACTAACATCGTCGAACTACCATAGATCACATAACCAGCCGCTACCTGCTTTGTCCCGTGCTGTAAAATGTCATTGCTATTGCAGGAAACGCCCGTGTCAGATATCCTCCTGTAGATAGAGAAGATTGTCCCGACAGACACATTTACATCAATATTGCTTGAACCATCCAATGGGTCAATACATACAATATATTTCGCATTTTTGGAAATCCCAGATTGGATATACACTGGATTTTCATGTTCCTCGGACGCAACCACACAACACTCTCCCCCACTTTGCAATGCATTAATAAATTGTTCATCCGCATAAACATCCAGCTTCTTTTGTCCTTCGCCTTGTATATTGACTTGTCCGGCATCGCCTAAAATATCAACTAATCCGGCCTTATTAACCTCTCTATTTACAATCTTTGCTGCGATCCCAATATCGCGTAAGAGACGGGAGAGCTCACCTTTGGCATATGGAAAATCAGCCTGTTTTTCAATAATAAATTGACCTAATGTAGTTATACCACTCATAATATTGTTTTATTGGATATTTGTTGCACAAAGCTAAAAAAGTTAAGCAAGTTTTAGCCAACACATCGCTTTAATAGCGAGCATTTTAGCAACATAAATACGCAATCGTTTGCACTTAATTTTGCAAACTTTTTTTTGCTAAAACGTTTATTAGCTATAAAAAAAACAATAAAAACAGAAAGCAAGGACCAAATTTAAAATAACGACGTCCAGAAAAAAAAGCAAAAAATGCTAAGTATTTCGTAATTTTGGCTAAATATTTTAAAACAATGCAGCAACTTTTACAAGTTATAGAAAAGGAAAAATTAGGCAGTCAGGTGGCAAAGCAACATACTATGATCATTGACGATAAACAGATCGTACACGGTGCCCTTTTTATGATAAAAACTGCTCGAAAAACATTTAAACTGATGATTCCTGCTCCTTTTCATGAAGAAATCCTGAAAAATGAAGCAACCATCAGCACCTTGATCAAACATCCACATGCAATGCTCCTATCTTAATCTCATATACTGATTATCTCAACGACAACACGAAAGCCCTCCTATTCTGCGTAGTATAGCGTGAATTCAGTAAAATTCTTTTGACATCGCAATCTACCACCTTAAGGCGATAAATAGTTCTGCTGACAAGATGGAAGCCTACCGAAAAATACCTATTAACCTGCAAAAATTTTACAATAGATCCTGATAATAATGTAAATTCCCAGCTAAAATAACCGTTAACTTTATTCGACAAAGATAACGCTATGCAACACCACTATAAACTTTCCGGTATGTCCTGCGAAAAATGTAGCACAACGATCGAGCAGACGAACCATCAATATACCTGTCCCATGCATCCCGAAATTGTACAGGAGCATCCAGGAAATTGTCCCATATGCGAAATGGACTTAGTAACTATGGCGAATGGTAGTGATGAGGCAGAAGATCAAACATATCGTGATCTACGTATGAAATTATGGATTTCCATACTATTCACTATTCCTATATTTGTGCTTTCCATGGGCGAAATGCTTTCCGGCAATCCAGTAGGAAAAATTATGCTTCAAAGTTGGTCCGGATGAGTACAGCTCATGTTATGTTTACCAGTTTTCGTTTATACCTGCTGGTCTTTTTTTCAACGGGGTTGGATATCTTCCCTAACGTGGCGAATTAAAAGGCCAAGGCAAAGCTTCTAAGTCACAAAATATTGCATAATATAAGGAAAATTTAGGTTTTGCCTTTCTCTATAACGCGCTCGGTATTCCAGTGGTGTCAGGTCTGCTGTATCCATCGTTCGTAATTCTACTGTCACCGATGATTGCTGCCACTGCCATGAGTTTCAGTTCAGTTTCGGTTATCTTAAGTTCACTACGCTTAAATCGTGCAAAGATCGACATCAATTAAAAACAGATATTCCCTATATTCGCTGTTATAATAATGATACATAGTCTATAGAAACATGCGTAATATCTTTTTAATTTTCATAACGGTGATCGTCACAGTGGTCTGTGTCAAAAACCCACAATCGGTGCCGCTCAATTTTCTCGGAGAAACACAGGTCGCACTATGGAAGCTGCTATTAGCCTTTTTTATTGCCGGAATCGCATTTGTATTCGTCCTAAAAATCGGAAAGAAGAAACAAGAGGTGTATGAACAGGACAATATAGACGAATCTGACGAAGAGAGCAACGAACGAAAGCCCCAATTATCGGAAGAAGACCGGGAATTCCTCTCCTAAAACAAAAAATAAATCACTAAAAATGAAGCCGTAAAGAGCTAGACCGCATT
This sequence comes from Sphingobacterium sp. UBA3549, assembly GCF_002376635.1. Classification (NCBI taxonomy): domain Bacteria; kingdom Pseudomonadati; phylum Bacteroidota; class Sphingobacteriia; order Sphingobacteriales; family Sphingobacteriaceae; genus Sphingobacterium; species Sphingobacterium sp. UBA3549. The sequence continues at coordinate 232,049 of NZ_DFOE01000028.1, read as the reverse complement.
TTTATCACATAAATACTTGCGAGAAATAGGGATTAACCCTATCTTTGCATCACTTCAAACAAGGAACGGTAGTTCATAAATAAGAAGTAAGATTCCGTAGCTCAGCTGGTAGAGCAATACACTTTTAATGTATGGGTCCTGGGTTCGAATCCCAGCGGGATCACAAAAGAAAAGCTAATCTTACGATTAGCTTTTCTTTGTTTAAGCTCGTCGGTATTCGTAATTGATTTTTCCTAATAAACTAAAACTTACTGCTGCATTCAGTGACGAACCGCTCAAACTTCCGATCTGTATTTCTCATAACGGGGCCATGTCCAAAACAGATAATGGAAGGGGCCAGTTTTGCTAACTTCTCGAGTGATCTAATGTTGAGCTGTTGATCCGAAGTGAATAAATTTGGCGGCAGGTGCAAACCAGACTTTGTCGTAAGCAAACTCATATTTGTTGCTGCATCACCGATGATCAGTACACCATCATGTTCGCGGAACAAAGAAATATGCCCAGTAGAATGTCCCGGTGTCTCTATTATCCTAAAGTTTCCAATCGTATCATTTTCAACAACTGTACAGCTCACGGCATGCCCCTGACCTGCCCAATACTTCTGCTGTAGCTTTGCTATCCAATGATGCCGATTGGGATAGTCTTTAGTGACCAAGCCCGTTTCGATCCTAAAAACTTCATCGGGATGACATAATAAGGGTATCGCAAACTCAGCGCACAACTGATCCGAACAGCCTTGGTGGTCCGGATGAGCATGAGTGAGTACATGCTGGTAAATGGGGATTTCCTGAAGTGCTTTCTGGATAGTGCTATAGGAGTTCCGTATTCCGGAGTCGACCAATACACCTTCGATAACATAGCAATTGACACTGTTTCGTGGTAGCAGTGACAGCTGGAATACTTCGCGAGCAATTTGACGTAACATAGTTTTTTGTGCAAACCTACACCGCATATCAGAAGAATTAAAGGACATTTGTCCTATAAGATACCCAATCGTAATATTTGATGTTTCGCCCGGGTAAGCGATCGCTGTGTAATACCTAAATACGATGCCAGATCCTGCGTTGCAGTCCGCTGGATCAGCATCGGCTCATTCAATAGCACATAGCGATACTTGTCTAAAGCTGACCTATTGTTATAATTTAACAGATAACTTTCCTTTTGGCTATACTCCCGCTCCATCACAGATTTTACAACTCCATGCCAACTATTCACTTGGCGTAGCAGATATTGGTAATCGGCGTAGTTTATGCTAAAGATTACACTATCTTCGATTGCCCTAATACTCCTTCTAGATTCTTTTTGCGCAACAAACTCCGAAAAAGAAGTGACAAACTCATTTTCAAATTTAAAACAGGTTATATTTTCTGATCCTTCGCGATCTAAAGCGTATGCTTTTACAGCACCGCTAGCGATAAATCCAATATAACGGCAGGGTTCATCCTCACGGATAAAAAAATCACCTTTTCTTAAGTAAGTCGGCTTGAAAAACTGTACAGAAAAGCTAATTTCTTCCACAGACAGTTCTGTTATGGATAACAGATAATTTGTTAAAACATGAGTCATATTACCAATCTTTCTCACTTAATTTTTTTCGAACTCCGTGGATCTAACGTACAATTCGGTCCTCAAATCTAACAATTCTTTTACAATACCAACTTCCAATCGGTCACTGTTTAGATGAGTCTTATGAAAACCCCTATTTCCATGGATTTTTTTTAAAAGGCGAATTTAATAATCTTGTTATGCGCGCTAAATATGATAACCGATGAAAAATTTTGCATAATTTATTTTGACCATTTTGAACCTGCCTAATCTTGCCCCAAGATGAATCAGTGGACACTGATTTGCTAGAGTTTCGCGAAAAAAATAAGGGTTTGATTGAAGAAGGTATTAAATTGGTTTTTCGCCTCAGCAGAAAAAAACCTTGTACAGATTTCACCAATGAACAGATGCTCTTGAAGGGAGTATCCTCTTTTTATCGGCTGCCGTAACGACTTAGATAAAGAAATATACAATCCACTAAAAAGTGTTATTCATGCGATCATTTCATTAACTTTGTCCATCGGCTTAACAGGCATTAAAAACTAACAGCCGCTCCTGATGATAGAAAAACTCCTCTTCGAAATGAATAGCTATGCGGCGCTTAGCCTGGACACAACGGAAGTTTTGAAAACGATCTGTCATGTAAAACAGTTCAAAAAAAACGAACTCATCCTACGCGCTGGAGAATATGCGAAATACTATTACTTCGTCTGCAAGGGACTATTAGGCTATTATAGACCGGATGCTGATGGCAATATCGTCTACAAATTATTTTTCGAGGAAAACAGCTTTTGTGCTTCTACTGCTGCAATCATCGAAGAAAGACCAAGTAAATTCAGTATCGTTGCACTCGAAGATGTCCAATTGATCCAGTATTCCGCTAAAGTGTTTCGCGAACTTATGGCAACCCACCATGATCTAGCACTTTTTCAGATTGCTTATCTCGAAAAGAATTGAGTCGTAAAAAAAGAACCACTTGAAATTGAACTCAAATGGAAATCTGCCAAAGAGCGGTATATAGAGCTTCATAAAAATCAATCGCTTTTTAAAAGACTGAAACAACACCATATAGCGTCTTATCTAGGAGTAACGCCAACACAGCTGAGCCGAATCCGTAAAGAATTAAAATCATAATTCCATCAACATTTGTACATGTTCTCTACATTTAAACTTTAGAATTTTGTCCTATAAAGATAAATTATTAGGACATGAAAATAATATGCACACTCCTACTCTCTGCTCTTATCCTACCGCTAACAGCTCAACAGGTAATCAGAACAAAAGTCCATAGTGAAAAGATGGACAAAAATATCGAGACCATTATCGTTACACCCGACATCCAACATGGAGTTCAATATAAAACGGTCTATATTCTTCATGGTTATAGTGGCAATCCAGACCGCACTTTGCAGGACGATATTCCCGACTTACTTCAAAAAGCAAAAACATTTCAAACTATTTATGTTCTGCCCAATGGAAATTTCAATTCCTGGTACGTGGATAGCCCCATAAATCCTCATTCACAATACAGCTCTTTTATCGGTGCCGAACTCGTCAACTACATCGACCAGCACTACCCCACCTTACCGTATAGAAGTGCTCGAGGGATACTCGGCTGGAGCATGGGTGGTTATGGAGCGCTACACATCGGTATAGCTTATCCGCACACCTTTTCAATTGTCGGAAGCTCCTGCGGTGCCATAGATTTCGATCGCTTCGGAAAAGGATATCAAGGCTATCAGGTAGACCAAGTACTGGGAGATTTAAAAGCTCTAAACGACAGCGAACGGATTTACAGCAATGAAGATAGGATGATGCAAAATGAGCAGCACTATATTATCGATTGTGGAACCGAAGACCAACAAATGCTGGAAATGAACAGAACATTTCATAAGCATCTGACCAGCAAAAATATCGAGCACTTATATATGGAATCAAAAGGAGGACATGATACAGCCTACTGGAGCAAATCATTATCACAGCAATTGGCTTTATTTCAAAACTATTTTCAAAATGAAGGACTATAAATCAACACTCTATGTCGCTGCTGGTGCTTGCAGTTACGGACTTCTTGCAACAATTGTAAAATATGCCAATCATTTAGGTATACATACCAGCTTGTTGACCTTTTTGCAATTTATGTTCGGATTTCTCGTTTTGTTGGCATTGAATCTTTTATCAAAACGCAACATAGAAGAATATAGCGTCATCAAATTCTCATCGAAAATTAAATTGATGATCTGGGGCATTTCTCTAGGGCTGACAACAACACTTTATTATCTATCCATTCAATACGTTCCAGTATCCATTGGGATTATTCTACTGATGCAGTCTATTTGGATTAGTTTAGTTGCAGAAGCATTGCTTCTAAAAAAATTCCCATCACGTGGAAAAATAATAGGTGTTATTATTGTCCTACTCGGAACAGCCTTTGCTATAAATATATTGCAAAATGATATTGCCCTTAACTACAAAGGAATACTATTAGGTTTCGGAGCCGGGATAAGTTATGCACTAGCGATTTATGCGTCAAGTTCTATAGAGAAGCAATTACCAAGTCTAGTGCGCAGCCAATTCCTAGTTCTCGGCGGACTATTACTCATCGTGGTATTTTGGAATATTGATATCGTCCGGTATATGCAAATTGAAGCATTACCCTGGGGACTGCTTATTGCGATCTTTGGCACCATCCTTCCGCCTTTATTATTTACCAAAGGCATACCTCAAACTGGAATAGCAATGGGTAATATAATTTCAAGCCTAGAGATTCCTATTTCAACACTCTCTGCCATGTTTGTTTTGCAGGAAGTCGTAACGGGATTTCAGTGGTTTGGCATACTGCTTATTTTAACCGCTGTAATCATCATCAATTTACGTAATCAGCACGAGCTAACCAGCGTGTAAATTTGTTATATTCCCATACTTTTATTCAATAAACCTTCACGAATACATGCTATGCCTGATCCGCACAAAGTGTCGACATAACAAAGAAAGCAAAAACTTACAATCAAGATGTGGTGGAATAACTATGAAAAATAGGTGCTAAAAAAAAGCTTAGCATTGGTCGGGCGACCTGCTAAGCTTTTATAAATACCTCTTTGTAGAGGCAATCAACCTAAACCTATTACAAAGATAATGGTTCAAATGATATAAACAAAAATTTTGTTATATTTTTTTTCAACTCCCATAAATTTGCTTTAGGATAGCCTTCACAAAAGGATTAGTAAGTGTAAAATGTACACTACAATCTTTTCACATTTTTTTAATGTTATTCTCATGAACTTTACTGCCCATTTTTGTAGGAGCTAAACATAGATGATTCATTTAATTATTTAGTAACTTTGAATCAATCAAAAAAAGCATCATGTTTACTGGAATTATAGAAACGCTAGGAAAAATAGAAAATATCGAACAGGACAAAAGCAATCTTCATTTTTATGTCAGTTCCGCTATTTCCAATGAACTTAAAATAGACCAAAGTGTGAGCCACAATGGGGTATGCCTTACCGTGGTGGGATTGAACAACGATCTTCATCAGGTAACGGCAATTGACGAAACGCTGCAAAAGACAAATTTGGCACAATTAAAAGTGGGAGACTTGATCAACCTGGAGCGCTGTACCTTGGCTGGTGGAAGATTTGACGGACATATCGTCCAAGGGCATGTTGATCAGATTGCCAGTTGCATAGCCAAGCGCGACGAAAATGGTAGTTATGTTTTTACCTTTCAATACGATATCTCCAAACAAAATATTACCGTAGAAAAGGGATCCATTACTGTAAATGGTATCAGCTTGACAGTCGTAGATTCAAGAGACGATCAATTTTCAGTCGCAATCATTCCATATACACTCGAACATACTAACTTGCAACATGTGGAAGTAGGTAGCACAGTCAATCTCGAGTTTGATATCATCGGGAAATATGTCAGCAAGATCATGGCTTTGCGTCGGTAAGAAATTCTTTAAGCTTTCTCGGGTCTAAATCTACCCGAGAAAGCTTATACCAAAGATGACGTGTTCTAGCTATTCCAAATAATGCCCCTGACGTATCAGTAATGCGCGGTACTTATTAAATACACTCGATTTGGAAACGAAGCCCATATATTTGTTTTCGGGCCCTAAAACAGGAAGTATCCAGGTATCATCCTTATTCATTTTGGCCATCACAATTTCCATATTTTCATTGATTCCTACTGTATCATTTGGCTTCTGAGCTAATTTTTCAAAGGTCGTATCTCCCCCCTCTACTTCGCCCAATAACGCTGAAAATAGAAACTCGCTATAAAGAAGCCCAATAAATTTGCCCTCGTAATCGACCACCGGAAAGATATTACGCTTACTATGGATAATGTCCGTTTGCCTACTTTTAGGTGTTTCATCAGGACGCAGGATGACAAAATTAGTTTCCAATACATATTTTATTCGCATCATACTTAGTACCGATCGATCCTTATCCTCATATGAAATCAGATCCCCAGATTCCGCCAATACTTTTGTATAAATGGAGTGTTTCAATACGGTCCGATTGATCAAATAAGAAATTGAACATACCAACATCAACGGGACCATTAATGTGTAACCTCCGGTCACCTCTGCAATCAAAAATATACCAGTTAACGGAGCATGCATAATGCCACTCAAAGCACCAGCCATTCCCGCTACCACAAAATTTGGTACATTTAACTCGGCAATTCCAGTCAAGTTTATCCCGTATGAAAACGCGAAGCCCAACAGGCCTCCCATTACCAAACTTGGTCCAAAAACGCCCCCGTTGCCTCCCCCATTCAATGTAAACAATGCAGCAAAGGATTTTCCAAATAACGTCAATATCGTATAACCAAAGACCACTAAGCCAATGTCCTTATAATTCGAAAACAAGCTATTTTTAACAATCGAGTTAAACTGCCCGTTGAGAATTTGCTGTATGGTAATGTATCCCTCACCGTACAATGCGGGAAATATAAAAATCATCAAACCTAAGGAAATACCACTCACCCAAACTTTGTTATAGGGATTCTTAATGTTTGCAAACCATTTTCCAACAGTTCTGGAAACACGCGCAAAATAAATGGTATAAAGACCAATAAGTACCGCCAGCAGCAAATAAAATAGTAACGCCGAAACCTGCCAATCGGAATTAAACGTACTAAATAGAGGTTCATTGTACAAGACTCGCGACACTACTGAAGCCAGGGCCGAGGAAATTAATAAAGGAATAAACACAGGAATAGAAAATTCAGGCAGTAAAATCTCAATCGCAAAAATCATTCCCGCCAAAGGGCTGTTGAACGCCCCTGAAATTCCCGCTGCGGCTCCGCAAGCCAATAACATGGTGACTTCCTTATACTGTAAACCAAAAAAGCGGGCTATATTAGAACCAATAGAAGACCCACCCAAAGCAACTGGAGCCTCCAAACCACAAGATCCACCAAAACCCACGGTAATGGCAGAGGTGACTACCTGAGAATAAATATTACTCGGGTCTAACCGGCTTCCCTTGCGACTAATGGCATAGATGATCGGTGTAATACCGTGCTCCATCTTCTTCCCTTTTAAAAACTTGCGGACAAAAAATACACTAAGCAAGATCCCGATCAATGGAAAAATCAAATAGACTGAGTACTTTACCTTCCAATCAATATCATCTTGTATAGTTGCCGCAATAAAATGAGTCAGCCTCTTCAGGACAGACGCCATGATACCGCCAACAATTCCCACCAAAAATGCCAATAGAATGATAAAATTTCTGTTCGAAACTTTTTTCATCCGCCATTGGTTAATTTGGTCTATCTTTCTAAAAAAACGTCCTTTGAGGTTTCCCATATTATCTTATTGAAAGCTCAACACTTCCTTCTTCTTTTTTGTTTTAAATTTATCAGGCACTACGGCTAGTATTTCTTTTTCTAAGGCCTGGATTGCATGTCTTTTGACGTAATTTTGGGTCGTTACCAAGGATATTTCCCGTACCGGTTCTGGCGATTTGAAATAACGGATCCGATCCAATTGTTCATCAGAATAATCCCAGATCGATAATTCTGGCAATATCGTAATTCCGTCGTTGACATCCACCATGCGCTTTAACGTCTCTACACTACCCGTATTGTACTCGAATCTTCCTGTAAGATCTTGATTGTGCTTGTGGTGACAAATATTAAGTACTTGACCGCGCATGCAATGGCCTTCATTAAGTAACCAAAGCTTATCGTCAGCAATATCATCACCACTAAGTATTTTCTTTGAAAATAGGGAACTATTGGTCGAAATATAAGCAACAAAGTTTTCATAAAACAAAGGCGATTCCAATATCCCAGGGTCATTTAACGGAGTTGACAACACACCACAATCCAAAAGTCCGACTTTCAATTCATGAACAATTCGTTCTGTCGTATATTCCCATATCTGCAATTGTAGTTTCGGATACTTCTCCATAAATGTGGACAACACATTTGGAAGTAAATAAGGGGCAATTGTTGGAATGACACCGACCTTTAACGTGCCTTCAATTTCTCCTTTTTTATCTTGAACAATTTCATTGATCTTCCGGCTTTCTGTTAAGACTAGTCGAGCCTGAAGAATAATTTTCTCGCCGATTTCTGTTGGAATAACAGGCTGTCGACTGCGATCAAAGATTTTCGCTCCTAAAGACTCTTCAAGTTTTTGAATTTGCATGCTCAATGTTGGCTGCGTGACAAAACATTTTTCGGCAGCTGCAACAAAACTTCGGTAGGTATCAACAGCTACAATATATTCCAATTGGATTAAGGTCATCTTACTATCTTTAAAGCACAAAACTACGAATCCTGTCGTAAACCATAGTCAAATCCTTTATAATTAAACTCAGCATAAGTATTTGGCTCGTACATTATACAATAAATACCTTGCCAAAAAAGCCCTATATATCCACTATTGTTACATTTGTTCGCATAAAAAATCGATTTCATCAAAATGCTTTTCTTAAATTTGGAGATTTACAACAGTTGATAGTTAAAACCCTATGAAGTTTATAAATCATACGACAATTGCGCTAGCTTTATTCTTAACCGTGGCAAATAGCTCTTATACCAAGGCGAATCCGGACGAGGGAATGTTTCCATTAAGTGAATTAAATAGGGCTGGGTTGAAGAAAGCTGGACTAAAGATCAGTGAGAAAGACATTTACAACCCTGGCCAGGTCGGTCTGGTAGATGCCCTTGTTCAAGTCAGCGGATGTACAGGATCGTTTGTTTCCAATCGTGGACTGATCATAACCAATCACCACTGTGCCTTTTCGGCTGTGCAGCTTGCCAGTACAGCAATAAACAATTACCTGAAAAATGGTTTTGTCGCGCAAAACCAAGAACAAGAGATTGAAGCTAAAGGATTAAAAATCAGAATCACCGATTCTTACGAAGATGTTTCAGCCAAAATATTGAATGCTGTGGCCAATATCAGCGATCCTGTAGAACGCATCAATACCATCAAACGTAAACAACAGGAACTGGTTAAACAAGCTGAAAAAGAGGATCCAACCATTAAAGCCGAAGTGTCGGAAATGTTTATCGGAAAAAGTTATGTGTTGTTTCGCTATAAAACGATCGAGGATGTTCGTCTAGTTTATATTCCCCGTCAAAATATCGGCGAATTTGGTGGAGAAACAGACAACTGGGTATGGCCTCGCCACACTGGAGATTACTCTTTTTTGAGGGCATACGTAGACAAAAACGGAAAATCTGCTCCTTATTCAAAAGATAACGTTCCTTACCAGCCCAAAAAACACCTTAAGATCAATCCAAATGGCGTACGGGAAAATGATTTTACTTTTATACTCGGCTATCCCGGAAAAACATTCCGGCACCGCCCAGCACAATATATCCGATATCAACAAGAATATCTTTTACCTTACGTATCCAATCTATACGACTTCCAAAATAGACAAATGGAAGAAGCTGGAAAAGACAATACTGATATTGCATTATCCTTGGCCACTCGTATAAAACGAAATGCCAATGTATTAAAGAACTATCGTGGCAAACTCAAGGGTTTAAAAGGTATCAACCTGCTCTCGACAAAAAAACAGGAAGACGAAGCATTGGCGGCATTTATTCTAAGTAAGCCCGAACTAAAAAATAAATATGGAAACCTCCTTGCTGAAATTGACGCTTATTACGAGCTGAGTGATCAAGATGCGCTAAAGGAGCTTTGGATCAACAACATTTACAACAGCACAAGCCTATTGAAAGTCGCTCGCGATATCAACATGTTGAAAGCCTTCTTGGCCAAGGAGAGGTCACCCCAATCGGCCAAACAATTGTTCGATCTCAATATCGAAAAATTAAAAACGGCTCTCAACGAAACTTACGAAAGTTATAATAAACAGGCCGATAAGCGGATTTTCGCTAAAATGTTGGAAGATGCCGTTGCCTTTCAGGGCAAAAATCAACTTGCCTCTATTCAGAAATTGCAATTCAACAATGAAAAAGCGCAGCAGTTTGCGACTGAAATCATTCAGAATAGCAAACTTGGCGATCAACAATATGTACTGAATACCGTCTTGGCCAATGCCGATGCGCTTCTAAAATTTAACGACGAATTATTGGATTTCCAGGATAAGCTACATAACGATATCGTCGAGTACGCGGCTGAGCAGAAAAGACGCGAAGGAGTACTCAACAAATTAATGGGCGATTATGTCGCTGTTAAGGAAATCTTTCAGGCCAAAAACTTTATTCCGGATGCAAACTCTACCTTACGTTTGACTTATGGTCACATCAAAGGTTATTCTCCTGCTGACGCAACCTATATGAAACCGTTCACCACGATCGAAGGAATCATTCAAAAAGGAAACCTGGGCTTACCTGAGTTTGACTATCCACAAGAAATCAAAACAGCTTATCTCAACAAAAATTTTGGACCTTACCTGCAAAAAGATCTCGGATCTGTCCCTGTGAATATTTTATATGATATGGATACGACCGGAGGAAATTCAGGATCTCCAATTATGAATGCCAATGGCGAATTGATCGGCGTAAATTTTGATCGTGCCTATGACGCAACAATCAATGATTTCGCTTGGAACGAAAGCTATAGTAGATCCATCGGCGTAGACATACGTTATGTCCTTTGGGTTGCCGATAAAATTGATGATGCACAGTTCATTCTGAAAGAAATGGGTATTTAATACGCACTGAAACAAGTCTCAAAAAATCCGCTGCATCGTCTAATGTAGCGGATTTTTTGTTCGTACCGACACGATGACGTCAACACCCGCGCGAATAGCTTACTTTCGTGTCAGGGTGACTATCCACTATTCTCCAGCTTGCAGTAACGGTAAAAAAACTGTTTTTAACCGCAATAAGCCGCTGGTTAAAACATCCCTTGAACAGGCAATATTTAGACGGATAAAGGTGTCGCTCCCTTTACCGTACATTGCTCCTACGTTAACCTGAACATGCACTTCTTCCAATAACAACTGTCCTAATTTTCGACTTGAAACGCCCAGAGCACTACAATCTACCCATACAAGATAGGTGCCTTCCAAAGGAAGTACATGCAAAGCCGAAAGATGCTCAGTCATAAAATCTTTTAAATACAAATAATTGGCGTGAATATAATCTAACGCCTGATCCAACCATTCCCCGCCCGATTCATATGCGGCGATCAAACCTGTTATGGCGAAGGGGCTTACACTGCTAATCTCATTCGCAAGAAAAGCCAGCTGGACCTTCTTCTTGAGCTCAGGATCTGCTGCAACGACCGTAGCAACCTGTAAGCCTGCCAAGTTAAAGGTTTTGCTCGGCGCAATGCACGTAATTGAATTTGCCAAAAAGGAAGCGCTGATGCTTCCAAATGGAATATGCGTATAGCCATCAAATACCAAATCACAATGAATTTCGTCTGAAATAACTAAAACATGATGCCGCAAGCAGATATCTCCTAAACGTTCTAATTCCGCTCGAGTCCAAACCCGTCCTGCGGGATTATGGGGGCTGCATAAGATAAATACCTTAACTCTCGGGTCGCTTGCCTGCAATTCAAAATCCTCAAAGTCGATGCTATACTGCCCATCATGATACTTTAAGTCATTGGATACAACCTCCGCCCCATTACGTTCAATAGCGGAAAAAAAACAATGATAGACAGGTTCCTGAACCAGAATCTTGTCACCAGGAGCGGTAAATGCTTTAACTAAAGCCGAAAGTGCCGGTACAACACCAATCACAGGGAGCAGCCATTCCTGCAGAAGGGCAAATTTATGCCGTTGAAAAGACCAGTTCATAATCGCCCTGTAAAACGCAAAAGGAACAGAAGCATAACCATATATGGCATGCTGAACCCGTTCTGAAAGTGCATTTACGATAGGTTGTGCTGCAGGAAAATCCATATCTGCCACCCAAAGCGGAATCAAATCTTCATAGTTCTGCTGATTCCATTTGACTGAATCGGTACCACGACGAACAATTGTTTTGTCAAAATTATAGATCATACAGCAATTTAATGAAAATTAGGAGGCATTCGAAAGAAAAGGAGGACAAAGTAGACTTAGATTTAAAACACGAGATAAAATGAATAGTATAACAGGATTAGCTTGATGTAAAAAAACACTAAAAATCGTGCATCCTAGCCCCTCATAAAGCATTATCTTTATATCAAATAGAAATGACAACAATGGCAAAAGATAACTTTTCATTTAGTGCAAGATTAAAGAGTTTTCGCTATGCTTTCAACGGAATAAAGACAGCTTGGCAGGATGAACACAATTTCAGGGTGCACAGCGTAGCGGCTGTTATCGCCTTAATTCTCTCCATTATACTTAACATCAGTGTAAACGAATGGATTGCCGTGCTATTTTCCATTGGCTTCGTGTTCGTCTGTGAGCTATTAAACACCGCGGTGGAAAATATAGCAGACTTTATCTGTAACGAGGAAAACCCGACCATAAAAAAGAGTAAAGATGTAGCCGCAGCTGCTGTGATGATAAGCAGCATCACAGCATTACTAGTCGGCCTACTAATTTTTATCCCAAAGCTAATCTCATTTATCTCCAGATACATTTCTTAGCGGGAATTTTTCATCAAATGCTAGCTTGTTTACATCAACAAAAGACATTTTTCCAGCTTTTTCCTCCATTGCGCCATAACCTTCCAGCGCATGCTCCTTGGAGAGTTTAAACGCTACCTGTCGGACAGATTCCTGTCCCTCAGAAGAAAAGGTATAATTAGCCAGTAATAGATCGCCTTTTAATTCCCCTTCAATATGTCCCGTGTTACGGTCTTTTTCCTTCCAGGCATAGCTTAAATCACCATGTACCTTCTCCCCGTCGATAACGACTGCCAATGAAATTGTATCGCCATTTTTAAGATATTGATAAGTACTCTTTCCCGTAGAAGGGATCGAACCTTCCAATGGTCGAGCATCATATACAGTAGTATCCCGCTTCGTTGAAGACTCCTGGTTTTTCTTTTCTTGGTGGCAAGCAGTGCTACACAGCAATAGTATAAATCCAAAATTGATTATTCTCATATTGTATTTTTTATTTACACTATAAAAAGCAATTCAAAATAAATTTTGTTTTAAATAACTAACATTTAGAATTTTAAAATTCACAAAACAAAAAAATGTAAACATTGTTTATCTATTAAATAAATAGGCTATCAATATTACCGATAAGCTATTAAAAATAAACAATTTAGTAACAATAAAATTATCGAAGGCTTATTGTAAAGCTAATTTTTATTAGTAAATTGTACGTGATAAAATTCAGGAATTCTTAACCAATATTAGTATGAAAGATGTAAGCTTTAAGAAATTTGATAGTGGATGTAATTCACTCACAAAATTGTCGATTGAAACAGACTTAGCTATTATTGTTAATGAGCAAGTTGGAATTTCTCCAGAATCGAAAATTGAAAAACTCAGACGCTGTAAGGAAGAGTTACTGAAAAGCCTATGGTTTGTTCAACGTCAATATTAAGATAATATTTCTTCCAAATTCTACTTTAACAGACAATGCCCTCGAAGCTGATTTTCGAGGGCATTGTCTGTTTCTTGACCAGTTTCTCAGCAATAACTAAAGCGACTTTAAATGCTTATAATTCGACTTAATGGTATCCCATACTTCTTCAAAATTACCCGATAACATCAACTTAGCCATGCTTTCTGTCATGCCTTTCATTTGGCTAAATGATATTTTTGGGGGCATGGCAAGCGCATTCGGATTGGTATAAATATCCAGCAAAACTGGCTCATCGGTGATGTTGAGTGCTTCGTTAAGTACCCTATCCACATCTTCGGGCTGCGTTACTGTAAATGCGCGGATACCCATCGCCTGCGCAATCAGAGCAAAGTCGGGGTTCACCATATTGGTTTCCTGGTCTTTCAAACCTGCCACCTGCATTTCCAACTTGACCATACCCAGAGAGCGGTTGTTGAAAACAACGATTTTAATAGGTAAGTTATATTGCTTTATTGTTGCGAGATCCCCCAGTAACATAGACAATCCCCCATCACCGCAAAACGCAATAATTTGGCGTTCGGGATGTGTCAATGCTGCTCCAATAGCCATCGGCATGGCATTTGCCATAGAACCATGATTGAAGGAACCCAACATAATACGGTCCTTGCGCTGGTTAATATAACGCGCTCCCCAAACACAGCACATTCCTGTATCCAGCAAAAAAACAGCATCATCACTGGCCTTCTGATCAATTGCATGGGCAACAAATTCAGGTTGAATAGCACATTCGCTACCCCGATCGTCTACGTAAGTCATTAAATCTTCCTTCACCTTCGCGTACGACTCCAACTGCTTATCTAGAAATTCCGTATCGGCTCGCGCCTCTATAAAGGGCAATACAGCTTTTAACGTATGTTCGATATCTCCTACCAGCCCATAATCTACTATAGATCGACGTCCTAGCTTTTCACCTTCAATGTCAATCTGAATAATGGTTTTATTCGTAGGTATAAAATCCTTATAAGGAAAGTCGGTCCCTAGAAGTAAAATAAGATCCGATTGATGCATACTTTGAAAAGCCGAAGCCATACCTAACAGTCCGGTCATACCAATTTCGTTAGGGTTATCGCGCTGAATATCCAGCTTTGCTTTAAAAGAATAGCCAACCGGCGCTTGGATCTTTTGCGATAATTCAACAATCTGCTTTTGTGCTTTTTTTGCACCTACACCGCAAAATAAAGTCACTTTTTCGGCCTGATTGATATACTGTGCAAGACGACCGATTTCCATGTCCGAAGGTCTCACCTGAGGCTCAGTAAAAAATACTTTCGACGATGTATTCATATCGACCGCCTCCATTTCAGAGACGTCCCCAGGAAGCCCGATAACAGCAACATCACGTTTAGATATGGCTTGTTGAAGCGCATTCTGAACCATGCGCTGCACCTGCTCAGGCCGGGTGATCATTTGATTGTAGCAAGAACAATCATCAAACAATTTGATTGGATTGGTTTCTTGAAAATAATCCGTTCCAAACTCGTATGTAGCACACGTTGATGCAATCACAAGCATCGGTACACGCGTTTTGTGGGCTTCATACACACCATTGATCAGATGCACATGCCCCGGTCCACTGCTACCGGCACAACAGGCAATCCCATGTAAATCTGCTTCTGCTGTTGCGGCAAATGCTCCAGCTTCTTCATGTCTTACATGTATCCATTGCATCGTTCCATCGGCGTGGACCGCTTCGTTGAAAAAATTTAAACTATCGCCCGTTACGGCATAAATACGCTTAATTCCCGCATTCTTTAAAAGGTCAACAATCTGATGTGCTACATTTTTCATACGCATAATATAATTTTAGAATGTAATCAAGCGATTTGTGCTGTTTACCCAATCGCTACATGTTAACAACAATATTATAGGGGTAATGGTTTGCCAATTTCCTCGGGCACAACCCATATTGGCTATTTGCCGCTCGGTCTGATTTCTTGCGACAGTTCATTCACAAAATTCTTTGCGTCATTGAGGTCTTTATTCCAGTCCGCATAGCGTTTCGCTGTATTGAGTTTTGCAATTTTCGCATTCAGTTTCGTTAAATTAAGTTGATCATTTGATTCCTCCAACATTTTGATTAACAGGTTCACTTTTGTGTAGTCTTGTATTCCCTCCAGCATGCGCTCATAGCGGATCGAACTTCTTCCCTGTGGATAGACAATATAGGTATCTCCTGCTGGCCATGTGCGAAACCTGGAATCACGCAGAGGATCTAGCACCCATGAATTAAAAGCCCAGCGCAACGCGCCATCGAAGCCAGCTGCCAGGGCATACCAAGCCATATAAGTAGATTCTGCGGGGTCGGAGAATGTAAATTGATTTGGAAATTCGTCAGAACAACACACATAGAATGTCGTTACATATCCCTTCTTTCTTCTGGCAATGAGATCTTGCTGATCAAAAGGATCGCCAGCAGCAACGCTGATATCGATACTTTTGGGATAACGCTGGTAACTTTTGTGGTTATCTGCAAACGCGATGTTAAATTCAGGAGTGACCTTCTCCAACAAGGCGACGGCAGCATCCATTTCCTCACGGCTCCGTTCATCCATGGCAATATTGGTTATCTTCAACCAGCCTTTCACACGCAGATGTTTACTGAAATCTTTTAAGAAAGACGACCATAATGCTTCGAATACCGCTGTTCCTGGCTTTGCTGTAACATTGACCAATTGGTTTTTTCCTTCGTCAAAATAATGAACCTCATTATTCCATGGCAATAAAGAGTAACAGTTGATCTCCTTACTGATCCCCAGACCCATCATAAAGGTGACCCAACGGTCGAATACCGAATAGTCGTAAGACCAAGATCCATCCTTACCCTTTTTCCAGATGATCATATCGGCGTAGGGATCATAGGTTTGTACATTCCAGGGATCTTTGTTGAGCGTAGCTGTAATGACCTTCTGCCCTGCTGCCGCCAACTGCATCATCGTCGGTTTCAAAGTCTCAAAATGTGCATCGCTCCACATCTTCACCTTGTTCACGCGAGCAACTGCCGAAGGATGTTGCCACTGATCCAGATGGTAACTCCACTGAGACGCGGGAGGCAGCACATGATTTTGAACGATAACTGTCAGCCGCAGCTGCTCTTTCACGATACCATTTTGATGAATCGAGAGTGTTGTATGATAATTTCCCCCCGTTACATCATTGGGCACTTTGACAGTAACCCAGACAGGACGAACTTTTTTTGCTTCGAGATCGTAACTTTTGAGGTTATCCAACATATCTGCAGAAAGCGAAGCCTTAAAATCCGCTGGTTTACGGTACCCACATCCACTCGCAAATTCGTCCGTCATGACATACCGCACAAAGCGCGTCTGTACCACATCGCCAGGAATCGATTTACTAGTGGTGGACTTTAAATCACCTGCAGAAACAGTTACATGAGGTGCAGCAGCTGAAGTCCATAGAATAAACTGAGCTGACACCTGCTCGCCTTTCCAGGCGTATACGGTTGCTGCGCGTTGGGCAGTCAAATTGGGATTTAGGGATTTGGGATAACGTTTATCAATAGATACAAAGGAAGCGTGTAATCCGTCTTCAACATTTGACCAATCGGATAACGTATCTTTTGTTGGGTCGGCCATTTCCGTAAAGGTTGGCGCTCGAGTGAAACGCTGCTGGGCCAGCCCCTGATGATTACTACAGAGGAGGATGCAAACCAGAGTAATCGTAGAGTAAAGTGTAGTTTTAGGCATAACAGATATAGTTAATAAATAGAGTTAACAAAACTTTAGCGAAGCTCCTAAAAACGATGAATAATTCATCGGACAGTCCTTTCTTACACCTAAAAATTTCAATTATCAATAATTAGCTTTGTTCAAAAATTTCCGAAAGCGCCGCATAAAGCTCCGGATGATGCTGTTTAAATTTTTCTGGATTTTCAAAGAAATATTCCGATGCAACAGCAAAAAACTCTGCCGGATTTGTCATTCCATACACATCAATATCCGATTTATTGGCTTTTATATTTTCAATTTCTGTTCGTATTAAGTTCATAAAAGGGATTACCGAAGCTTTATCCATTAATTGTGTTGGAATACCATCCACTGTACCATCGGTTTTATCGAGGAGATGAACAAATTCGTGAATGGCGGTATTCTGTCCATCATTTGGATTTCTAAATCCATACTCCAAAGCCGACTTGGACAAAATCATCTGTCCGTTCATGGCGCCTTCCCCGACCATACCCATAATATGGCGATCGGCATGCCCTTCAAATTCATAAGCTGTATTGAACTGTGAAGGGTAAACCATAATATTCGTTAGGTTGGGATAAGTCCATTTTTTAAAGGAAAATATAGGTATAATCGCACTTGCAGCAATCATCATATAATCTTTCAGTTCAATCTCTACCCCCACACCTTCCACTTTGACGGTATCCAAAAAATTTAAACAACGCGCTTCAAATTCCGCACGGTCTGCAGTGGACAATTTGCGGTAGTAGGCGACTTCTCTTTCGAGAATTTCCTTACCTTCGTCACTCAATACACGTTTGATGGCTTTGCTATTTTTGGCCGTACGATTTAGCAGATAATACACGACATAAATCGTTACCGGTATAAGCAGTACAATGAACAGTTTTTCTAACATACTATTTGATCTGTATCCATTTGGGATCCCGAGCCCGCAAATTACGCAAAAAGCCTTTAAAATGTGAGGTTCCAAATAAGATTAAAATCTTTTGCTGCGGAGCATCAGCCACTAAAGACGCAAGATTCTCTTCCCTTTTTTTCATGATAAATTCTTTATCAAATTTATTTTTTAACGCTGTCTTCATGGGCTTACAGGAATAAGGCTCATTCAATGGCGTTTTAAAATCACATGCATCCAGATTGATGGTACCATACAGGTATTCAAACTCGTCAAGCAATTTATTTTTGGGAATATCGGCATTCACGGCTGTCTCATAATCTACGCGGAAAAACGAATAATCGGGCTGACTAATAATTCGCTGCCCCAGCTTACGGTACATGGGCGCCCGGAGTACTCTTGAAGTATCTCCAGGTGTTTCAATGCATTGCTGCAATCCGAGCCGATTGCCCGTCAGCTTTCTGAACTTGCGGTCATAAAGATCACGTTGCGCAGCGCTATCTACCTGATAGGCTATACTTTCGTAAAAAACGACATATCCTGATTTTTGAAGAGAATCGACGGTGTTTTGAATATGATCATAGTATACCCTTGTGCCCAAATGCCGCATCGGAATATAAATCACCGTCCTATTGCCATTTCGAAGCTCAAATTTACGCGCTGCATCGCGCAATACGCCAGTCCCCTGCACCATCAAAGACGTATCGCAGTTGACCAGGGTGAACAACACAAAAAAAAGGGAGATAATCTGTCTAAATCGCATACTATTTTATGATATTATATGTTCCTTAACAGCAAAGACAGTACCATGTCACATTATTTTCCACTAGAGGTAAATTGTGTCCGGGTGATTACTTTTAAGAGACGTGTATAAGTATAACATAAAATGATACAACTAAATTATCTCCCTTGTACAATAAAATTTAGATGGACGTCAATCCTATCGTCGTACCATTTGGAATAACCGCATTCTTCTTGACGACCACGATCCCATCACAAATGGTATAAGTTGCGTGGTTAGCATTTAAAAGATGCGGGCCGCCGTTAATACGCACATCATTGCCAATACGGCAGTTCTTATCGAGAATCGCATTTTCGATATAACACCGCTCACCGACACCTACTACGGGAACATTTTTCCGCTTGGCCTCCTCCATATCAACAAGATCCTCATAATAATCGGATCCCATCATATAGGTGCCTCGCACCACAGATCCTGTCCCGATACGCGAACGAACGCCAACCACCGAGCGGTCGATCTTATCGGCCTGAATAATACATCCATCGGAAATAACCGAATTGATTAATGTTGTTCCGGAGATTTTTGATGGTGGTAACATCCGCGGACGCGTGAAAACCGTATTTTTGTCAAATAGGTTAAAGGCTGGGATATTATCGGTCAGACCAATATTCGCTTCATAGAAAGACCCTATTGTTCCAATATCAGTCCAATAGCCCTCAAATTGGTAACTCAGCACCCTATGGGTTTCGATCGCATCCGGAATAATTTCTTTACCAAAATCCATCCCTTCATTTTCCTCGAGCATACGCTTGAGCACACTCTTAGAAAAAACATAGATCCCCATGGACGCTAGGTATTCTCTCCCTTCACGCTTTAAATGATCGCTCACTTCGGAATTCCAATCCACCAATTGCTCCGTCTTCGGTTTTTCGATAAAAGAAGTAATGTGATTTTTTTCATCCGATTTCAGAATCCCAAAGCCCGTCGCGTCTTTTCCATTCACAGGAATGGTCGCAATCGTCAGATCACCCTCATTTTCGACGTGGAAGTCTACCAAGGCATCAAAATCCATTTGGTACAACTGATCGCCGGATAAGATCAATATATAATCATAATCAATGCTCGCCAACTTGCGGAACGAGCGACGTACCGCATCGGCTGTCCCTTCAAACCATTTGTCACCATCATTGGTCTGCTCTGCAGCCAAAATATCGACAAACCCCTTACTAAAAATACTAAAGTTATAGGTGTTTTTAATATGAGAGTTGAGCGATGAAGAATTGAACTGAGTCAATACAAAAATCTTATTGAAACCCGAATTAAGACAATTCGAGATGGGAATGTCCACCAAACGATATTTCCCTGCAATGGGAACTGCTGGTTTAGACCGCTGATCGGTCAATGGATACAGACGTGAGCCCCTTCCCCCGCCCAAGACGATAGCTACTACATTGTGACGTGACATATCAAATTACATTATTTGGTTATATAGACTTATATATTTTGCAGCAGATTTATCCCAAGAAAAATCCAAGCGCATCATTTTACGTTGATTCTCTTCAAACTGCTTTTTGCTTGCGTAAAAAGTGGTAGCACGAATAATAGCTTCCGTAATTACAGGTATTGTCAGACCGTCAAAACCAACACCATAACCGTCGTTATCAAGATCAATTACAGTATCTCTTAGTCCGCCCACGCGATGCACAACCGGCAATGTGCCATATTTCATAGCATAGAGCTGGTTAAGCCCGCAAGGTTCCACCCGGGAAGGCATTAAAAGAAAGTCAGCACTCGCGTACAGGCAATGCGCCAGGTTTTCATCATAACCAAAGAACACGTCCAAATTTTCTACGCCAGCATCAACGAGCAATTTCACACGCGACTGGATCGCAGGATCTCCGGCACCTAGTATAAATATACCTAATCTACCTCGATATTTGGCTGTTAATTCCAAAATTATATCCGGCAGTAAATCAGCACCCTTTTCAGTGGCAAAGCGACCAATAAAAACGAGCAATGGCAACTTTGGATCGATTTTATATTGCGTTGCCAAGGCCTCTTTATTTTTCAATTTACCCGCAAAAGCTTGCTTGGCATCATAATTTGCGATTAGCGTATAATCAGTCGCAGGATCCCATATCTCCCAGTCGATACCATTGACAATTCCGACCGATTTATCCCGCTCATCATAAAAAAGCTGCTGCAAACCATTTGCTTCTACATAAAGCTCTTCCAGATACCCTTCAGATACTGTCGTATACGCATCGCAACATTTGATCAGCGCGGCAAGTGGGTTAATTAAGCCATCCCAATCCAACAGCCCCCATTTCCAGCTATCGTAAGCAGGTAATAGAACTGCCTTGTTCCACGGAGTCCAACCTTGGTATTGCCCATTATGTACAGTAGCCACAGTTTTTACATCGGCGAGATGAATGTAGTCATGGCTATATTTCATCAAAAAAGGTATTAAGCCGACATGATGATCATGACAATGCACGATATCAGGCCGTATAGCTTTTGCCTTAAACCAGCTTAATACCGCATGCTGAAACGCCATAAATTGCTCACCCTCATCCGCATAGCAATACACTTCCTGACGATCGAGTTTGCCTGGAATCTTGATTAAATAGAGTTCAAAACCCAGTATATCCTCCGCCTGCTTGTAAACAGCATAGTTCAACAATTTGGATCCTTGATAAAAAGAACCCTCGTGAACAACCGTAAAAGCGTTATCCCGAACAAACGGGCGGTCATACCAAGGCATAACGACAGCTGCTTCCCAACCAAGTTTGGCCTGATACTTGGGCAGTGCCCCTACGACATCCGCAAGCCCGCCAACTTTGGCCACGGGATAACATTCTACACTTAAGTGAAAAACTTTCATTAGAATAAGTCCATATTTTATCTGTGTTAAAGGCAAAAAGCTGCCTTCCTATTAGTTGTAACAACGCATTATAACGAACCTGAAAATCAATACCAAGTTCTCATCTAAATCTACACTTATTCCATTACATAATTTTTTGCGCGCTGTGCTAAACAGCGCTAACAGCCTTTTCTTCCGCCGAATTGACACCCTTTAGTTCTTTCTTCCTTTGAAGAACATAACCACCTAATGGCGGCAAATGAACTTGAGCAGACTGTATCTGATTCATCCAATGCAGGTGTTCAGTATGAATATTTGGCTGATGAATTCCTGAGCCGAAATAGATCAAGTCGTCAGAATTGAAAACCACTTCCCATTCTCCAGCATAAGGCAGACCTATGCGAAAATGCTCGCGAACAACGGGTGTTAGGTTCAGCACAACGACTGTATCATCCCACGCATCAAATCCCTTGCGCCAATAGACCACGACTGAATTTTCACGGTCGCCTGCATCTATCCAATCGAAGCCTGATGCTTCAAAAGCTTTTTGATAAAGGCTCGGTTGCCCCTTATATAAGGAGTTCAGCTCTGCTACAAATTGTTTCATGCCCTGATGCGGAGCATAGTCCAAAAGATGCCAATCCAGCGATTTATTAACGTTCCACTCTGCCGTCTGTCCAAATTCACCCCCCATAAACAATAATTTTGTTCCTGAAAAAGTATACATGAAGAGATACAATGTGCGGAGATTGGCAAATTTCTGCCATTCATCCCCGGGCATTTTATAAATCAGCGAATGCTTTCCATACACCACCTCATCATGCGACAACGGAAGCATAAAATTTTCGTGGAAAGCATAGACAGTTGCGAAAGTCAGGCGGTCGTGATGATATTGACGATTAATCGGATCCTCCTTAAAATAATCCAACGTGTCGTGCATCCACCCCATCATCCACTTCATACCAAAGCCTAGGCCATCCGCATAAGTAGGCCTGCTCACCCCAGGCCAAGAAGTAGATTCTTCAGCGATTGTCTGCACATGTGGAAAATTACTATATACCGCCTCGTTTAGCTCTTTTAAAAACTGTACCGCTTCTAAATTTTCATTGCCACCATATTCATTGGGAATCCATTCTCCCGCATTTCGGCTATAATCCAGATATAACATAGACGCAACAGCATCTACCCGAAGGCCATCAATATGAAAACGATCCAGCCAGTAAAATGCGTTACTGATCAAAAAAGACCTTACCTCATTGCGGCCATAATTGAATATATAGGATTGCCAGTCAGGATGAAAGCCTTTCCTTGGATCTTCGTGTTCATATAGACTGCTGCCATCAAATCGATAAAGACCGTGAGCATCACCCGGAAAATGAGAAGGCACCCAATCCAACAACACCCCTATACCTGCTGCATGAAGCTCTTCAATCAAATACATCAGGTCCTGCGCCGAGCCATAACGCGAGCTTGCCGCGAAATATCCTGTGATCTGATATCCCCAGGAAGGATAATAGGGATGTTCCATCAGTGGCATAAATTCCACGTGCGTAAAATTCATCTCCTTGACATAAGAAACAAGCTGCACGGCTATTTCCCGGTAATTCAGCAAAGTCTCAGGACTTTCCGGATCGCGCACCCAAGATCCTAAATGTACTTCGTAGACAGACCACGGTTGATCCAATCTGTTTTTAATGACGCGCTCCTGCATCCATTGCTTGTCTTGCCACGCGTACCAAGTCGAATGTACCAGCGACGCAGTCCTGGGTGCAACTTCCCATTTAAATGCAAATGGATCGCCTTTTTCAAGCTGTTCGCCCAAATAGGTCTGAATAACATACTTGTATGCCTCACCATTAGCTAGGCCAGGAATAAATCCCTCCCATATTCCGCTGCCGTCCCAGCGCACATAAAGCGCATCACGCTCTTTATTCCAAGAATTAAAGTCGCCGGAGACAGCAACAGATTTTGCATTTGGAGCCCAAACCGCAAAATAAACGCCTTTCTCACCGTTGACTTCCAGTTCATGTGAACCGAACTTTTCGTATAATTTAAAGTGCTTACCCGACTGGAATAAGGCGACATCAAATTCAGAAAATAGACTATGCGGAATTACTTCATTGGCCATGTTTAACCTTCTATCAATATATTATCAAATTCACGTGCGACATTAATCCAATATCGCCCCTTTTCATCTTGTTGTACTTTTGTGTCTATTCCATCCGTCTTAACTTTCTTAATACGGAATGGCAAGCCAATTAACTGTAATTTATATTCTTCGTACCGTTCGGTAAACAAACCTTCTCTGGTTTGCTTGATCGATAAAGAATCGTTGAGTCCGGATACCGTAAAGCATTTTTCGAGATAAATATCCTGCTCATAAGCAAAGGTGTCGCCGTGGTCTGAATACACATACGAACGCGTCACGCCATCAGCGAAGTAAACATTGAGCTGCAGCTCTTCAATTTTCTTTTCACCAGTATATTGCATCACTGGATATTCCGGAATCACAGATCCCCCACGAATGAAGATCGGCATTTCGTCGATCGGCGTAGCGACTGTATGTTCTTTACCTCCGGCATAGATTTCGTTGTTGAAATAATAGTACCAACAACCTTCCGGCAAATAGACAATTTTACTCTTTTGTCCCGGCTGCAAGACCGGGGATACCAATATTTTATCTCCAAAACAGAATTCTTCTTCACGCTGCCAGTTTGTTGGTATATGTTGCTCAACCATAGAAATTGGACGGAGTATTGGATAACCATATTTGGTCTGCTCCCAAAAACAGGTATAGATATACGGCAACAGCTGGTAACGGAGTTCAATAAATTTCCGGTTAATCTGCTCCCAGTCCTCTCCAAAACTCCACGGCTCGCGATCCCGCGTATCGCCAGCGGAATGCACACGCATAAACGGTGAGAAAACACCAAATTGCATCCATCGAGTAAACAATTCTCCGTCTGGTTCGCCTGTGAATCCACCAATATCCGTCCCACAAAAGGACATTCCGGAAGTTGACAATCGCTGCAACTGTAAGGTTCCTAATTTGAGGTGTTCCCAACTAGCCAGATTATCACCTGTCCAAACCGAAGAATAACGCTGTGTACCAGCATAAGCTGCTCGGGTAATGGTAAATGGGCGCTTGTTTTTATACAATTTCTTTAAACCATCATACGTTGCGCGCACCATCTGCATACCATAAATATTATGTGCTTTACGATGCGACCCCCGATGGCCGTCGTATTGATGGCGTACGTCATCTGGAAATGTTCCCCGACCAAATACAGCCGGCTCATTCATATCGTTCCAGAAACCTGCAACACCATCTTCCACAAGACCCTGATACAATGTACCCCACCATTGCCGAACCTCCGGATTGGTAAAATCAGGAAATTGACAGCGTCCTGGCCAAACAAATCCTTCCATAAAATAATCATCTCCTCGGCGACAGAAATACCGGTTCTCCTTCCCTTCTCTGAACACCCAATAGTTCTCATCGACCTTAATTCCTGGATCGATCATCACTACGGTTTTAAACCCATCATTTGCCAAATCACTAATCATAGTTTTTGGATTTGGAAAATACTGTTTATTCCATGTAAAACAGCGATAGCCTTCCATATAGTCAATATCAAGATAAATGGCGTCACATGGAATCTGGCGATTTCTAAATTCTTTAGCGACCTTACGCACATTGGCTTCTGGATAGTAACTCCAGCGACACTGATGATAGCCGATTGCCCATAATGGTGGCAGATAATGTGTGCCAGTCAATGTATGGTAACGACGGATAACATCAATGATACGCGGACCATGGATATAATAGTACTGCAGCTCTCCACCTTCCGACCAAAAGCTCGTTTTCCCCGGGTCTTCGGCAGCAAAATCAAAATATGTTTTAAACGTATTGTCAAAAAATATTCCGTAAGCTTCCCCATCTTTTAAACCAATATAAAACGGAATAGTTTTATAAAGTGGGTCCTGATCGTAAGCAAAAGCATAAGTATCTGAATTCCAGTTTTTAAGTCTTTTACCTCTCAGATTCAATTTGGTGGCCTTATCACCTAGACCATAAAAAGCTTCATTTGCAAAGGCCACTTTGGTACTATATACATAGTAGCCGCCAAAATCTGGGTTTTCCTCCCAATGCATTGGTGCCAGATCGGCGTTAAACAGCTTACCGGAACGATCTGAAAAAGAAATTAAAAAGTCGCTTTTATTGATCTTACAGGAAATGGTGTTCGTGTGGACTAAATAATGGTCTGTCTCTTCCTTACATTGGTGTATGCTTACACGATGATCTTTTTTGGCTAATGCGTAAGAGAAGTCTTCCAAAAAAGTTCCTTCAGGCGCGAGCCGTACCCGTACGATCTCGTCAGTTACAATTTTAATTTCTACCTTCGCTTTGCTGTCGGAAAAATAATAAGATTTATCATTCTGACTATGGTCAACTATGGTTTCTAGGTATTTTTTCTCAATTTTAGGTAGATCCAATACTGGATTATTCACATGATGCATACTCTCCAAAGTACCATCATTTTCCTCCTCATGTAGTGTGGTTTGATTTAGGTTGTCGTCTTCAAGCATAGTTGTAATATATTAAAAAGTTTCTGAAGGCTTAATTCCTCTTTAAGATAGAAAATTAATCCTGTGTCGACAACAAAACACAAAAAAAATCCCGCCAATTTCTTGTTAGCAGGATTTTTTATACGAATTGTAGTAAAGTAACTACAGCCTATTTCACAAAATGTGCACGCAGCATCCAAGCCATTTTTTCATGCTTTTCCAGCAAACCAACCAAAAAGTCCTCCGTACCATTGTCTGCGGTCTGTTCAACTGCCGCAAGATCAGCACGAATCGACATCGCAATTGCTTCATGATCAGCTAACAGTTCCTTATAATAGGAAAGGCTATCTGTCTTTTCGGAAGTAGACTCCGTTAAACGGGTCAACTTTAAATATTTGTCAAAGGTGCCAACGGCATAATGCCCCAGTGTGCGCACACGCTCTGCAACCTCATCGATTACTTCAGCAAGTTCATCGTATTGCGATTCCAAAAATAGATGAGCAGCATGAAAATCCGCGCCCTCCACATTCCAATGCGCATTACGTGTCTTCATATAGACAACATGTTCATCTGCCAAAAGCACATTTAGCAACTTGGCGACTTTTTTCAAGTCGGCATCTTTAATTCCAATTGAAGTTTTCATTCTGTATTTTTTTTGTTAACTATATGTTTTAATTGCTTGATTAAATTTACCGAAACAATGCGATAAAAACAAAAAATACAGGCGCCAAATTTGAACAAATTATCGCATCCCCTGTTGACATAAAAAAACGATCAAGCAATTATTTAAGACATAATGTTGTATTTTTGCCGACATATTTATTTTGAGGAAACGCCCCAGACCAAATGGAAGACAACACTTATTTTCACACATTCAAACAGGATATTTCAACAATTGAACTTCCGGCACGATTTACCTTTCCGTTTTGTTATGAGCCACACCCTCTTGCCGCAATGGCGGCACAAGAACTTCAACATTACATTGAAAAGCAGAACGAATGGACACACAATTTTGGCTTGGATAGCACTGGAGAGGGACTTCCCATTGGAAAAATGTTTGGCGTTTTGGTGGTTAAAAACCAGGACGAAGAACTTGGTTATCTCGCCGCTGTTTCCGGTAAGTTGGCGGGAAGCAATAAAAATCAGCATTTTGTACCGCCAATTTTCGATATGCTCGAAGATAATAGCTTTTTTCTAAACGAAGAAGTACATCTTAATGCGCTGAACCGAAAAATTGAAAACCTCGAAACAAGTGCCGAGCTGGAAAATGCCAAGCGTAACCTCGACCTGTTAAAAAGTGAATGGGGGGAGTCACTTGACGCACTTAAATTAAAATTGAAGGCGCAAAAGAAGAATCGAAAGGAAACACGTACGCTATTAAAGTCCAGCTTATCGGATGCAGATTATGCATTACTCATGGAAGATATGCAGCGCCAGAGTTTAAAAGACAAACAACAGCTTCAGCGCTTTCAGTATGAAATGCATATCGCCATGAAACAGGAAAGCGATCACCTGCAAGAATTGCTATCGACGATTACATCGCTTAAAGAAGAGCGAAAAATACGCTCGGGCAACCTTCAAAAGCAACTTTTTGAACAATATAATTTTCGCAATGCAAAAGGACAATGCAAAAATGTAGTAGATGTGTTCCAAGATTTTGACAACACAACGCCCCCAGCTGGGTCCGGAGAATGTGCCGCGCCTAAGCTTTTGCAATATGCCTATGAAAACAAGATGACACCGGTCGCCTTAGGCGAATTTTGGTGGGGCTGTTCCCCTGCCTCCGAAATACGGAGACACAAAAACTACTACCCTGCCTGCCGCAAAAAATGTGAACCAATTTTAGGATATATGCTCGAAGGCTTGGTCGTAGACCCTAATCCCATGCAGCAGGAAACTACATTGGCGATAGAACTTCCTCAAATTTACGAAGATGAAGATATCATCATTATCAATAAACCCGCAGAATTTCTGTCTGTACCTGGCATATATGTTAAGGATTCAGTCTACAATCGCGTTCTCCAACGCTATCCTGAAGCAGGTCCGATTATTATCCACCGCTTGGATATGTCCACATCCGGCCTGCTGATTGTTGCCAAAAACAAAGCGTCCCATAAATTCATTCAAGATCAATTTATACAGCACACCATCAAGAAAACATATATTGCTTTGCTCGATGGCATTATCGAAGCGAATTCGGGTTTAATCGATCTACCCCTGCGCGTTGACTTAGAGGATAGGCCCCGACAAATGGTCTGCTATACCTACGGCAAACCGGCACAGACAAAATGGGAAAAAATGGCCGTCGAAAATAATCAGACAAGAGTTAGATTCTATCCGCTGACAGGCCGAACCCACCAACTTCGCATGCATGCAGTGCACCCAAAGGGATTAAACACGCCTATTGTCGGCGACGATCTATATGGCAGAAAAGCCAATAGACTACATTTACACGCCGCTTCCATTACTTTTATTCACCCCAGTTCAAAGCAAGAAATGACCTTCGAAATTGACCCAGATTTTTGATAGGACTGACTATATCGTTACAAAAGTCAATAAATAAGACGGCGGAAAATCATCGCCAAGTCAAAATCTAGTATTAAAATTAGTACCCTAAATCAATAATTTGATATAAACATTTAGTAAACAATATTTTACATCAAAAAAGTACGCAACTGGTTACTGCTATTATATTACAATAAAATTTTAATTATTCTTAATTTTTTATTTCCTTTGTTCACTGATTTTTTGATTTTAATACCTATAAAGTCAAAAATAAAGTTGGAACAAGAAAACAATTTTGAATTTTCAAGATTATAGCAATATAATGAGAGCTAACATAGACGCAAAGACCTTCATAACTAAATTCTTTTTTTCGATAACACTCGTGCTAACGGTATCTTTGGCCCTTGCCCAAAATAAGACTGTTACGGGTATCGTTAGAGACGCAAAGACCAAGAGCCCTATACCTTACGCCACCGTCGCTGTAGTAGGTGCTCCAGCTTCTGCCGGAACCACGACATCGACCAACGCCAATGGTGAATTTAAACTCGTCTTTCCGACATCTTATGTAAAAATTAGAGCAAGCTATATCGGTTATGACAGCAAAGACGCTTTTGTAACGAATGATGCAACGCAAACAAAAGAAATTTTAATGGATCAGCAGGACAATATGCTGGAAGAAGTTGTTGTCAAGGCCAAAAAGAAAAAATATAGCAATAAAGATAATCCTGCCGTTGCACTGATCCGAAAAGTCATTGAGAATAAGGAAAAAAATAGACTTGCAGGTCAGCAATATGCGCAATACGACCAGTATGAAAAAATGTCCTTAGGATTAAGTAATCTTTCGGAAAAATTTGTCAATAAAAAGATCTTCAAAAACTATCAATTTCTTTTCGAAACAGACGATTCGGCTAAAACGGCCAACAAATATGTCTTGCCAGCTTTCATCGAGGAAAAGATCTCAAAGGTCTATTATCGTAAAGACCCAAGCAAAACTAAACAGTATATCCTTGGGGATCAGCGCGCACAATTTGATCCTAAATTTATTGATAACGATGGTTTGACAGCTTACTTCAATAAACTTTATGAACAAGTCGATATTTATGATAACAACATCTCCCTGGTTACTAATCAGTTTTTGAGTCCGATTGCCAATTCAGCACCCACTTTTTATAAGTTTTTCATTACGGATACCATAAAGACTGTACAACCTTGGGTAGTCGAATTAAGCTTTTTTCCACGCAACAAAGCAGATATGTTGTTCAAAGGCCAACTCTATGTCACATTGGATGGCAACTATGCCGTTCAGGGCGCCAACATGACGGTTGCTGATGATATCAACTTAAATTTCGTGCGTGATCTTCAGATACAACTTAAATTTGAGAAAGATAGCAAAAGCCGCTTCTACCTAAAAACAAGTACGCTGGGTATCGATTTTTCGTTAACGGAGAAAGGTATGGGAATCCGCGGCAGCCGGACAGTGGATTACAACAATTATAAAGTAGGCATACAACAACCCGACAGTATCTATGATGGTCCGTCAACGGTAATCGCCTATAATGTTGAAAACAAGAAAGCAACAAAGACTTTATTTGAAACACAGCGCCCACTTGCCCTTGCGCAAAACGAATTGAACATCTATCATAACATTGATACCTTACAAAAGATTCCTTCATTCCGTACATTCATGGACATCGCCGCGCTGGTACTTTCCGGTTACAAACAGGCTGGTCCGGTTGAAATCGGTCCTGTGAATACGTTCTATAGTTTTAATCCCGTAGAAGGTTTCCGTTTGCGTGTCGGTGGCCGTACCACGGAAGCGCTGAGCAAGCGTTTCTATGCTGAAACTTATGCTGCTTACGGATTTAAAGACCAGAAATGGAAATATTTTTTCAGTGGAACCTATGCGTTCAATAACAAATCTGTCTATTCTTTTCCTATGCACTACATCAGGGCATCTTATAAAAAAGACACTAAGATTCCTGGGCAAAAGCTCGAGTTTATTCAGGAAGACAACTTTTTACTGTCTTTCAAACGTGGGGATAATGATCGATATATCTATGAGACAAATTATGGTTTAGAGTACAAAAAAGAATTTTTAAATCACGTGGCGGTCGGAGCGGCTTTCAATATTAACAGACAAACGCCAGCCGGAAGCTTAACCTACCAAATGATTGATGCCAATAACGAGAGCAGGTTATTTAACGAATTGAATTCAACAGAATTGTCCGTTAATTTTAGATATGCCCCTCATGAAGAGTTTTATCAAGGAAAGATTTATAGAACACCTATTTTCAATCAATACCCGATCTTTACATTCAACTATACCGCGGGAATCAAAGGCCTGGCTAAAGGTGAATACAATTATCACAACTTCAATGTTGGCGCCTTTAAGCGCTTCTATTTTAGTCAGTTTGGATTTGCAGACGTCACAGCTGAGGGGAATTATATCGCAGGGAAAGAAATTCCATTCCCTTTCTTAACTATTCACCGCGCCAACCAGACTTATGCCTATCAATTGAATTCGTATAACCTGATGAACTTCCTTGAGTTTGTCAGTGACCATAACGCATCATTAAATGTACAGTACTACATGAATGGTTTTCTTTTAAATAAGATTCCTTTGATCAAAAAGCTTAAATTACGCGAGGTATTTAGTTTCAAGGGTGTATACGGTGGACTGCGCAAAGAAAACAATCCTGACGACCCTAATTATGGTTCAAAGGTATTTACCTGGCAGCACAATTCGGATGGTGTACAAAGCTCTTACACCTTCGGCTCACAACCGTATATGGAAGCCAGTATCGGTCTCTCCAACATTTTCAAAATATTGCGTGTAGACTACGTAAAACGGCTGAATTATCTTGATCACGTCGATGCACCAGCGTGGGGAATTCGTGCCCGTGTCAGATTTGACTTCTAATAGTTTCGATAATCTATCGGATACAAAGAAGCCTTGTCCATGCAAATGGACAAGGCTTCTTTGTTTGACCAAAGCTTACATCACCGCAACCCAGCAGAACCGCCCCATTTTTCACATTCGAATAGCCCCTAACCAGCCACTTTTTAGTCAATATCAACAACAAAAAATCCCCCTTGCCTATGACAACAAGGAGGATAAAATTAGAATATGAGGAGGGTTAGTTTTTTTGTTTAAAGGCATCTAAACCACTTTGAAGGAAAGCTTTATACTCCGCTACATTATAGTTGGCTCCACTTTGAGGCACTAGTTTTTTGCCCGTTGGATCGACAATTACATACAGCGGTTGCGAATTACTATCGAATGTAGCTGCTTGAAAATCGCTGTTCTTCTTACCGATTGTATTAATCTTTTTACCACTGTATTTCGAAACAAATTGTTCGTTTGCAGCCAATGCTGTTTTATCGTCAACGAAAAGTTCGGCCATAACAAACTCTTCCTTCAACAATTTGGCTACCGCTTTGTCCGTCCAAACATTCGCTTCCATTTTACGACAATTAACACAGTTCCAACCCGTAAAATCAATTAATACAGGCTTATTTAATTCTTTAGCCGTCGCTAATGCCTGTTCATAATCGTAATACGGATCAAATCCTTTCGGGGTACCCCTTTCATGGAAGATTTCAGCATATTTTTTAATTTTCCCGTCCGAATGCGCAGCCCCAGTACTTACACCCGAAGATAAATCAAAGTCTTGTGTTGCCGATGGTGGTAAAAAAGCAGAAATCGATTTTAAAGGCGCACCCCACAACCCTGGAACCATATACACCACAAAAGAAAATACAACAATAGCCAAAATAGTCCGGGGAACCGATAGGAATTTCAAATCACTGTCATGGGAGAATTTGATCTTACCAATTAAATATAAGCCCATTAGCGCAAAGATAGCAATCCAAAGCGATAGAAACACCTCTCTATCCAACCAATTCCAGTGGTAAGCTAAATCGACATTGGATAAAAATTTCAACGCTAAAGCGAGTTCCAAAAATCCCAGTACCACTTTTACACTGTTCAACCACCCACCCGATTTAGGTAAAGATTTAAGCATAGAAGGAAACATGGCGAACAAACCAAACGGAATCGCTAAGGCAATAGAGAATCCCAGCATACCAATCGCTGGCCCTAGCCTTTCGCCTTTGGAGGCTGCCTCCACCAGCAGTGTGCCTATAATCGGTCCCGTACAGGAAAATGAGACCAGTGATAAGCTGAAAGCCATAAAGAATAAGCCCACTAAACCACCTTTGTCTGATTTTGCATCCATTTTATTGACAAACGAACTTGGTAATGTAATTTCAAATGCGCCAAAAAAAGAAGCCGCAAACCCGACCAATAACAAAAAGAAGATGAAATTGAAGATACCGTCGGTCGAAAGCGCATTGAGGGCATCTGAGCCGAATGAGATCGTGATGAGCATCCCCAAAGCCACATAGATCACTATAATAAACAATCCATATAATAGGGCTTTACTGATGCCATTTGCACGACTTCCCGACTGTTTGGTAAAGTAACTCACCGTCAAAGGCAGCATCGGAAAAATACACGGCATCAATAACGCCGCAAAACCGCCTACTAGTCCCGCTATGAAAATACTCCACAACGACTTTTTCCCTTCGGCTGCAGGCTTGGTCGCTGCTGCAGCGGCCACTGTGGTCGGCTTATTTACATCAGCCTTGACCGAAGCAGTATCCGGCGATTCTTCAAAAGATAAGGAGTCGGGACTTATGCTGCCGTCCGTAAATTCGATTCCTTCCATCGAATTTGTTGTGTCAGACTGGGCAAACATACCAAACGGCGCAATCAGTAACAACAAGAGGATAAATAGTTTGAAATTGACTTTCATGTTGTATTATTCTTAGGTATTAAATTGGTTTTTCAACATTGAAACCCGAGGAGCTAGAGACTCCCCGAGTTAACTATAAACATATGAAACTAAATCTTTTTTTAAGCACCAAATACCGGGTTTGGCAATCTGCAAATAGGTTGAAAACCTGAAAAATCTATGTCCGTAGAAAGGTATCCTTCTTTTACAGGCTCCTCTTTCACTAAATCAGTACTTAGGTATTTTTTATTGTCATCACATAGCAGGGTCACTACAACCGCGTCATCGCCCAGTTCACGCTGTAATTTAATCGCTCCGATAACATTTGCACCTGAAGAGATTCCAACAGCCAGTCCCAATTGCCGCGATAATTTCTGTGCCATGATAATGGCATCGCCATCATTGGCACAAACAACAGCATCAAGTTCATTTAAATCCACAATCGCTGGAATAAACTCATCGGAAATTCCTTGGATACGATGCGATCCCACCTTATGCCCTGTGGTTAATGTCGGACTTTCTGCAGGTTCCAATGGATGAACGCGGACATTTGGATTGACCTTTCTCAAGCTTCGGCCTACCCCCATGACCGTACCACCCGTACCGACACCAGCAACGAAAGCATCCGCCACCAAGCCTTGCTCTTCTAACTGCTTCACAATCTCGTAGCCTGTGGTTTTCTCATGCGCCTCAGCATTATATTGATTTTCGAATTGTCTTGGCAGAAAAACCCCACCTTTTGAAGCAAGTTCCTCACTTAAATGGATACTACCCAAAAAGCCGCCTTCTTCTTTGCTTATCAGTTGAATATCGGCTCCCATACTGCGGATAATATCAGTACGCTCCTTGCTCAGCCAGTTTGGCATAATAATCTTTACTTGATGACCAAGCGCTTTACCGATTGCTGAAAACGCAATCCCGGTGTTTCCACTTGTCGCTTCAATTACCACATCACTGGGGCGGATCTGACAGTTCATATACGCTTTATACAAAATATACAGCGCCATCCTATCCTTTATGCTGCCCGTTAGATTGTAGTTCTCACATTTTACGAAAATTCGCCCTGGTTTACCTCGATAAGTATACTGCAATTCCAGCATAGGCGTATTTCCTACCAATCTCCACAGATGTTTGAATCTCTTGTCCAATGTAGGCGACAAACACGCGCTTAATAATTCTTGTTCAGCCATTTTAATAAATGATTATTCTGTTGCAAAATTGACTATTGACAAGATAATATTCAATATATAACTTTAATTTCGATAAAAATTAAGTGAAACAACATTAAAAACAGTAAATAATACAGAACAATAGTGTATTTTTACAGCAGTACCGAAAATATTCAGATTATGGAATTAGATGAAATCGATGTAAAATTATTACGTCTCCTACAGCAGGATGCATCACTAAGCAACAAAGCGCTATCTTTTGAACTCAATAAATCTATTGCAGCCGTTCACGAACGCGTTCGAAAGCTCAAGCGTTTAGGCTATATTAAGAAAACGGTGGCTATTTTAGACCGTCATAAGATCGGTATTGGGCTGATTTCATTTTCTCAGGTCTTTCTTAAAGCACATACATTTGAAGTGTTGAATGAATTCGAAAAAGAAGTAGCTAAATTTCCCGAGGTGATGGAATGCTACCAAATGGCGGGTTCTTACGACTTTATGTTGCGTATTGCCACCAAAGATATGGATGCCTATCATATTTTTTTGCGACATCGTCTGGCCGTATTACCTCAAGTGAACACCGTACAGACCTACTTTGTATTATCGGAAACTAAAAGCGAGACCGCTTATCCTCTTTAACCCACGTAATAAAAATGAGGCAATATCGCTGTCATGTATCATCATACGGTTGCACATGACAGCGATGAAAAAATGATTAATCGAATAGCAAGGTACCCGTTACATTCCAGCTGCTAAAACTTGTTCCTTCAGGAGCTCCTTGTGGAATCTGTACCTGCATCGTATAGTCACCAGCTTTTAAATCACCCAAGTCGATGTAGATGGGCGGTGTGACAGTACCAGGACACCAATTGGAACGGCTCAGATCAGAGGAAGACAGACCGGTAGCAAAATTGCCTGAAGCTGGATTAAACAACCGATAAGACCCGCAGTCGTTGCGCCAAGGTGTATATTTGAAGAGTAATGAATCGTTGAGGAAAATACGGTTTTCCTTAGGCACAAATTCATCACCTTTACCCCAGCCGCCATGCCCTGTGGTAATGTAACGTAATTGCACATTTTTAGCGTCTTGGTCCAAATGAAAAGATACCTTCAAACCCTTCTCCTTGTCAAACATAGATCCATACTCCTGCCCTCCCATTTCCATGACATTGGTCGTCGTAAATAAAGGCATCGCCTTTTTCAGATTGCCCTGTGAGGCGGCATCGAAGCCGGGATGTATCGTCAACTCAACACTCACTTCATGACCCTCTTTATCATAATTACCGATAAAGGTACCCACATAAACCTCCTGTCCGCTCAGCATGCCTGCTAATTCAGAAACATCTTGACGGTACGGCACCGAGTCCTGCCAAACTTTATCCTTTAACTGAAGGTAGTTAAATTGCTTAACACCAAAGGGTGTAAAGAAACGCATCAATTCCACAATAGGTTCAAAGGAAGCTGTTTTCACAACACCTTGATAAGTCTTACCATTTCCATTCTCATACTTCGGCAGTGTGCCCATGCCATTTTTCATCCCATCCAAAAAGTGCTGTGCTTTATTGGTCGGGATAATAAAAACTGACCCGGTGCGATCGTAAGCGTCACCTTTGGATTGTTCCACCAGCTGTACAAATACATTGTCACCGCTCTTTATTTTTGGGATTTTCACTTTTTTAACAATAACTGTCCCATGAGCAAAACGCAAGATAGAATCCGACCTGACATCATCAGCGAAACGTACGCGTTCCTTTCTAAAAATCGGTATTTGAACAAAACGATTCTTCCAGATGAGATCCTTATAGGTGAGCTCATCATAAAGTTGCTCATTTCCTGTTAACCTCAGTTGTTCAGGAAGAGCCTTTACCTTTTCTACCTTGGTTGCAAAGGTGCGCGTGTTCCCGTTGCGGATCACTTCAAGTACCAAACCAAGATCCTGACCCAGTTCCGTAGGCGCAGCCTTTATTCCCAATTTGTCGGTATACCAAACTTCTATTTTATTAGAGTTGATACTCGTTTCCACTTTTTTACAGGGGTAGCCTAAGATGGTTTTAGTCTCGTTGGTTGCATTAAACTGCTGTTTTCCAAGTGCAAGAGCATCTTTTGTCAGGATGATTGATCCGTCTTTGAGTTTAGCAATTTTAAGTAGGGAATTGCCCGCATCACGCTGCACTACAACACGTTCGTAGGGTGCCGCCAACTGTCCCTTCATTTCTTTCTCTGAACTTACAAACGTCTCTTTCTCGTTTGCATAAACCAGAATGGCATTCTGATTAGCAGCTGCATTTCCATTGAAACTTTGGTTATATTGAATTACATAGGCCGGCAGCTTTTGTGCCCGTGAGGTTAATGATACACCTAAAA
The DNA here is from genome assembly GCF_002376635.1 of Sphingobacterium sp. UBA3549. NCBI lineage: Bacteria > Pseudomonadati > Bacteroidota > Sphingobacteriia > Sphingobacteriales > Sphingobacteriaceae > Sphingobacterium > Sphingobacterium sp. UBA3549. The sequence goes on along the minus strand of NZ_DFOE01000028.1, from coordinate 194,904 downwards.
TAGCGGCAAAAAGGAAACTTTTCTTCATTTCATCTATATGGGTTTAGATGCAAAAATAAGAAAGGCTTTAGGAATTCCTAAAGCCTTTCTTATTTTATGCTAAAACGTTTATTTAATCAGCCAAATATCCAAGAGGTAAAACAGAGCAAAGATTACCGAGGCATAGCCGTTAGTGGTCATAAAATCACGGTTGACCCGGCTTAAATCTGTTGAAGAAAACAAGGTATGCTGATAGATGAGCAGTGCGGCGTAAAAGACCACCCCTAAACAATAAATCCAGCCTACGGGCATCAAAAATGCCGGTATTAAAATAAAGATAAAGGACAATACGTGCAGGCATTCAGAAACGCGCATGGCACCTTTCGTCCCTAACCAAACAGGTATAGAATTGAGCTGATTTTCCCGATCAAACGCTTCATCCTGCAAAGCATATATAATATCAAATCCACTCACCCAGGTCAACACTGCAAAGCCGTAAAGCACGGGTACTGTTGCAAACTGCCCGGTAATCACCATATAGGCGCCTATTGGCGCCAATCCCAGTCCAGCCCCCAAAACAAGGTGACATAAGGGTGTTATACGCTTCGTATAAGAATAGAAAAGTACCACAAAAAGTGCTACCGGCGACAGCATAAAACAAAGAGAATTGATAAAATACGTCGCGCCGATAAAAATGAGACTATTTACAATCGTAAAAACCAATGCATTACTCGCTGAAATCTTTCCTGCAGGAATATCACGCATGGCTGTCCTTGGATTTATCGCATCAATATCTCTATCCAGATAGCGATTGAATGCCATAGCGGCATTACGAGCCGTTACCATGCATACAAGCATCAGCACTAATAATTTCCACGAAAAAGCATACTCCATTGTATGCAGAGCTAAAAAAAAACCTATAAAGGCAAATGGCAATGCGAATACACTGTGGGCAAATAAAACTAAAGACAAATATTTTTTCATCCGAACTTAAAATCTAGGCTGAAACTGTTCGTTTCCATCCAGCTCAGGGCGAACAAATCGGCTGTTAACTTCAGCAATAGTATCTAAAATAGGCTCATGCCCCATTTTCTTTTCCGCCGAGGTAAGGAAAATCTGTGGTACCTCTTCAAACCATTGTAGCAATGATTTTTTAAACTTCGCAACATTAGCATCAGATTTGACAGCCGATTGCTTGTCGGCTTTTGTAAAAACCAACATAAAAGGCAACCCGCATTCTCCGAGCCAATAGCAGAAATCCAGGTCGATCTTTTGTGGTTCAAGCCGGCTATCCACCAACACGAAAACGCATTGCAAATTATCCCGGTGAGTAAGGTATCTGCGGATGAACTTTTCCCATTCATTACGACTTGTCTTTGAGGCTTTGGCAAAACCATATCCTGGCAAATCCACCAGATACCACGTGTCGTCGATGATAAAATGATTGATCAACTGGGTCTTACCTGGCTTTTGAGAGGTTTTGGCAAGTCCTTTTTTGTTGGTCATCGCATTAATCAATGATGATTTACCGACATTCGAACGTCCGATAAAAGCATACTCCGGCAAAGTTGGTGCTGGTAATTTGTCAACTCTCGTGTTACTACACACGAATTCGGCTTTTTTCACTTCCATGGAGCAAAGGTACGTTAAATCAATCCCTTTGACAAGATTTGTGCAGCTTCTATTCCATAAAAAAGCTTTATGTCCCATTTTATAAGATGAGGATCAAAATGTGCGCAATTATTTCTAACTTTCCATTCTAGCAACTGTCAAAATGAGTACGCCAGCGCTGAAGCTGCCCTATCGTTGGTAGAATATTTGCCATCATACCAATACCAGAAGCCGTTGCAACAGTACGATTGAAATAGCACTCAAAACAAATTTTTCAGCGGTGCTGTAACAATTCACTGGTAAATGATACTAACCTATCAATAGACAGCAGTCATTGAGCGATAGAATAGCTTTAACAAACTCAACATAAAAATTAAAATTAAACCTTCAATAGATGTTACTCGAAATCAATCATGTTACTAAAGATTACGCCAATCACCGGGCATTGGACGATGTTTCCATTCAAATTCCCAAGGGGAAAATTTTTGGATTACTAGGGCCGAACGGTGCCGGAAAAACGTCCCTAATCCGTATTATCAACCAAATTACAGCCCCCGATTCTGGCGAAATCTTGTTTAATGGCGAGATTTTAGGACCTAAGCACATTGCTCAAATCGGCTATTTACCAGAAGAGCGCGGGTTATACAAAAAAATGAAAATTGGCGATCAAATGCTGTATTTGGCACAGCTGAAAGGGCTTTCCAAGAAAGAAGCACTACAGCGCATTCAAGATTGGTGCGAACGCTTAGACATCACATCCTGGTGGGACAAAAAAATAGAAGACCTTAGTAAGGGAATGCAGCAAAAAGTACAATTTGTTGCTACAGTCATTCATCAACCGCAATTGATCATCCTGGATGAACCCTTTTCGGGATTCGACCCTGTCAATGCCAATATCATAAAAGAGCAGATTCTCCGTTTGAATCAAGAAGGTGCAACCATCATCTTCTCTACCCACCGAATGGAAACCGTTGAAGAACTCTGTGATAATATTGCGCTGATCAACCGATCAAAGAAAATATTGGATGGTGCTGTACAAGCCATTAAAAAAGAATACCGTAATCAAACCTATAAACTAGAATATACAACAACCGAAGATAATTTTCTTCTATCCCATAACACCCAGTTTGAAGTCATCGAGACAAAAATGATAGATAAAACATACTTCACTACAATTCAGCTAAATAACAATATCCATATCAATGAAGTCTTAATGCATTTAATACCGCAAATACAGCTCAATCAACTGATAGAAATCGTCCCCTCCATGGCCGATATTTTCATTCAAAAAGTTACACAAGCCTCACCTATAGCCAACAGTCATGCATAAAATATTACTTATTATCCAAAGAGAGTACCTGTCTAGAGTCAAGAAAAAATCCTTTATTGTCATGACCTTTGCCGTGCCACTGTTTTTCTTCGCCCTATATGCAGGCATGTTTTATCTCACCAAAAAGAGCTTTAAAGATTCGCATACCGAAGTCTTTGTCTTAGATGAACAAGGCGACTTTGCAAGCAAACTCCAAAGTAATAAAAATGTAAGTTATACAGTTAGCACACTAGGTCTCCAAGCACAAAAAGCACAGCTTGCCAAAAGTGAAGCAAAACAGTCGATTCTTTATATTCCCAAAGACATTTTATCCAGCCAAAAAGCGGAGCTTATTACGAGCGGAAAGACCAGTTTTGTCACACAGGAGATTATTACTGAGCAACTAGAAGAAATCATCCGCGAAAAGGAGTACAAAGCCAAGGGTATCGACCTAACTATCATCCAATCGATTAAACCCAAAGTGGCCATTGATGCCAAAGAAATAACAGCCGACGGTGAAGAAAAGAACAGCAATACCGCCATCGCAATGGGGCTGGGCGTTGCTTTGGCCATCTTAGTCTATCTATCATTATTTCTATATGGAGCGCAGGTAATGCGGGGCATTATCGAAGAGAAAAGCAGTCGCATCATCGAAGTTATTATTTCCTCTGTCAAACCCTTTCAGCTCATGATGGGCAAAATTGTCGGGATCGGTATGGTTGGCCTGACACAATTTGTCATGTGGCTGTTGCTTACGGGTGGCCTATTTATTACTGCAACGATCTTATTCGTCAATCCTCATGACATGCAGGAAGTAGCAGCGAGCCAGCCTGGTGGAGGTAACATGAGCACGGTATCAAAAGCAATGGCGCAAAATGGATCAGCTGCTATCCTTAGTTCAATACAAAGCTTCAACTTTACCGAAGTTATCATTTTCTTCTTTCTATTTTTTATCGCTGGTTATCTATTGTACAGTGCAATTTTCGCAGCCGCCGGTTCTGCTGTCGATAATGAAACCGAAGCCAATCAATTCTCCATGCCCATTACCATGCCGTTGTTATTAACCTACATCCTTTCTTTCGGCGTTATTATCAATGACCCCAATGGTCCAATTGCAACGTGGTTGAGCTTTATTCCGTTCACCTCACCTATTGCCATGCTGGTACGCATACCTTTCGGTGTCCCTTTGTGGCAGATCCTCACTTCATTGGCGCTCCTCATAGTAACCTTCCTATTGGTCACCTGGGTTGCTGCACGGGTCTACCGCGTAGGCATCCTGATCTATGGTAAGAAGGCAAATCTAAAGGAAATTATCAAATGGTTTAATTACAAAAGTTAGCTGCGGACAGCAGCAGCTACATCGTGATAAATGCGATACAGACATCGCCAAAGCCCAAAAAAGCCAANNTTGGCTTTTTTGGGCTTTGGCGCATTAGGTTTTAATCCTATTGCGCAAGATCAGCACCTCAGGATCGTTCAACTAGTATCTTAATTTCAATTTTTTAAATACAAAATGCCAAAGCCAAATCGGTCCAACCAATAGAAATTGGAGAAACTGCTGCCCGGTTATATCCCTTTTCTCCTTCCCCTTTCCGAGAAATAAGGCTATAATAGAAATTAGTGCGATGCCAAGACACACCCAAATGACCGCTGGGCCACCATCCCGCTGCACATGCTCCAATTGTACGATAAAGTAGCTCATAGCCCCTATTGTGAATAATATCGCATACGATAAGGTTGCCGACAGCTTTAAATAATAATAAATGACAATAGCAATGAAGAAAGAGCCCCAGTTTAAAAAAGTATGCCAATTAAGTTTAACCAGGAACTCGAATTGCGGAAATGGAATCATCCAGATCGCACCCATGATACCAAAAAATAATAACGGTAAAAAGATGGCCTGAATCAGACGGTTGGTCGGATCCTGAAAATTAGCATCCAGCTCCGCAAAATACTTGTCTACGGGGCGTAAAGGTTCGGCTTCTTGCACTTTCTTCTTTTGTTTCATTCGGCAAATTTAACAAATATTGCGCATGCCTTGGCCCTGTACCCTAATAATATTCGCTATTTTTAGGTCTGCCATAAGTCATTAAATACTTTCGTGCCCTACAGACTCGCTTACTCCTATACTATTCCGTAATATTGCAGCATGAAGTCTTACAAACATATCTTATTCGATCTTGACGGAACACTCACCGACCCCGCAGAAGGTATCACCAAATGTATTGCTTATGCGCTGGAATCGAAAGGAATCCAGACAGCAGACCTCAACAGTCTCAAACCGTTGATCGGCCCGCCGCTTAAAGATTCCTTTATGCATACTTTTGGGTTTGAGGAAAACGAAGCGATCAGCTGTGTCGACAAATATCGGGAACGCTTTTCAACAATAGGATTATATGAGAATATACTGTTCGATCGGATACCCGAACTTTTGGAAAAGCTAAAATCAAAAGATTACCACGTCTACCTAGCCACATCGAAACCTGAAATATTCGCCCGAAAAATATTGAGTCATTTTGCAATCGATCAATATTTTGATTTTGCAGGCGGAAGTGCTTTGGATGATTCCAGACCGACAAAGACCAGCGTCATTCAATATGTGATGGAAAACAGTGCGCTTTCCGATCCCCAGCACTGCATCATGATCGGCGATCGTAAACATGACCTGATTGGCGCCCGTGAGACGGGAATGGATGCGATCGGAGTGCTGTATGGCTATGGTAGCCGGATGGAAATCGAACAGGAGTCGCCCGCCTACTTGTTGCATAGTGTAGCAGATTTAATTGAATTTTTCGGATAATAAAAAAAGCTCCAATCTGCTGATTGGAGCTTTTTTATTCGTGTTGCGCTTGAATGGTCTATTTTGCGTAAGACACCGATCTCGTCTCGCGGATAACAGTTACTTTAATTTGTCCCGGATAAGTCATTTCCGTTTGGATACGGTTGGAAATATCCGCGGCCAATATTTCCGATTGCGCATCAGATACTCTCTCACTTTCCACGATCACACGAAGCTCACGTCCAGCTTGTATCGCAAAAGTTTTTTCAACACCAGGGTAAGATAGCGCCAGATCTTCCAGCTCTTTCAGCCGCTTAATATAGCTTTCTACCACCTCGCGGCGTGCACCCGGACGTGCCCCAGAAATCGCATCACAGGCCTGAACAATCGGAGATATTAAGGCGGTCATTTCGATCTCATCGTGGTGAGCGCCGATGGCATTACATACATCAGGATGTTCTTTGTATTTCTCAGCAAGTTGCATCCCCAAAATAGCGTGTGGCAACTCAGGATTATCATCAGGCACTTTACCGATATCATGTAGTAAACCTGCGCGCTTTGCGTGCTTAACATTCAGTCCAAGCTCTGCAGCCATTGTTGCCGCAAAATTAGCCACTTCACGAGAGTGTTGTAAAAGATTCTGTCCGTAAGACGAACGGTAACGCATACGTCCTACCATACGGATCAATTCGGGGTGCAAACCATGTATTCCCAAATCAATCGCTGTACGTTCGCCAATTTCGACGATCTCATCTTCAATTTGTGTCCGTGTTTTTGCGACCACTTCTTCAATTCGGGCTGGGTGAATACGACCGTCGGTTACCAAACGGTGTAAAGCCAGACGCGCAATTTCGCGGCGTACCGGATCAAAACCAGAGAGGATAATGGCTTCGGGGGTATCATCTACGATGATTTCAACTCCTGTTGCAGCTTCCAGCGCACGAATATTACGCCCCTCGCGACCAATAATACGGCCTTTGATTTCGTCGTTTTCGATATTGAAAATTGAAACGGTATTTTCGATTGCCGATTCAGTAGCGGTCCGTTGGATCGTTTGGATTACAACCTTTTTAGCCTCTTTTGTCGCCGTCAGTTTTGCCTCATCCACTATATCCTTGATTTGAATCATTGCTTGTGAACGTGCTTCTTCACGTAAAGAATCTACCAATTGATTTCTTGCTTCGTCGGCAGTTACGCCAGCGATGCTCTCCAGTTGCTTAATCTGTTGTAATTTTAAGGACTCTACTTCTTCGGATTTCTTTTCATTCAACTCAACCAACTTATCCAATTGCTTTTTCTTTGTATCCACCTCTTGCTTATCGCGGTTGATGTTTTCCAGTTTTTGGTTAATTGACTGCTCTTTTTGTCTCAACGTATTTTCCTTTTGGTTGATGGCATTGTTACGTTGGTTGACTTCCTTTTCATGTTCAGATTTTAATTGAAGGAACTTCTCTTTAGCCTCCAACAGGCGTTTCTTTTTGATGAGTTCCCCTTCCTGCTCTGCATCTTTCAGTATGCTATTTACCTTATCTTTGGCTTCCTGTTCTTGTTTTTTAAACAACAGAACCAATAGATAACGACCTATAACAACACCAACAATCAGAGAAATTATGCTATAAATTGCGATGTCCATGTATGTATAATTGTATTATTTATTTGTTTTTATTAATTATATCCTAATTTGTGTTTCAATTCCCCTAAAATCGTCAATTGCCCTTTTCAATCCGTAAGGTCGATGTAGCCAATAGACTACGAGCTCCATGCGCTCCGGAGGATTTCATGACAAAAAAAAACCGCAATTAAATTTAAACAGGTATCATGTATTATTAAACTTCGAGATTACATAATTAGGCTTAGATTGTGACCCAGATGGCTTTCGCAAAATGGCCTATATCTTTTTGCGCCTGTAATATTGAAGCGTTAAGTTTAAAATAGTGACAACCCGAATTTAATTGCGGCAAATTCGTCGTTTAAGCTCTAAATATAAAGAACGTAAATTTATTTTTTAAAGAAATCCGTCAACAACTGATCAAGTTCCTGTACTGAATTTTCCAAACCCACTTCGTGATTTTGGGACTGTCGTTCGGCATTGAGCATACGCGTCGCAAATTGCAATACACACATGGACAACAAATCCTGCTTATCTCGCACAGTATAGTTTTCCTGCAATTCCTTTACTTTTTCATTTATCAATTTCGCAGCATGTCGAATTACTTCCTCTTCCGCGCTCTCCACACGAAGCGGGTAAACACGATCTGCGATATTTATTTTTATGGAAATCTCTCCCATTTCTTTGAGCTTTTTAACGTTGTATTCGTTTGAATGAATCCGACTTCACGTATCCTTACTACTTCAGCAAACTAATACACTTGTCTATTTCCCGCACAAAATCGTTAATTTTTTGTTTTGTGTCAAGTATTTTTTCATTAATTGCATCTTTATCCGTTTCTGAATCTAAAGTACGGGCCACTGCCAGTGCTTTAACCTTCTCTTCCAACTGCTTGCTCTTATCGTTGCTCGCATCGAAAGCTACTTTTAAAGATTGTACCTCTAATTTAAGCAAATCATTTTCTTCTTGCAAGACTTCGCACAATTGAATTAAATTTTTCGTTTTCTCAACGATCAGATTCATTTGTGAAGACAATGTTGCCATATTATAAATTGAATATTACCAATTAATGTTGTATCTCGCATTAACCACGCACTTCCGCGCCTAGTTCCTTCTCAAAATTAACAATTAATTTTTGAACTATCGCATCAATTTGCTTATCATTGAGTGTTTTTTCTTCATCCTGTAAGATAAAGCTCAGAGCATAAGACTTTTTCCCTTCCGGAATTTTGTCACCTTTATACACATCAAACACATTTACATGCTTTAAAAGCTTGCGTTCGGTCTTCTGAGCAACAAATTGTAGCTTATCAAAACTCACATTCTCATCAATCAAAAGTGACAAATCTCGACGTACAGCAGGGAATTTAGAAACTTCCTTATATTGAATACTATTTTTACGGATTATTTTCATTAAAACATCCCAATCAAAGTCAGCAAAGAACACCTGCCCCTCTACATCGGCTTTTTTCAAATCGCGCTGGGCTACCGCACCAAAAGAAACCAGACATTTCTGGCCTTTCATATAGTTTAAGCCATACGCAAAATGCGCACTCGATGTATCTTGCATTTGAACACCTTCTATTTTCAGCCGTTTGACAAGGGTATCTACGGCTGCTTTCAGATGATAGAAATTGACTGCATCTTTCTTGCTATTCCATTGCTCTGGCTCATTTTTGCCTGCCATCGCAAAAACAAGGTGCTGTGTTTCTTTATAACCTTCACCATCCAATGCATAGGTCTTACCGAACTCAAAGAATTTTAGATCAAAATTTCTGCGCTTCTGGTTATATTCAATCGCATTCAACATCGAAAAAACCATATTTTGACGCATCGTGTCCAAATCCGAACTCAATGGATTATACAACTTAACCGCTGTATCGCTATCATCAACATAATCTAGCTTCGTCAATGAATTAGATAGGATCTCACGAAATCCATTGGCGATGAGCAGATCGGCCAATTGATTTAAGACAACTTCCTTATCCGGCTTTTCAACCGTATTCAAAGAGGCCTTAATTTGCGACTTCAACGCAATATTATTATAGCCATAAATCCGTAATACCTCTTCGACAACATCCACTTCACGTGTTACGTCAACACGATAAGCAGGTACCAGCACATCAAGGCCCTCTTCCGTTTCAGCAGCTACCTCAATGCCAAGTGCAACAATAATGGATTTAATTTCTTGCGTTGGAATCTCCTGTCCGATCAAACGAATCACGTTTGCATAGCTGACGTGGAACGAAAACGGTTTGATCTCGACGGGGTACTCATCTTTGAGCGTCGATGAAATTGTTCCACCCGCGATTTCCTGAATCAATAATGCCGCACGTTTCAACGCCTCAACCGTAATATTCGGATCAGTACCGCGTTCGAAACGGAACGACGAATCTGTCTTTAGGCCATGCCTTTTAGCGGTCTTCCGTACAGAAACAGCATTGAAATATGCAGACTCCAAAAATATAGTCGTTGTTTCTGCACTCACACCCGAATATGCGCCGCCAAAAACACCGGAAATACACATCGGTTTTTCCGTATCCGCGATCACTAAATCCTCAGCAGATAAGATCCGTTCAACACCGTCAAGCGTAACAAATTTTTCACCTTCCGTCGCCTGGCGAACAAGAACTTTATTCCCTGCAATTTTATCGGCATCAAAAGCGTGAAGTGGCTGCCCTAAGTCGTGCAGGATATAATTCGTTACGTCGACGATAGTATTGATCGGACGTACACCGATCACGTTTAATTTCTCTTTCAACCAATCTGGAGATTCGCCAACGCGAACACCAGTAATATTAATACCGCTGTAACGCGGGCAGGCCTGCGCATCTGCCACGACGACTGTCGTTCCCTCAGCCTCTCCGGCCTCGAATGCAGAAACATCTGCCTTTAAAACTTGCGTACGGAAATGTGCAGCAATGTCCCTGGCAACCCCCAAATGCGAAGCTGCGTCTGCACGATTTGGTGTTAAACCAATTTCGTAACGGTAATCATCCTGAACATTGAAGTGTTCTTTCACCAAAGTTCCTACAGCCACTTCAGCCGGCAACTCCACAATTCCTGCATGGGATGTACCTAAACCAATTTCATCTTCCCCGCACAACATACCTTCGGAAACTTCGCCACGAATTTTGGATTTAGTTATTTTAAAAGGCTCCCCTGTCAATGGATGACACGTAGTCCCTACCGTCGCAACAATAACTTTCAAGCCTGTACGGCAGTTTGGAGCGCCACACACAATGTGCAACAAGTCCGGCCCACCGACATCAACCGTAGTTACGCGCAATTTATCTGCGTTAGGATGCTGTTCACAAGTTTTCACTTCACCAACCACCAAGCCATCTAATCCACCGGGGATACTCTGTACAACGTCCAAAGCCTCTACTTCCAATCCTGTATTTGTCAAGATTAAAGAGAGTTCTTCCGGAGTTGAATCTATATTAACATGTTGTTTTAACCAATTATATGAAATATTCATCTCGAATTTGATTTGATCCACAAACTTAGATAAATTTGCGTTTATATCCAACGTCAATTTACCGTTAAACGAATTTATAACCCGACGTAACAGGGGAAATATACACCTATTTTTTAATCAAAATTCAATCATTTCCACCAAAATAATATGTAACTTTGTGCTTTAATTTGAAGAACGTTCAAAACAAACATTTATAATGATTCATTTCTTTGAGAACCCATCGAACACTATATATGGTGTTCAAAGCGTAAACTCTTTATCACAAGAAGACATTACTAAACTCAACTGGCTATTCGGCAACGCCAAAAAACTAGACGACCAAAACCTTAACCATTACTTTGTAGGACCCCGTGCTGCGATGGTTACTCCTTGGAGTACCAATGCTGTAGAAATCACACAGAACATGGGTATTGACGGCATTGTTCGCATTGAAGAATTTCAGCCGGTGTCAGAAGATTTCAATGACTTCGATCCAATGATTTCCCAAAAATTCAGCATGCTGACGCAGGATATGTATACTGTTAACATCACGCCAGAACCGATAGTGGAAATCGAAGACATCGATGCCTACAATAAAGCTGAAGGACTAGCGCTCAATGCAGAAGAGGTTGATTACCTTAATCAACTTTCGGCCAAGTTAGGTCGCTTGCTCACAGATTCTGAAGTATTCGCCTTTTCACAAGCCAATTCAGAACACTGTAGACATAAGATTTTCAATGGTACCTTTATCATTGATGGCGAAGAACAACCGACTTCCCTGTTTAAAATGATCAAAAAGACGTCTGAGACCAATCCCAACGAGATTGTTTCGGCGTATAAAGATAACGTTGCTTTTGTTAAAGGTCCACGTGTGACACAATTTGCCCCTAAATCTGCCGACAAACCTGATTTTTACGAAGAAAAACCTTTTGATTCGGTTTTATCTGTTAAAGCTGAAACGCATAATTTCCCAACTACAGTAGAGCCATTTTCTGGTGCAGCAACAGGATCGGGTGGCGAAATCCGGGATCGTATGGCGGGCGGCCAAGGTGCAATTCCATTGGCGGGTACAGCCGTATACATGACTGCTTATTCGCGATTGGAACAAAATAAATTGGATCTTCAGGCAGGAACTTTAACTGCGCCAGCAGAAGAACTCAACAAGACGCGTCCATGGGAAAATGCGATGCAAGAGCGTCAATGGTTGTACCAAACCCCAGTTGACATCCTGATCAAAGCATCCAATGGTGCTTCTGACTTCGGTAATAAGTTTGGTCAGCCCCTAATTACGGGTTCTGTATTGACCTTCGAGCATGAAGAGGATGGCCGTAAACTTGGTTACGACAAAGTCATTATGCAGGCCGGCGGAGTTGGCTATGGAAAACTGGATCAAGCGAAAAAACATACACCGAAAACCGGTGATAAAGTCGTTATCCTGGGTGGTGAAAATTACCGCATCGGAATGGGTGGAGCTGCTGTATCTTCTGCAGACACAGGGGCATTTGGTTCTGGAATTGAGCTTAATGCCATTCAGCGTTCCAATCCCGAAATGCAAAAACGTGCAGCGAATGCTGTTCGTGGATTAGTGGAGTCTGATCATAACCCCATTGTCTCTATCCACGATCATGGTGCAGGTGGCCACTTAAACTGCCTTTCTGAACTTGTTGAAGAGACCGGCGGTTTAATTGATCTGGATGCACTTCCTGTAGGCGACCCGACACTATCCGCAAAAGAAATTATCGGTAATGAATCGCAAGAACGTATGGGGCTTGTGATCGCTAAAGATGATATTGACACCTTAAAACGTGTTGCCGATCGCGAACGTGCACCAATGTACACCGTAGGTGATGTTACTGGCGACCACCGCTTTACTTTCGAATCAAAAAGTACGGGTGAAAAACCAATGGATTATGCGCTCGAAGATTTCTTTGGCTCATCGCCAAAAACTTTTATGCGCGATAAAACCGTAGTTCGTAACTACGCTGACCTTGCTTATGATGCAGCCAACATTCCAAGCTACTTAAACCAAGTATTGCAATTGGAAGCTGTTGCTTCCAAAGATTGGTTAACCAATAAAGTAGACCGTTGTGTTGGAGGCCGTGTTGCCAAACAACAATGTGCTGGTCCATTGCAATTGCCGTTGAACAACGTCGGAGTGATGGCACTTGACTATAAAGGTAAAGAAGGTATTGCGACAACAATAGGTCACTCCCCTATTGCTGCCTTAGTGGATCCCGCTGCGGCAAGCCGAACGGCTATTGCCGAATCGCTTTCCAACATCGTATTTGCTCCGATCAAAAATGGCCTCGCAGGAATCTCCCTATCGGCCAACTGGATGTGGGCAGCCAATAATGAAGGTGAAGACGCCCGCTTATACCAAGCTGTTAAAGCCTGCTCGGAATTTGCCATCGCATTGGGAATTAATATCCCGACGGGAAAAGATTCCTTGTCCATGAAGCAAAAATATCCAAACGGCGAAAACGTCATTGCTCCAGGCACATTGATCATTTCTGCCGCCGGAAATTGTACGGATATCACCAAAGTGGTTGAACCTGTACTGAACAAAACGGCTGGATCGATCTATTACATCAACTTATCAAAAGATCAGTTCAAATTAGGCGGTTCGTCATTTGCGCAAATCATCAATAAATTAGGTACTGAAGTACAGACCATTCAGAATCCTGCTTATTTTAAAACAGCTTTTAATACCATACAGCAATTAATTCAAGAAGGACAGATCGAAGCTGGTCACGACGTCGGATCGGGTGGCTTGATTACCACCTTATTGGAAATGACCTTTGCTGACACCAACCTTGCTGCCAACTATGACCTTTCGGCGTTAAATGAATCGGATACCGTAAAAGCGTTTTTTAATGAAAATATCGCACTGGTATTGCAAGCGAAAGACGATGCGGCCTTCGAAGCCAGTATGCAGGATGCAGGTGTTGATGCTGTAAAAATTGGCCAGGTGATCGAAGGAAATACGGTAACAGTTAAAAATCAAGAGGCTTCTTTTAGCTTTGATGTCGCAGCGACCCGTGATGTATGGTTTACGACATCATTCCTTTTGGATTCAAAGCAATCTAAAAATGGAACGGCACAACAACGCTTTGACAACTATAAAAACCAGCCTTTAACTTTTTCTTTTCCAAGCCAATTCAATGGTAAGAAACCAGTGATCGACAGTACTAAGGTACGTCCAAAAGCTGCCATTCTTCGTGAAAAAGGTTCGAATTCAGAACGTGAAATGGCTAATGCCATGTTTTTGGCCGGCTTTGACGTGAAGGATGTCCACATGACAGATTTGATAACTGGACGGGAGACATTGGAGGATATACAGTTTATCGGTGCAGTAGGTGGTTTCTCTAACTCCGATGTACTTGGATCAGCAAAAGGCTGGGCCGGAGCCTTCCTCTACAATGAGAAAGCGAAAAAAGCGCTAACAGATTTCTTTGCTCGCCCAGACACGCTCTCTGTTGGTATATGCAACGGTTGCCAATTATTTATGGAACTCGAAATGATCAATCCTGAGCACGAAGTACATGGAAAAATGCTGCACAACACCTCAGGAAAACATGAGTCAAACTTCGTTTCCGTAAAAGTGCAAGAGAACAATTCTGTGATGTTATCGACGTTAGCCGGAAGTACTTTGGGTGTCTGGATCTCACATGGTGAGGGAAAATTCAACCTTCCATATGCTGAAGACCAATACAATATTGTCGCAAAATATGGATATGAACACTATCCGCACAACCCAAATGGTTCAGATTATAATACCGCAATGATCTGTGATAAAACCGGTCGCCACTTGGCTACTATGCCACATATCGAACGCTCGATTTTCCAATGGCATTGGGCAAATTACCCCAAAGGACGCCAAGATGAAGTTTCTCCTTGGATTGAAGCATTTGTCAATGCGCGCCAATGGATTGACACACATAGCAAATAGTAAAAAGAAAAAACTCCTTCCATACATGAAGGAGTTTTTTCTTTTTATTCACCTTGTCAATTAGGGAAACAATATCCGAATGGCAAAATCCCAGCATAAGGTGGTCAGCAATCCGGCGACGATACTAAAGCCAATGACCAGGTTGACCAGTTTCGTATTTAAATGATATTGCTCGGCAATAATACCTGAAGTTACCAAAGTTGGCATGGCTGCTTCAAAAATGCTGATCCTTGCAATGGAACCCTTTACACCCAACAATAAAGCAAATATACAGACAAGCAGGGGTGCTAAAATCAGTTTATAGATCATTGCTGTGCTAATTTGCGAGGCCTGCTGCTTCCAGCCATCAAACTTAAGCTGCAACCCAATAGAGAATAGTGCCAAAGGTCCCACTGTGGCAACGAGCTTATCGAAAAAAGGCTCGGCAACGGACAGATCAACAAATTGAGATAGCAGCAAGGCGGCAGTGCAACCGATTAAAGGCGGAAAGCTAAGCAGCTTTCGCAGCATAAATTTCACATCAATTGTCTCGCCCTCATGTACATTCGCTTTCAGCGCATTGATAATTCCTGCTGTGGAGAGCAGAATAAAGGTCGTTTGGTCGCAAATAATCGCTATGGGTAAGTGTGCCTCACCAAAATAAGCAATAATCAGCGGGAAACCGATAAAAGAAGTGTTACTATATCCCGCCGCCAATTCCAAACTGCTGCGCGAACGTTGCTTATAATTTTTACGTTTACAGTATACCTCCATAAATAACCAGCTACCTGCCCAAACGAGTATGGCCGAAAATACAGGAAACAGCAATTGTGAAGACCATACGATCTTTGGAATATATTTAAAAGATACTGCTGGCAGTGCAAAATAAAGAATCCAGGTATTGATGCCCTTATGTGCTTCGGAATGAATTAAATTTGTTCTCCGCAACAACATGCCGGCCGCGATGCAAAATGCAATCATTATAAAATTAACCATGTTTTATACCGTTTTATCCGACACAAAGGTGCAATAGTACAACAGGCAAAAACATGTATAAATACATTATTTTTATGTATATTTAGGGATGTACAAACCGAAAAGTAATGCGTAAAAAACAGTTTGAACCGCTACGGATCAGTGAATTTGTTGAGGATAGCTTCCACCTGCCACCGCATCAGCAGAATTATTATGAGCTCGTTTATATTCGTTCGGGTAGAGGAACGCATGTGATTAACAAATTTGAACTGAATTATGAACGTGGCGATATCTTCTTGATTAGTCCAGCAGACATGCATTATTTTAAAATTGAGAAAAAGACACATTTCTTATTTATTTTGTTTACAGACGGTTATTTCCTGCAGAACAAACGGAACCAAAAGCTCTATTCCTGGATCATGGAGCTGATGAACGATAAAGGCCTCAAGGAGCGCAAATTGAATATTGGCGAACATTATCGTCTGATTTTTTCCCATGTGCTGGAAGCTGTCCGACTATATGCTGATATGGCCATCAATCAGCATGCTGACTGGCTATTTGACCAACTCGTTGCCATATTTGGGCTTTATAAAGAGATATCGGAGGCACAGCGTTTGCCCCAGCAGCCTGAATTATATATTGATCGATCAATTTCGGCCTACATCCATCGCTATATCTTTTCACCCGAAAAACTCAAAGTCAGTATCCTGGCTCAGAAATTCAATATCGCTCCATCCTATTTTGGTATCTATTTTAAGAAAAACTTTGGCACGAGCTTAAGGTCATATATCAATACCTACCGGATCGAACTCATCGAAAATCGACTGAAATCCAAGGCTTACACACTGAAGCAAATTGCTGCAGAACTCGGATTTACAGACGAGAGCCATCTTTCACATTTCTACAAACGTGCCAAAGGATTCAGTCCGTTATACTACCGAACGCAGCTGATTAAATTGTAAGCCTATACAGCACACGATTAAATACATCCGTCAATAGAAAATCAATGGATTGGATTAGCTTTTGGGCGGCATGACACTGTAGAACTTCAAACCCTCTGCTTCAAACTTTTTGTATAATATAAGTAATACATCATTTTTAAAGGCTGAGGTATTGGCCGCAAAGTTTACCCAGCCGGACACGCTGAGATAAATCATCTCTTCACTGATATCCTGTATACTGATGCCGCTATCTCTATCTTTGATAAAATGGGCGCTACTTTCCATCGCATCCTTAATCCACTGTTTAGCTTGATCCAAATCTGCTTTCCGATCGATGTGGAGGACAAAACTTGTCTTGCTGTATTCTTGGGATAACGTCCAGTTGACAACCCTTCCTGAAAGCAAATCACCATTTGGAATAATAACATCAGCCCCATCGCCCGTTTTTAAAACGCTGGCACGTATACCGATTTCTTTAACACGTCCTTTTTTATCGGCAAGCTCAATTTGATCCCCCACCCGAAACGGCTTGTCGAAAACCAAAATAATACCTGACACAAAATTATTGATGATATTCTGCAACCCCAGACCGATACCAACACTCAGCGCTCCAATCACAACGGTCAGTTTATCCAAACTCATGCCCAATGCAGAAACCGCCATAAAAAAACCAATCAGAATAATTGCCAACCGAAATAGCGGAAATAGCGTCATCTTCTGATTATAGGCCTGGCTAAGTTGGCCGTCTTCGCCTCCAAGTACGATTAAACTGATATTTTTTTGGAACCACTGCGCCACCAAAAGCAGTAAGATAGCCACTACAAGATTACCCAGTGTGAACGATATGCTACCAATACTGCGCACTTTACCAAAAAAGACTTCACTAACGGCCAGTAATGTTTCAATAAACTGCAGATTATTGGCCAGCACGATGATTGCTAAAAGTATACAAACGACCCGAAGAAACTGGGTGATGATCCCCAATGTGCGCTGCTCATTGAACCGCATCCAGAACCCCAACGTGAGGCGATCTTTTTTAAACTGATTACGCACATCAGCCTTAATCATGTCTGCGAAGTATTGCAATGTAAACGACTGCACCAAACCGACGGCACACGCTATACTGAAACTCCGAGAGTGCTCGACATGACCAATGACATTCAATGTTATTGCCGTAATATTTAAAATAGCGAAAATGACATAGATAAAATTGCTGATGTATCCCGGACTTTGCGCATTTTTTATGCGTCGTTTTGTATAACTGACGAGCCCAAGGGCAATCAGATTAAAAACAATGCAAATGATCCTCGGGAAGAGATCGTCACTTACGATTATATTGACAAAAATATCAAGTACATAGAATACAATGAGAATAATGGCTATTTTACGCTGCACCCCCGTCATACGATGTCTTAGTAAAAACATAAAGATCAACATGATGATCAACTGGGAAGCCTGCAAAATAAAACTCGGCGTAAAGAAGTTTACAAAAGGCAATAAAGTCAGTAGAAAAATGATTGTCTTCCCGACAATAGCGTCAATAGCAAGTTGATGTTCAGGATCATGTTGTCTTAGAATATAGGACACCCGTGCTATCCAATAGCAATATCCCAAGCCCAGTATAATGAGCAGGATACGGCTTGCCCAGTCTGTCCGATTGACGTATTTGTCGATCGATTTATTGTTACTGTAATTTGTACGGATATTATTCAGTAGCACATCCTTTGAAATTGCTGTCGTATTGGCTTTCCAGATTGAACGCTTACCTGCTACGGTATCTACCTTCTTACTATCGCTTTTTAACGCATGTACGTCGTCTAACCGAACCAAATGCCGCTGATTCTTGACGATCAGTTCATCGATGGTCCGATTGATCAGCTCTAGGGAGTCCATCTTAGCCTCAAGTTTAACCTGCGCGTTATCGAGGTACTGGTATGCACGGCTATGGTTGTTGGCATTGATATCGTATTGGCTGATCAGGTTTCTGATTTGATCTTGCGTAGCGTTGAGGCTGTTTGAATAATTACTGATACTCCCTTTAATGGACTTAAGCTGTCGGATCTCTTCCTGAATACTATTTTTTATTGCAGCAATACTATCTTTCGCTGATCTCGCATTCGTGCCCAAATAAGCGTTGGACTTTTCATTCAATTGCGCAACAAATTCGGCTAGCGACGATGTGCGGATGTTGGATAAAAAAGTCAGATTAACCTTCTTCAGGTCATTCCGCAAAGAATCGTTTCCGACACGGGTTGAATCGGAACTGGCCCGTCTATTCAGGTTGGCATGCGACGTCCGATCAATGCTCAAAATTCTCCTTACTTGAACTGAATCTTGCGCAGAGACCTGCAACTGGCAAGCCAAAAGGCTGAAAACAAAAACTAAATGCTTAAAAATCCCCAATTTCATACTGCTTATTTTATTACCCTTTTTTCCGCTCCGATCTACAAGCCGAGAGCCCCCCAACCAGCTAAAAAATCCAGAAAAGGACCGGCGTTCCTTTTTTCGACAAAAATAGCTTATATAACACTAAAATCGAATAGCGTCCGATAATTTAAGTTCTTCCAGACGCTTCAATTTATCATCACGATAAAATAAATTCATTGTTTCAAATGGAATTATCTTCAAATCTTTATTGACAATATGCACACAGGACTTTTTGACAGCGCGAACGTCAAAGTCGTAAGCATCCATAAAATTCATGATGATGATGCGAAAAAGGTTGTCGTAGTCGAGGTCGGGAGCACAAACCTCCGGCAGACAGCAAAGCAGCTGATTAACTTTTGGTTTGACGCTGTCTACGGAAATTCCCGTACTGAAAATATCCAGCAACTGCATCTGTACCCCCTTGTCCTGCTCATAGACAATGGTGTTGCGGGATTGATTATTCAACAGCAAAGCGGGATCAATATGTCGGGTTAACGGTATCCGTTCATCTCCTATCTTCAAGATATAGCCCATAGCCAACGCATCTGGATTACAGGGTACAGGGATAATATCATGAGGATCCAACAATGAACACTGATTCAGTATTTCTTGGCGTACTTCAGTAAGCGTCATTTTATGATGGTGCGCATCGGTCGCATTTCTACCCGCAATTTCCACCGGCTGGAAAGTTACCCCCCTAACGCATTGCTGCTTCAATGCAAAGTCCAATATATCGCCAATTTCATCGTCATTAGCCCCTCTCTCCAGCACCACCACCAGTGTTGTACTCAAATTCAAAGCATTTAATTTGTCAATAGCCTTTTTTCGAATAGCTGTCAAATCCTTGCCCCGAAACTTTTCGAGCACCGATGGGCGAAAAGAATCAAACTGGAGATAGATTTCAAATTCGGGCGCATAAGTGGCGAGTTGCTCCGCAAAACCGGGATCATTGGCAATCCGGATCCCATTCGTATTGAGCATAAGATGCTTGATGGGTTTCGTTTTTGCGATATCTAAAATCTTAAAAAAATCAGGGTGAATGGTTGGTTCGCCGCCGCTGATCTGAACGACATCGGGTTCACCTTCACTTTCGACGATTTTATCCAACATCAGCTCAATCTCTTGCAGTGACCGATGCCGCCCATAGTGGGGCGAAGACATTGCATAACAGGTTGGACAGGTCAAATTACACCGGTCGGTCACCTCGATGATCGAGAGACAACTGTGCTGTTCATGATCGATGCATAGACCACAATCATAGGGACAACCATAGTGAACCTGATGATCGAATTTTAAAGGAGTCTCCGAAGCCTTATTATAATTTCGAATGTTTTTATAATAGTCCACATCGGTAGCAATCAGCGTTTTGAAAAATCCGTGCTCGGGACAGGTTTTTGTCATGAACACCTGCTCATTTTCAATAATGATTTTTGCGCCAACACGCGAAAGACATGTTGGACAGAGACTGATGGTATAGTCGTAATAGGTGTAGTTTCTAACGGGCATAAAGACAATTTCTAGTTCATAAAAGTCAGACCACAGGCAAGTCCTCCTGCCAACATCGCACCAATTCCACCCAAAAGTACTTTCAGCCAGGGGTTAACATTGAATTTTGACTCCTTATTGCCTGCTTTGATAATCGAACCGATAATAATCACCAAGAGCGCAATACCGATCACAATAGCCCCTATGGTAAGTAGAAACAGTCCCAACATTGCGGTACTTTCCGACCCAAATGATCCTTCAAGCAAATACATAGTTCCTATTTTTTGATGAAACGTTCACTATTTAATAAATAAATATAATAAATTATCACCACGATGCACGTAATTTGTATGGTACTGAGGCCAAAAAGAATAATCGCCCGCGGTTTTATAAAATCCAACACAAAACGAAAGCTAAAATAACTGAGCATAAAAAGCTGAAATAATACCCCTTTATGATAATTGTAGCGTGTTTTAAAGCATTGGAGCGCTGTAAATAAAAGAAGGAGAAATGCAATTTCATACAGCGCCACCGGATGACGTTTATAAGCGTCACCGAGATACATCCCAAATGGGCATTCGGTAGGCAGACCATAGGTTTGTTCGAAGACTCCTGTATAAAAGCAACCAACTCTACCAATGGCGATGGCCAAAATCAGGGGGAAAACCATCAGATCGCCCGTGCTCTCTTTTTTCCCCATGAGCTTTTTCATCAGTTCAACTGCAATCAAACCGCCAGCTAAGCCCCCTATAATGGTATTATTTACCCAGATATAGGCCCATATATTGCTCGCGCTAAGCAATTCGTCCGGACGCTCCAGGGAGCCGATAAGATGTGATCCGATGAGCGCCCCTACTCCTGCTGCGATGACAATAAGAAGTGAATTGCTATGCCCCAGGCTTTCTTGATCCTTCCATTTGAGCAACTGATAATAGCGCATGCCAATAAACATGCCCAGCCCTTCCATAAAAGGATGTAGGAGAAATGTTTTTCCAAACAGATCAATCGTTACTGGAAATTCGATGGTCATTAGCATAAACAAGTATACAAAAGACAATCAATAAAATGATGAACAAAATAGCACGCTGCACACACACACGACAGTATGGACACCAAAAAGCCAGTCCTTATTTTGGACTGGCTTTAAAATGAATTTTCTGTTACCGCAGTTTATAACTGCGTGTTATATACAAAACGAATTTCTTCCCGTAAGTTATACCGCGAAGCCATCACCTCTCCATATGCTCCAGCCGATCGAATGGCGATCAAGTCACCACGTTTTGAAATAGGAAGTGGAACTTCCTTACCAAAGCAATCGGACGATTCACAGATCGGTCCAACAACGTCATAGTTCACAGGCTCAGCCGTATTTGCGGCACTGATATTCTCTATTTTATGATAAGCCTGATACAAAGCCGGACGCATTAATTCCGTCATTCCCGCATCCAATACCAAAAAGTTTTTCTTTACACCGTTTTTGACATATAGCACGCGGCTAACGAGGCTTCCACACTGCGCGACCAAAGCTCTCCCCAACTCAAAATGCACTTCCTGCTGTGGCGTACGCTCCAGGAAGCGATCGAAAATATCAAAATAAGCTTCAAAATCAGGAATTGCATTTCCGTCAGGATTTTTATAATCAATCCCCAGTCCACCGCCAACATTCAACACACGAATTTGTGTACCACGTTCCTCAAACCAGTTTTTCCATTCATTGACCTTCACACATAGACTTTTGAATACCGTCATATCCGTAATCTGCGAACCTACATGGAAATGCAGGCCTACCAATTCAATGAATTCGCATCTTTTAAGCACTGCGGCACATTTTTCCAAATCCGCATTGGGTACGCCAAATTTGTTTTCATCAAGCCCCGTGGTAATATAATGATGGGTGTGCGCATCCACGTTAGGATTAATCCGCAACGCAACATTGGCCTTCACACCTTTGTTGGAGGCAAGTTCATTGATTACTTCAAGCTCCTGGATAGATTCCACATTAAATGCAAAGATATTTTGATCGAGTGCATAATTGATTTCCTTATCGGATTTACCAACGCCGGCAAAGGTAATTTTTTTAGAATCAAAGCCACATTCAATGGCTTTCTTTACCTCGTTGCCACTCACACAATCCGCTCCAAAGCCGACCGATTGGATGGCTTTCAATAACTGATCATTAAAATTGGCTTTTAATGCATAGTGAACGTGAAATCCCCGTTTGTGGGATGCAACATGTGCAGCTTCCAAAGTCTTGTTCAACACATTCAGATCATAATAATAAAACGGCGTTTCGTTCTCCGCAAATTTCGCCGCGATATCTGTATTTATCATATAAAACCTAAACTTAAAATAAACGATTGTGCAGTGAACGTAATGCTTCAGTTTTATGATCTGAATTCAATAGAATCGACACGTTAAAGTCTGAACCCCCATAGGAAATCATACGGACAGGCAGGTGTTTAACAGCATCCAGTACACGAGCAGCATATCCGTGGCTATTCAATCCAAAATCTCCGACAACACAAACAATGGTCTGATCGCCATCCACGGTGACAGAGCCAAAATCTTCCACCTCTTTAATAATATCAGTCAAGTTTGTGGTATCGTCTATGGTCAACGATACGGCTACTTCCGAAGTCGTAATCATATCGATTGGCGTTTTGTAACGCTCGAATATTTCAAATACGCGACGTAAAAAGCCATAAGCAAGGAGCATTCTCGAGGAATGGATATGGATTGCCGTGATACCATCCTTCGCGGCAATGGCACGGATACACCCTTTTTGAGCACCGTCTTTACTGATCAATGTACCCTTAGCATTCGGTTCCATGGTATTCAACAACCGGACAGGAACATTATATTTCTGTGCAGGAAATACCGATTGGGGGTGTAAAATCTTAGCACCGAAATAAGCCAGCTCGGCAGCTTCATCAAAGCTCAGGTGTGCAATCGGTGTTGTACCTTTCACGACACGTGGATCATTGTTGTGCATACCATCGATATCTGTCCAGATCTGAACCTCATCAGCACGGATTGCAGCGCCGATCAAAGATGCGGTATAATCCGACCCACCACGGCGCAAATTATCGATTTCGCCGAACGAGTTTCTACAAATAAAACCCTGTGTGATAAATAACGTATTCTCTGGGCTTTGCGCCAGGATGTGGCTCAGCTTTTCACCAATATACTCGACCATAGGCTCATTGTCCTCGTCGATTTTCATAAAATCCAAGGCCGGCAGCAACACGGATTTAATACCGATTTCATTGAGGTAGAAATGCCATAAGGCAGTAGACATCAACTCGCCTTGAGCCAAGATCACTTTCTCTTCGATTGATGTAAATAATTCATTGGCTAGGGTAGAAATCAGATTAAAATGGTAATCGATCAATTCTTTACCATTTTTATATCCTTGTTCAGTGCTGAAAAGTTCTTTAATAAGGTCTTCGTACTTGTCCTTATGCTTCTTGACCAAATCTTTAGCTTCGTCCTTCTTACCTGCTGTGTAAGCTTGACTTATTTCGACCAAAGCATTTGTCGTTCCAGCAACTGCGGACAACACGACGATCTGACGTTCAGCAGGGTTTACAATATCCAACAACCCTTTGATACGTGCTGCACTCCCCACGGAAGTACCACCAAATTTTAAAACTTTCATACTGAAGTTACAATTATTAAATTTCTGTGTGCCAATATAGGCAATTCATGAATTTATATTAAAAAAAATGCGGCACAAAATCATGAAAGTTTTGTGCCGCATATCTTTGTGTTATGCGGAAGAATTACTTCTTCAAGTTTTCGATCAACAGGCCAGCCAATTCTTCGCCGATCCGTTCTTGCGCTTCGTTGGTTGCCGCCCCGATATGTGGCGTCAATGAAATTTTTGGGTGCGTTAAGATTTCCTCGCGTGGAGTCGGCTCATTGTCGAACACGTCTAAACCTGCAAAGGCAACTTTACCCGAATCCAATGCTTTGACCAATTCCAACTCATCAATAACACCACCTCTTGAGGCATTGACCAACCCAACACCATCTTTCAACAATGGGAACTCAGCAGCTCCGATAGCCGGTTTATCCAAGAATGGAACATGCAAAGAGATGAAGTCAGAAACTTTCAACAGGCTTTCCATGTCAACCTGTTTAATCGGAACCTCCACGTGTATACCACCTGAAAGTGTTACCGTCAACGCTTTTGGTCCCTCGAATAAATCCGTGTAAACAACATCCATACCCAAACCAATAGCGATTTTAGCCACTTCGCGACCGATACGGCCAAAACCAACAATACCGATCGTCTTGCCACGTAGCTCCGTTCCAGCACCGTACGCCTTTTTGAGTGCACCAAATTTTGTATTGCCTTCAACAGGCATTTTCCTGTTGGCATCGTATAAAAAACGTACACCATTCAATAAGTGGGCAAAAACCAGCTCAGCAACCGATAATGAAGATGCCGCCGGTGTATTAACAACCGCAATCCCTTTTGAACGGGCATAGTCTACATCAATATTATCCATACCTACCCCACCACGACCAATCACTTTCAAATTGGGGCAGCCATCAATCAGGGCTTGGCGAACTTTTGTTGCGCTACGCACCGTAATTGCATCATAGGCAGGTAGCCTTGCTGCAAGCTCCTCCTGTGGGATATGATTGGTATCTACCGTATGACCAGCATCCTCCAACATTTTTTTTCCTAGTGGATCGATACCGTCATTTGCTAATATTTTCATCTTTATAAATCGTTTTTAAAAGTATCAGTAACATTCAACTTATCCGAAGACCTACCATGTGAAAAGATTTGACCTCGTTAATTCTTCATCTAAACTAATGGTTTATTTGCCACTATTTAAACTTCAGCAACATGCATACAGCTTTAGGCAGTATGGGTGTCTTCAAATTCCTTCATCGCATCAATCAGTGCGTTTACACTACTTAGTGGTAACGCATTGTAGATGGAAGCTCTAAATCCACCGACCGAACGGTGACCTTTGATGCCTATCAAATTGCGTTCTTTTGCCAAAGCCAAAAATTCAGCTTCCAGCTCTGGTGTATCCATTACAAACGTTACATTCATACGAGAGCGGTCTTCTACAGCAGCAGTGCCTTTAAAGAATGGGTTACGATCTATTTCATCGTATAAAGCACGTGCTTTTATGATATTTTCTTGTTCCAATACTGGCACACCACCTTTTGCTTTTAACCAGCGTAGGTTCAACATCGAAACAAAGATGGAGTATACAGGCGGTGTATTATACATTGAACCACCAGCTATCTGCAATTGATAATCCAACATCGATGGAAGAACACGTCCTGACTTACCTAGCCTATCATCTTTGACAATGACAAGTGTAACACCAGCAGGCCCCATATTTTTTTGCGCTCCTGCATAGATCAAATCGTAATCTGCTACGTTGATTTCCCGTGAGAAAATATCTGAAGACATATCCACCACCACGGGTAACGTCGTGGCGGGCTTTTCAAAGACTTCCGTCCCATAAATAGTATTATTGGCCGTATAGTGGAAATATGCTGCATCCGAAGGAATAACATATCCTTTAGGAATGTAGGAATAATTTTTATCGATGGACGAAGCGACAACATCTACTGTACCAAATTTTTTGGCTTCTTTTAATGCTTTTGTCGCCCACACACCAGTATCCAAATATGCGGCTTTACCTCCTTCAGGTAAAAGATTCAAAGGTGCCATCGCAAATTGCAAACTAGCTCCGCCTTGAAGGAAAAGAATCGAATATCCCTGCGGTACTGCCAATAACTCTCTTACTAATTGTGTCGCTTCATCTATCACTGCTTCAAACTCTTTGGAACGGTGAGAGATCTCTAAAATTGACAAACCGGTGTTGTTAAAATCAATTACAGCTTCTGAGGCTTGTTGAAATACTTCCTTTGGCAGAATACATGGACCTGCTCCAAAATTATGTTTCATTGATGTTATAGTTTGTTTGATTGCTTTTGTTTAACCCTAGCTAAGCAATCTGTTGTTTTAAAAACCAAAGTTAAAATAAAATTATATATTTTTCAACTAATCTGTTTTTTTATTGAAAATTTAAAAAATTACAAATGATTTCAATAAAAAGATCGCACAAAAAATACTAAATTTAATGCGAAAAACATCAGATAAGCAGTACACGCCAGGCCATATCTAACTGATTCTCTTGCAAATACTCCTTTGCTTTTAACTGCAGATGAGTATTACGGGCGGATTGATCGCCAATAAAGGCATTTAACAATTCGTAAATTTCGGGGAGGCTCGTAATCTCATCTACCTCCTGAGGCGTCGGTAAACGTTCGATCTGAGCTAACTTAATTTTATCACTTTCAGTAAAAATATTCGATTCCCTTACAAAAACCGGCAGTTGATTATAATCCATAAAAAAGCAGAAATTTTATTCTAATTTCTGCTTAATATCTCGAAAAATAAAATGCTTACATTTTTTCAATCATCCGATCCGCAAATTCACTTGTTTTGACTAACGTAGCATCGTCCATCAAATTATAAAAATCTATCGTCACCGTCTTGGCTATTATTGTCTCACCCAAAGCCTTTACAATTGCGTCCGCTGCCTCGTTCCAGCCCAGGTATTGAAATAACATGACACCGCTCAAAATCACAGAAGAGGGGTTCATGGTATCGGTATTGGCAAATCTTGGCGCAGTACCATGGGTTGCTTCAAAAACGGCATGCCCAGTTTTAAAATTAATATTCGCCCCGGGTGCTATACCTATCCCCCCAACCATTGCCGCCAAAGCATCTGAAATATAATCACCATTCAGATTTAATGTAGCGACCACCGAAAAATCACGTGGATTGAGCAGAATTTGCTGTAAAAAATTATCTGCGATGATATCTTTAATTAAAATTTTCCCCGATCCCAGCGCATCTTTCTGCTCTTGATTGGCAGCCTCCTCACCCTTATCAGCTTTTGTGCGCTCCCATTGCCCCCAGGTATACGTATGATCGGCAAATTCCTTCTCAGCAACCTCATAGCCCCATAACTTAAACGCCCCTTCGGTAAATTTCATGATGTTTCCTTTGTGAACGATCGTCACGGAAGGTAAACTGTGATCAATAGCGTGTGCTATAGCAGCGCGAACCAATCGCTTAGAACCTTCCTCAGAGACTAATTTAACGCCGACTCCTGTAGTCGCCGAAAAGCCATAGTCGATATCAAGCTCATCGTGCAAAAAATCTTGAAGTTTATTGGCTTCAGCTGTACCCGCCTGAAATTCTATTCCCGCATAAATATCCTCCGTATTTTCCCGAAAGATAACCATATCCACATATTCCGGATGTTTAACAGGCGAAGGAACTCCTTTAAACCATTTGGTAGGACGCTGACAAACATACAGATCCAGATCCTTACGCAATGCAACATTTAACGAACGAATACCTCCCCCAACAGGTGTTGTTAGCGGCCCTTTGATGCCAACCAGATATTCTTTCAATATATTCAACGTTTCTCTTGGCAGCCATTCACCCGTTTCTTTGAAGGCCTTCTCGCCTGCCAACACCTCTTTCCATGTTATTTTACGCTGTCCACCATACCCTTTTTCTACCGCCTTATCAAACAC
Source organism: Sphingobacterium sp. UBA3549 (assembly GCF_002376635.1). NCBI lineage: Bacteria > Pseudomonadati > Bacteroidota > Sphingobacteriia > Sphingobacteriales > Sphingobacteriaceae > Sphingobacterium > Sphingobacterium sp. UBA3549. The sequence continues at coordinate 166,811 of NZ_DFOE01000028.1, read as the reverse complement.
ACGAACGGCCGCATGCCAAAGGTCAGGACCTATACCGTCACCGATAATAAAAGGAATTGTTGGGAAATCTGGCACCTGTAAGACGCCTTCGCTTGACATTGTAATCTTATTTGACATAACCTTCAATTTTAACGGACAAATTACTATCCCTTATTAAACATATTTCCGATTTCTTTGCTAATCTTTCTAAAGATTGGAGCAGCTTCTACATCTTCATACTCATCGATGTGTGCATTTTCAATCCTACTAGGGAACACTAAAACAAGATTTTCGTTTGCATAAATCCGATCTAATTTCTTTGCTACACCATCCAATGAATCGCGATAGGAAACTTCACCATTTCTGGCAGAAACGAAAATGAACATCGCCCCTTCTTCTTTAAACGCTTTAAGCCCCTGCAAATTGTCCCAGGCATTATAATGTTTAAAAGTAACGGGGACAGAATTTTTCAACTCAACAAGATATTCTTCAATCGCGGCAGCAGAGCGCTCATCGACAACAAACGTGATCGGAATGGATAACTCCTGAGCAAGCTTGACAACCTTTTCCAGCCAGTACTCAAAACCAAATTCGGCCTCACACATGGGCGGAGCAAAAACGATAATGGACTTGTTGGAGATAAAGGGTTTTTTAAAATGACATAACATCACATTCGCTGACGTTCGATTTAAAATACTTTCCGTTTTCTCCCCCACAAACTTATCCATAAAATTGGCTACACTCGGCCAGCCCAAAACAATACAATTGGCAGAAACTTCTTTTGCAGACCTCGCCACTCCGCTGGCAATATTCAAGTCTATTGTTGCACTGATATTAACACTTGTCTCACTGCCAGAGGCATAACGCACCATGTTATCCAGATTTTTCCGTGCCTTTGACATGTTCAATTGTGCCTGTTCGTTATCTTTCACAACAGAAACAATACTGACGGGATACGAACACTTCTTACTCTTAATGTAGGTTGAAAAATCAAGAATAGGTTCCATATTATCCATATTAGCGATTGATATGAGAATGTTTTCGTCTTTTTCCTTCACTACATCCGTATGTTCTTCATCCTGTTCTCCGTCCATCACCACTTTACGTGAAGCATTCCCCGTAACCACAGTTGCGACAATGCAGGTAACCAAAATCAACAAGATCGTTCCATTAAGTACGTTTTCATCGATAATTCCATTCTTATGGCCAACCATGATTACAGCCAGTGTTGCCGCAGCATGCGCACTACTCAACCCAAATATTAGATTGCGCTGACCACGGCTATACTTGAAAACAATCTGTGTCAACCAGGCCGCCACATATTTTCCGACGATCGCCACAACGGTGAGCGTCCCCGCGATTATAAGCGCTTGTGGACCTTTCAGAATCACACTCACATCGACAATCATCCCTACCGATATCAAGAAAAACGGAATGAAAATTGCATTCCCAATAAACTCAATCCGATTCATCAAAGCGGAGGAATGAGGAATCAGTTTGTTCAGGGCCAAACCTGCCACGAATGCTCCAATAATAGGCTCTAAACCAGCAATTTCAGCTAAAAAAGCAGCAAAAAACACCACAGAAAGAACAAAAATATAATTGGAGGTCTTTTCACTCCCCAGACGTTCAAAAAACCATTTTGCAATTCGCGGAATAACACCAAACATGATAAAAAGGAAGATGGCGAAAGAAATTGCCAGCGTTATCCAAAACTCATTTCCAATATTCCCCTGAGACACTCCCGTAATAACAGCAAGTATAATTAACACAGCCGTATCCGTCAGGATTGTTCCACCGATCGTAATGGCAACAGCTTCCATTTTCGAAATACCATAACTGTTTACAATGGGATAGGAAACCAATGTGTGGGTAGCGAACATACTCGAAATCAATAAGCTTGGCAATACACCATATCCGAGTAATAAGTGACAAACCGGATAGCCAATGCTGATCGGAACAATGAATGTCAGGAAGCCAAAAAGCAGACTTTTGTTCTTGGTCTTTTTAAATTCATTCATATCTAACTCGAGGCCGGCGATAAACATGATATAGAGAAGACCTATTGTTGAAAATAGTGTAATAGCCGAATTTTTCTCCAGCCAATTTAACCCATGCGGACCAATAATCACACCCGATATAATCAATCCTATAATACCCGGAACCTTAATTGGACGTAGTACAATAGGTGATAAAAGTATAATAAAAAGTACCAGAGAAAATATAAGTACAGGATTTTGTAAAGGCGCTTCGAAAGCGTGGGAAATATGCTCAAAAGTTTTATTCATAAGTGCTTGTATACTAACCGTAAAACATAACTACTTATTTTTCTATACAGCTCGAAAAATAGTTAACAGCACTAAAAATACGATTTTTTTTAGAATGCGATGTCTAAAAACAGTGCTACTTAAAAGAAATTGCCTTAATTGGATTAATCTTGGTAATTAACATCGAAGGAATAAACAATGAAATCATCCCAATAAATACAACGGCAAAATTGACTAAAATCACATCAGACCACTGCAGCTTAACAGCGACATAGGAGATGTAATAGGTTTTCTCGTCCAATTTAAAAAAGTGGGTAAAGTCCTGGAAAAAGTAAAAGCCCAAACCGATCAGATTACCAATTAATAATCCAAGACCGATCAGGTAAAGTGCACTATACATGAAGACCCGACGAATTCCAGCATTGTGATAGCCCAGTGCTTTTAAAATACCGATCATCGATGTGCGCTCAAGGATTGTGATCAACAGTGCAGAGATCATATTAATGATAGCGACCACAGTCATCAATATAAAAATGATCTTGGTATTCATATCCAACAATTCCAGCCACTGAAAAATATCCGGCACCTGATCCTTAATATTGATCGCCTGCATATCGATAGGCAATAGATCTTCCACCTTACTGGTTGTCTGAGCAAGCTGACTAAAATCTTTAATTCTAATCTCATAACCGCCCACTTCATGATCGTCGAGGTTACTTAGTTTGCGAATAACATGGAGCGATCCGATGACATAAACCTTATCTAACTCTTCAGAACCCGTATTAAAAATTCCTTTTATGACAAATTTACGTTTACGGATTGGGTCTTGGACGAAATACATGATAAAATCATCACCAACGTTCAACAATAATCGATCTGCAAGATACTTGGATACCAAAATCTGATTGTCAGCATCGTCCGATTTAAAGTCTATCATATTCCCTTCAATCAACATACGCTGAAAGGGCTGTTGATTATACAATGAATCGATACCTTTAAGCACTACGCCTTCAACCTCATTGTTTACATTAATAATCCCTGCCTTGGTTGCAAAAGAACTGATCGAACTTACTTCAGGAATAGCCAGTATTGACTTTTGAAGCTTTGGCGTAAGCGAAATCGCGGCATTCTCGTACGATTTATTGAGGTCGTAACGTAGGACCAATACATCTGCAAAAAAGCTTCTTTGCTTACTTATAATTTCGTCTTTGAATCCGCGCAATACTGCAATGGAGATAATTATCGCTGCAATGGCAAGAGCAATAGCACCAATAGTTACCCGAACGATCAATTTTGAAAACGTTCTTTTGCCAGAAAATGCAATCCGATTTGCTAAAAAATAAGGAAAATTCAAGCTTTAAATATATTTATGTAACTTCGCAAAGTTATAAAAATTTGTTAGTCTCAAAACTGAAATGACAAATAATTAGGTGTTTTGTAGCAGGTCATTCCACGATCCATTACGACACCTGTTTAAAGAGTTTAAAAAAAAATATGATGCGTATTATTTTCATGGGTACTCCCGATTTTGCTGTCGCTTCACTTGAGGCACTTATTCAATCTGGCGAACAAGTCGTAGCTGTAGTAACGGTTCCGGACAAACCTGCTGGACGTGGACAAAAAATACACGAGTCGGCCGTAAAAATATTTGCTAAACAACATCACATTCCAGTTCTCCAGCCGGTCAAGCTGCGCGAGGAATCTTTTTTAAACGAACTGAGGAGCTACCAAGCTGACCTACAGGTTGTAGTTGCTTTTCGCATGCTTCCTGAGGTGGTGTGGAATATGCCTAAATTTGGAACAATCAATGTTCACGCCTCTCTGCTACCCCAGTACAGAGGAGCTGCGCCCATTAACCATGCAGTTATAAATGGGGAGAAAGAATCCGGAGTAACTACCTTCTTGCTACAACACGAAATCGATACCGGCAATATATTATTGTCAAAAAAAGTGACGATCAAAGATACCGATAATGCGGGCGATCTTCATGACAAGCTTATGGTTGCGGGGGCAGAAACGCTTCTTCAAACGATCCAACAATTAAAAGCAGGAACTTTACAGCCTCAGCCGCAAGAGGTCGTTGTAACAGAAGGGCCTTTAAAACATGCACCAAAAATTTTTAAAGAAGACTGTAAAATAAATTGGGATCAACCAACAGAAACTGTCTACAACTTTATCCGAGGCTTAAGCCCTTACCCTGCTGCATTTACGCTGCTAAATGAAAAGGTATTAAAAATCTATGATGCGAAAAAAGAAACTGTTCATACTAGTACAGTGCCGGGCACACTTGCCACCGATAAAAAAAGTTTCTTAAAAATTGCGACTCAGGACGGCTACCTTATTATCTCTGACCTTCAGCTGGAAGGCAAAAAAAGAATGAATGTAGTGGATTTTCTAAAAGGCTATCGATTTTAGCCTTTCTAGTCCCCACCATCATCGTATTGCAGCAGATCACCAGGCTGACAGTCTAATGCTTTGCATATCGCTTCAAGGGTGTCTAATCGCAATGCCTTTGCTTTTTGGTTCTTAATGATTGAAAGATTAGACAAGGTAATTCCGACTTTGTCACTCAATTGATTGAGTGACATCTTTTTCTCTTTCATTATTCTATCCAAGTGAATTAAGATTGGCATAATATAATTTTTATTCTTTAAAATTTATTAATGTCATTAGTAAAACAAAAACACACACAGTTTTGTTTTATCATAAAATTATCATTTTAAAATAAATTTCGAAAATGTGAATTGGAACATGAATCAACTATCAGACCGTTAGATTGCGAATAATAAGAAAAAAAATTAAACCCTTTAGCGCTTTAGCAGTCAAATAGTTGAATACGATTAGTGGTAAATATAAGAAAAAAAACATTAAAATGGAATAGTTTTTGATAGCTTTAAATTCCATGTCAAAAAAACCTAACTCATTAGATATGAGTGGTTAGTTAATCAATTTTCCATTAATAATTCAAAAATTTTTCGTATTTTCGCAAACATTTCTTAGAGAGGAGAATTAATAAAAATTAATGAGACAGCTCAAAATTACACAATCTATTACCAATCGTGAGTCACAGTCTTTGGACAAATACTTACACGAAATTGGTAAAGTAGACTTAATTACAGCAGAAGAAGAAGTTGAATTAGCACAGCGCATCCGTGAAGGTGACCAAGTTGCCTTGGAAAAATTGACTAAAACCAACCTTCGTTTCGTCGTATCAGTAGCAAAACAATATCAAAATCAAGGTTTAACCTTAGGTGATTTAATCAATGAAGGTAACTTGGGCTTAATTAAAGCAGCTAAACGTTTTGACGAAACAAAGGGTTTTAAATTTATTTCTTATGCGGTTTGGTGGATTCGCCAATCTATTCTTCAAGCAATTGCTGAACAATCACGTATCGTACGTTTGCCATTGAATCAAGTTGGTTCATTGAGCAAAATCAGTAAGGCTTTCTCAAAACTAGAACAAGAATACGAACGAGAGCCGTCTCCAGAAGAATTAGCGGATATTCTTGAAACTACGGTAGACAAAGTTTCGGATACCCTAAGTAACTCTGGGCGTCACGTATCTATGGATGCTCCCTTTGTTCAAGGTGAAGAAAACACACTTTTGGACGTACTGGAAAACCATGATCCAGACACAGACAGTTCTTTGATCGATGAATCACTATCCGAAGAAATCAAACGATCATTGGCAACATTAACAGAAAGAGAACGTGAAATTATCGTACTTTTCTTTGGATTAGGTTCCAACCACCAACTGTCGTTAGAGGAAATCGGAGAGAAATTCAGTTTGACACGTGAGCGCGTTCGTCAGATCAAAGACAAAGCTCTTCAACGTTTGAGACACACTTCAAGAAGCAAAATCTTAAAATCCTACTTGGGTTAATAAGAGATACTTATTAAAAATTTTGGCAATCCCAATCAGAAATGATTGGGATTTTTTATGTACCTCTTATTTTGAATCCGGCATCAAAATAAATTCAAAAAGTCGATCCTTTTTCAAATATTTTCCTGCAACATCCTGTACGGACTTTGGTGTCACCTTTTTCAAATTATCCAACCTGCGTGTATAGCGCATAAGATCGAGATCATTCTGATAAGAACTGGATATGTAGTTCAACCAATAGCTATTTTCACGAAGATTTAACTCGTTTTGTCGCTGTTGCTCTGCCAGAAATTTCTCCAGATCCACTTTGTCGGGTCCTTGTTCCTGAATCTTTTTTACCTCATCCAATGCCGAAGCGATTAAGGCATCAGTCTTATCAACTGCTGAACCAAAGCCAATAGAAAAAGCATAGCGGGGTCTTGGTAGTTTATTGAAATTTGCCTGAGCCCCTACACCATAGACACCACCTTCTTTTTCACGAAGTCGTTCAAGTAATTTGATCGTCAACACACTTTCTAAAGCTTCCATATTGACATTTTCAGCCTCTCCAAAGCTATAGTCTCCATAATACGCCAATTGTGTGCTCGCCTTTTCTTCCTTGCCTTTGTGAACAACTACGCGTTCGCCTTTGCTTGGCTCCACAATATTTAGATCTCTATAACTTTCGCCTCTTTTTTGAATCGGTAGCGAAGCGAGATACGTTTCTAAATAAGGCTTAATCTGATTCTCGTCAAACGACCCTACGATGGTAAACACAAAATCAGAGGCATCCGCAAAGCGTTCTTTATAAATTGCCAACGCACGGTCCCTATCGATTTTGCTGATCATTTCGACCGTCGGATTTTGACGGCGGACATTATTACCGTACAATACTTCTTTCACTTTGTCGGAAAACACATTATTGGGGTTGCTTAATCTATTTTCCAAAGATCCTTTCGCTCTGGTCATTGTACTCTGGAAAATATCCTGATCTAAACGAGGTTCAGTAAAATAACCATAAATCAATTCAAAAGCGTTCTTTAAACCTTCTTTATCTGTACGACCTGAAATACCCTCATAACGTTCGGAGATGTATGGAGAGATGGAAACATCCTTTCCTGAAAGGTACTTTGTGAGCTCAATGTTGCTCATTTGTCCTACACCACTGGCATCAATTAAAGAAGATGCATTGGCGGCCGAAAAGTAATCTGCGTCGTTATAGAGCGAGGTTCCCCCCGGGCTATACGCCATGATCTGGATCTCATCGTTTTTAAAATCCGTAGGCTTAAGGATCACTTTTACGCCGTTACTTAGTGTCAATTCTTTTGCTTGAACGGCATCAATATTTTTAGACGATACAACCTTGCCTTTCACGGGTTCTTTTGAGAGTAGCGGAAGATCAGAAACTTTATCATCATAAGCAGTGACGGGGCTCTCTTCAACTGCTTTTACCCAGCCCATTACCGCAGATTCAGTCGGCAAGGTTGCTTTATCTTTCTCGGGCGCCATCACCAATACATCGCGGTTCAGATCGGTATAATATTTTTTTACCAAGCCGTTGACCTCAGTTAGTTTTAAAGTCGGTAGCAGCTGCTTAGTCAGACGGTAGGCATCTTCATTGCTTAAAGCAGGTTCGCCATCGATAAAATAATTGAGATAACGATTGACATAGCTATCCGATTTCTTTTTATCGCGTTCGATAAAAGACATCTCATTACCTTTTTTCATATCTGCAATAGCACGGTTCAGCTCCGTTTGCGTGAAACCATACTTTTGGATGCGCTCAAATTCGGTTAACATAGCTTTAAATCCCGACTCGAGCTCCCCGGGCTTAGGCACAACCAACAATGAAAAGGTATTGAGGTTGGCCACAAAATCGCTAATACTTCCACCGGCTTGCATAAAAGGAGGATTCGGCTGTTGCATCAATTCAGAAAAACGACCAGCGATCATCTTGTTGAAAACACTTTTCAAAAGTTCGTTTCTGTAATCTCCTACGGTTTCCACTTTATCCTTTTCGCTTTTGATGAGAATCTGAGCCACCGTATAAGGTAACTCTGGATCTGAAATTGCTAAGAACTGGTTTTTGTTTAGCAGGTCTACCCGGTATTTTTTACGCTCCAATGCTTTCTTGGGCATTTTCATATCGGCAAACAACACCTTCACCCGTTCTTCCATTTCCTTAGGATCAATGTCTCCTACGATAATTAAAGCTTGCAAATCGGGCCGATACCAGTCTTGGTGAAACTGGCGTATTTCCGAATAAGGAAACGTTTTAAGTATCTCCTCCGTACCGATTGGTAAGCGTTTGGAATAAAGCGAACCATTCAGCAACATTGGAAAATATTGATCTTGGAGACGTTGTTGCACTCCTCTCCCGCCACGCTTCTCTTCTAAGATAACTCCGCGTTCTTTATCGATCTCCTCAGCATCCAATAGTGCATCTTGGGCCCAGTCGCGCATGACTTGCAAACCATTCTTTAAAAGTTCAGGGTCATCAGAAGGAATTGGCAATTGGTAAACGGTCTGGTCAAAGCTGGTGTAGGCATTCAGATCCGAACCGAAGCGAACCCCGGCCTTTTGCAGATAATTGACCAATTCGTTTTTCGGAAAATGCTTCAGACCATTGAAATTCATGTGCTCCAAAAAATGGGCTAAGCCCAGTTGCTTTTCATTTTCCAGAATAGAGCCTGCTTTCATACCCAAATACATCGTAACACGACCTTTCGGCTCGCTATTTTTACGAATAAAGTATGTAAATCCATTTTTGAGTTTACCTGTAACCACTTCATTGTCGAAGGGTAATTTCTGATTCAGAGCCACACTATCTTGTGATAGAATCGCTCGCGCTTCCGCAGTTAACGTGGTTGGCATTGTTGCTTCCGCTACATAAAAGGTAGCTGGTAACAGAAAAGCTAATGCTAATGGTTTAATGAATTTCATAGAAAAAATTTCTTTTTTTTCAGTTATTTTTATCAATTGTTTGCTATTAGGGTAAACGGAACTGGAGATGAATGTTCCGATAAATCATAAAATACAGATCACTACGATTATTCTCCAACACCTTATCGAACAGCATACTGCTGCTGCTTTTACTGCATTTGGTTCGGACCGGTAGAAATCATTCTAAAAATACTGAATATCTTTCAAAAAGAACGACAGTTAATTGTAATTTTGCTGCAAATGGATTTTAAAAACTGGAACGTCATCAAAAAAGAATTCGAACAATTCTTAAAGTTCGAAAGAGGCTTAAGTGCAAATTCTATTGACGCTTACTTAAATGACGTATCCAAATTTCAGATATATTGTGAAGACAATCATCTGGTTTTAAACAACATAGCGAGAAAAAATATCCAGGAATTTTTGGTTTGGCTGCAGCAATTCAATATTTCACCGTTCACGCAGTCGAGATTGATATCTGGACTTAAAACCTTTTTTAGCTTTTTGATCATTGAGCATGCATTCAGCAACAATCCTACAGACCTTATTCAGGCACCGCGCTTGGCGCGCAAGCTGCCCAGTGTTTTAAGTATACAGGAGGTCGATCAATTGATTTCTGCAATCGATCTCTCTTCATCCGAGGGCCAACGAAATAAAACTATCATCGAAATCTTATATGGATGTGGCCTCCGTGTTTCGGAACTTACCACACTCAAACTATCCAATCTATTTTTAGATGTAGAATTTATCAAAGTTGAAGGCAAGGGAAGCAAAGAACGCCTCATACCAATTGGTCAACACGCCATTAAACACCTCCGCATCTACCTGGAAACCATCAGGCCTCACATCAAGATTAAACCGGGAAATGAAGATATTGTATTTCTCAACAGACGAGGAGCTGCATTATCCCGGGTCATGATATTTTTGATAATCAAAGAACTTGCCCTAAAAATAGGCTTACAGAAAAACATTAGCCCACATACCTTTCGCCATAGTTTTGCCTCTCATTTGGTGGAAGGCGGTGCCGATTTGCGCGCTGTACAGGATATGCTCGGACACGAAAGTATCACAACTACCGAAATATATACGCATATTGACAAGGATTACCTGCATTCCGTAATCACGCAATACCACCCACGGTCATAACCAACCTGCTGTCAACTGTCACCTTTTTCCGATCCGAAGTATGCCTAAACAAATCATTAGCACCGACTTAAAAAAATGAGGAACTGCTGAAATCTAGAAGCAAAAAAACGGCGCTAATTATCGCTAAAAATTGCCTGCTAAAAGTTTCAATTTTATCGTAAAGATATTTGTTAGATCTAGAAAATAGTATATCTTTGCGGGACGTTCCCGTAGTTCAATGGATAGAATTTCAGATTCCGGTTCTGACGATGTGGGTTCGACCCCCGCCGGGAACACAAAAGGAGACATTTCAAAGAAATTGTCTCCTTTTTTTATATACCTAATCCAGCGCCATGTTGACTTCGCCATTTTAATATTCCTCAGCATTCCTTAACGGCAAAAATTCCGCAATGCGTGCGAATCGGTTGGCTATGTCATGGCAAAAAATAGCTAAGATACCAATTAGAAAGAAGATATCCTAACACCAATTTACCCCTAAACACAGCTTTAGAACAATTATTAACCAGTGGTGATTCAGTGCTTGTTCACTCGTCACTGAATCACCACTGAGTAAGCACTGAACGAGCACTGAGCAAGCACTGCAAAAAGGGTCGAGTTGGTTACAAGTTGGTCTTCTTTTGGCACATCAAAAATTAGCAGCGGAAAATCTGTAGATAACCCAGCATTTGTAACAAAAAATTCTTTAAACTAAGCTTTTATTTATATACTTTTTTGCAACAACTTATGCTGTGAAGCAGTAAAAATATTTCGGAAGATGATATTGATCTCTTGGTCAACGGCCGCCCCCAAAATCCCTGCATGAGGATAGAGTTTAGCGGTATTCATTAAGATGGAAGACACAAAATCACGGCTTTGCGTCGCTATTTGCGCATAAATTAAGGCATTATCGATTCCATTGCTGAGGTTATCCCAAGAATGATCAGCCAAATTCAGGATAGCATCCTTTTGTATTATGAAATCCTGTTGAAGTTCATCGAGCATGTCGAAAGCAGCTTTACTCGCTGCATGCTCCCATTTGGACGCTTTACTTTTTAACACAAACAGTTTTTCAATCAAATCCAGAAATCGCTTATACATCCCGATAAAATTGGCCAGCAGGGTCAACTCAGCAAAAGGCATAAAGGGATATTGATAGCGTAGATCACTGCGTGTGCTTTTTGCCGCATTGATTTCGAAACACCGTTTACCATCAACAGGAACGTCCTGCAGCGAAAAAGAGTGCGAGGCTGTCACTTCTAATCCGAATGTATCCCAGTCATAATGAACCAGCGCATGTTCCCTATCGACAAAAAATGATTTTACAAGGGGATCTCCCTTGTCATCCAATACGGGTTTGCCCTCTTCCTGAATCGTTGCATTCAACGTAAAATGGGTTAAATGGGGAGCTCCAGTGGCGTATTTCCAAAATCCTGTGAGTCGATAATGTTCACCATCGCGCGTTGCTGTGCCAGATGCCTGACCGCTACCACCGAAACAAACGCGTTCCGTTTTAAAAATTTGATCACCTAAAACGGGGTCAATAAAACCCACAAAAAGATTTGCTCCCGAACATAATGTAACTGTCCAGGCCAGCCCGCCGTCCCAATACGCTAAATCAGCCAATACATTGAGACCTTCGGGCACCGTTAAACCTAATCCCCCCAATTCAACGGGAATCCAGATTTTGAACCATTTTCTGCGATAGATTAGCTCCAACTGTTCATCCGACAAGGATTTCTGCTGAATACCTTTTGCCTGACTGTCTTTCAGAATTGCAATATCCGCACTATTGAGTTGCATATCTCTCTTCACGTATGATTTTCCTCCAATTTAAATATCCACTAAATGCCATCACAAATAAAAACAAAGTCAGTCCGGAATAAAGGAACAATCCTTTATGGATCAATAACGGAATAGCCATTAGATTGCTAATGTTCAACAGTATCCAATTTTCTATTTTACGTTTTGCCAACAACCACATTCCTGCCCAAGCGGTACAAGAAACGGCAGAATCCCATAGTGGAACATCCGAGTCTGTTAAGTGCACCAATCCAAAATAGAACAACAGAAAACCAGCGGTGCAGATAAAGCTTACTATCCACCAATCTTTCTTTTCACAATGCGTTATCGGCGTAGCGACGTCACTGCTATATTTCCAATACATCCAGCCGTAGATGCTCATGACTAAATAATACAGGTGCAACAATATTTCAGCATACAGTTTTGCATGAAATAATACATATACGGATATCAGTATGCCTATAATTCCAAAAATATAATGGATTGATTTATTTTGCCGTGAAAACCAGACTTGCAGAATGCCGAAAGAAACCCCTAGCCATTCCGCTACTGTGGCCTGCTGCATCTGTTTTATAAAAGCGTCGATAATGGATTCGGGAGTCATTCGAATTGTTTATTATTGCTTGTGATCTTATAATAAACCTTCGGGGAAAAAAGCTGTTTTTATTGAAATTAAATCCCTACGCCAGCATTACCTGGATCAGGTATATAAAAGCGATTGTACAAAGAGGAACAATCGCTTTTATTGGGTATAATCTCAGCCCAGAACGGCCAAAGCCATTCGAAGCACCCCTCAAGTATATTGGCGGTCGAATTGATTAATCGATATCGATTAATTTCAGCGCCTTATGTGTGCGTATACGTGTTTCTTTACAAAGCTGTGCATCATCGTTCAATGATTTACCGTGTGATGGTATCATCTCACGTAACTTCTTGCGGTATTCATCTGATTTAGCACGCTCAGGAAAACATTTCTTCAGCAAACTGATCATGATAGCAACAGAGGTAGAAGCGCCAGGAGAAGCGCCCAATAACGCGGCAATAGAGCCATCTGAACTAGAAACGACCTCTGTTCCAAATTCCAAAATTCCACCTCTCTTCTCATCTTTCTTGATCACCTGAACCCGTTGTCCCGCCTTCTCAATCACCCAGTCCTCCAATTTTGCTGTGGGCATAAATTGTTTCAATGATTCCAGTTTATCTTTCGGAGATTTCATGACTTCTGTGATCAAATACTTGGTCAAGGGCAAATTATCAAGTCCGGCAGATAGCATCGGTCGGATATTCGACAACTTGATAGAAGCCGGTAGATCGAAATAAGACCCCTGTTTGAGGAATTTTGTTGAAAAACCCGCATAAGGCCCAAATAACAAAGCTTGTTTGCCATCGATATAACGCGTATCTAAATGCGGCACAGACATCGGTGGAGCACCTACAGAGGCTTTGCCGTACACTTTGGCGTGGTGGGCATTAATAATCTCCTCATTCACGCAACGCAGCCATTGGCCTCCTACCGGAAAGCCACCATACCCTTTTGCTTCTGGTATTCCAGATTTTTCCAACAACAGCAAGGAGTGTCCACCAGCACCAATAAATACAAATTTCGCTTTGATTTCTCTCTTTACTCCTGTTTTTAAATCTTTGACCTCCACTTCCCAACGGCCATCATCTTCACGTTCGATGTCAATGACTTCATGGTTTAGCGAAATGGATATATTTTCTTTATTTGCAAGATTAGCGATCAAATCACGTGTCAATGAGCCAAAATTGACATCTGTACCAAGATCCATTTTCGTTGCAGCAATCTTTTCGTTTTTATCACGCCCCTCCATCATCAATGGAATCCATGATTTCAGCAATTCAGCATCTTCGGTATACTCCATCCCCTTAAACAAGTTTTGGGTCGTTAACGTTTCCCATCTTGTTTTTAGAAATTTAGCATCTTTTTCACCAAAAACCGCACTCAGGTGTGGAATACTACGGATAAAATTTTCAGGCTGGGTAATGATGCCTTTATCAACAAGGTAGGACCAAAACTGCTTAGATACCTCAAATTGCTCAGCAATTTTCACTGCTTTATCAATCTTTACAGAACCATCTTTCTGTTCGGGCGTATAATTTAACTCGCATAAGGCAGAGTGACCCGTGCCAGCATTATTCCAAGCGTCTGAACTTTCAGCAGCCACAACATCCAAACGCTCAAGAATTTCAATATTAACGTCTGGGCTTAATTCATTGATTAGAGTACCCAAAGTAGCACTCATAATACCGGCGCCGATTAGAACAACGTCAACTTCTTTATTTGATTTTTTGCTCATGTTTTTGTGATTGATGCAAATTTAATATAGTTTTTGATAAACGTCCAAGTCTTTTGTCAAAAAACTGTACTTTTTAGAAGCACTTATTCAAAAATACCATGGATTTATTAAAATTATATAAAGTGAGTAAACGCTTACTGTTAACCACTAAATCCGTTCGCTAAAAAAATAGCAAGCAACGCTTTTGTAAACATCAGCTGAAGGCATAATGTTCTGCTAATTTAGACCGTTATTTATCGAAAGATTTTGTGTTATAATATAGTTTTAACATTTTTGCAAAATGTCTAGAAGCGACAGGGATAAAAAATAAAAAAAAAGAATCGCTGTGGCATAGCTGGATAGCGACCGAAGGAAAGCGCCCGTGTCGTATTGATCTCCATAATGTGTAGGAAGAGCAACGCGGGAGGAAGTCGGAACGATGGATCTATGTCGTATCGTAAATAATTAAAGATAAATAACTTATACAGATGAAAATACTCGAAGGAAAAATTGCTTTAATAACAGGAGCATCGAAAGGAATCGGAAGGAAAATTGCAGAAGTTTTTGCACAACATGGTGCTAACGTCGCTTTCACATATCTTTCTTCTGTCGAAAAAGGACAGGCGTTAGAGCAGGAGCTTCAGGCTTTCGGTACGAAAGTAATCGGCTATCGTTCTGATGCTTCAAAATTTGAAGAATCGGAACAACTAATCAATTCCATTGTTGCCGATTTCGGTGGACTGGATATTGTTGTAAACAATGCGGGTATCACAAAAGACGGCTTATTGATGCGTATGACTGAAGAAAATTGGGACGATGTCTTAAATGTCAACCTCAAGTCGGTGTTTAACGTCACCAAGGCAGCTTCAAAAATTATGATGAAAAACCGCAAGGGTTCATTTATTAATATGTCTTCGGTAGTGGGTGTTCAGGGCAATGCTGGTCAGGCGAATTACGCTGCCTCAAAAGCAGGTATTATCGGGTTCACAAAATCTGTCGCAAAAGAATTAGGTTCGCGTAATATCCGTGCTAACGTTGTTGCTCCAGGTTTTATACGGACGGAAATGACGGATGTATTGGATCCGAAAGTTGTTGCCGGATGGGAAGCAGGAATTCCGTTGAAACGCGCGGGACAGCCGGAAGATGTTGCTCATGCCTGTCTTTATTTAGCATCCGACTTATCGGCGTACGTAACCGGCCAGGTTCTTCCTGTTGACGGCGGTATGCTATAAACATAAACAAGCTCAGATGCTTTTTTACATTGGATCTGAGCTTGTTACACGATATGTATGGCATGCGCTTTCCTAGCAGCTCCAGTACATACCTATCGTACACAAGTGAACACGCGCGCTGCAGCTTAGCCCCAAGAATTCTTGCCTGCACCTGCTTATCGGCTATGCTATCGTTCAACTTCACTACGCATCCGATAAAACTGAAACAATAAGACCTGTTAATGTTTCCAAATTTTAGTTAATTTTGTCTATCAAATTTTTAAATGCTATGACGAATTGGAAGGATTTTTTTGAGATTAAAACCGAGTATGATTTTAATCAGCAGTGTTTAGAGACCTACCAATTCCAAAGCCAGCATTGCAAAATTTATCGGGACTATATCCGCATCTTGGGAAAGGATAAAGCCCTTATTGAACACTATACCGAGATTCCTTTCCTACCTATTGAATTTTTCAAAACCCAACAGGTTATCACCGAAGGAATGGAGGCTGAAATGGTCTTTTCCAGTTCCGGAACGACGGGAATGCTGACCTCGAAACATTTTGTGACAGACCTGAATATTTATGAACATACCTTTCGTCGGATCTTCGAAGATTTTTATGGCCCTTTGAGCAATATTGCCGTACTCGCACTTCTCCCTTCTTACCTCGAGAGAAGTGGATCTTCTTTGATATATATGGTTGACGATCTTATGAAACAAAGTGATCAACCTGAAAGCAATTACTTTCTGTATAACCATCAAGAGCTATACGAAACACTTGTCCGGCTCAAAAATAAAGGAACGAAGACGATACTCTTCGGAGTGACGTATGCCCTTCTCGATTTTATCGAACACTATGCCTTCGATTTTCCAGAATTAATCATTATGGAAACAGGAGGAATGAAAGGAAAGCGCAAGGAAATGGTCAAACAAGAAATCCATCAGCTTCTTGAAAAAGCTTTCGGTGTGGTAGGAATTCATTCTGAATATGGGATGACGGAACTACTATCTCAGGGTTATTCCTCTGGTCAAGGAATTTTTCAGCTACCCAAATGGATGAAAATACTGATCCGGGATACCAATGATCCATTGAGTTTGATTCCTTCGAATAAATCTGGTGGAATTAATGTTATCGATCTAGCGAATCGCTATTCCTGTTCGTTTATCGCAACACAGGATTTAGGGAAAGTACATGCGGATGGATCGTTTGAAATATTGGGTCGGTTTGATCAAAGTGATATACGGGGTTGCAACTTGCTGGTTCAATAGGGATTTGAAAAAGCGTATATGGTAGCATTGTTGCGCATTACCGGTACTGAACTAAAAAAACACTTGACCATGGTGTGATCAAGTGTTCTCATTGAAATCAACGATTATTTCAGGCTAGGATCCTCAAAGGTATTACCCGATCGCATATCCCCAGAATCATATCCTTTTTTAAACCAGGCCATACGCTGTGCAGATGTCCCATGGGTGAATGATTCTGGCACAGCATAACCTTGTGCTTCTGTTTGCAGCTTATCATCGCCGACCGCTTCAGCAGCTTTCATACCATCCATAATATCGTTATAATCAATTTTTATATCGGTATACTCGTTGAGATAATGTGCCCATACGCCTGCATAAAAATCCGCCTGTAGTTCGGTCATGACAGAGATTTTATTATTTTCTCGTTCACTGAGCTTTCCTCGTGCTGCATTGGTTTGGGGTAACAGTCCAACCAGTTGCTGGATATGATGTCCAACCTCATGCGCTATCACATAAGCCATCGCAAATTCTCCTTTTGCTCCAAATTTATCTGACAATTCTTTACTAAAGCTCAAATCGAGATAAATTTTTTGATCACCAGGACAATAGAAAGGGCCATAAGACGCCTGTCCCATACCGCAACCGTCCGTTTGCGTTCCACCATCGTAAAACACAAGTGTTGTTGGTGTATAGTTTTTCTGCATCTGTTCTTTAAATAGTTTTGCCCAGACGTCTTCGGTGCTTTGGAGCACAGTCAATGAAAACTCTGTTAATCTTTTCTCTTCAGGATTTAGCTCACGTGGCTGCCCCGACTGTTCGGTCTGCGCCCCCATATTCTGGGCTTGTTGTAAAAGTTGCGTAGGATCTCCTCCCATCAGAAATCCTATGACTAAAACAATAATCCCCCCTATTCCACCTAATGCTATTTTTCCACCACCCGACATCCCCCTGCGGTCTTCAAAATTACCACTTTGTTTTCCTCCTTGCCATTTCATAGTATCGCTAAATTATAGTTAATAATCGTTTCCAAAGCTGGACTAATACAAATTCAATACCAATGTTCTACATACAAAGGCTTTATTTTAAGAAAAAAATTGTAGCGCATTTGCAGTCCAACATTTTTTAACGCCATAAATTCACGGGTATTGAAAGATGTTCATTATCCAAAGCAGTGCATTAAAATAGCAATAGAAGCGGCTAAATTAGTAAAGTCGTGATATTGGTCATTGCGTGTCAAAACAAATTTGGTTAAGTTTGGACTTTCAAAAAAAAGATATGAAGTTAGAAGAACAATTACAGGCGAGAGCTGGCGGAAAATGTGAATTAACGGGCAATGAATTGACTTTAGTTGCCTATACACTACCTCCAGAAATAACGGCAAATTTGGACAATACCTTACTGATTTCAGAAAAATTAGTCAACCAGCTTAATAAGACAGAACAATTAAATCCCGAAGACTGGAAGTTTCTTCCAAATGCGATGTGGTCTGAAAATCCGGCTGTACAAATTGTATGCTGGCGGATGTTAAGCCGATTAAAAAATGAAGGCTGGGCATCGGAAGCATTGGATATTTTATATTTGGACGATGAAACGTTGGCTGAAGCTAAAAAAACCGGCGACCACGAAAATGATGGCTATGTTTCTTTTCATGAAGATAGCATTGGTCAAAGACTCTTTGAAGGTGACACAGTTGTATTAACGAAAACACTCGACGTAAAAGGCTCTTCTCTTAAAGCCACGTTAGGTACAGTTGTAAAGAATATCAGATTGGTAGCTAACAACATTGAGCAGATTGAAGGAAAGATTGAAGGTCAGACGATCGTTATTTTAACCAAATATCTCCGTAAACAAAACTAAGTATTGCCTCTTTAAAAGCGAAAGGCTTAAAAAGNNCTTTTTAAGCCTTTCGCTTTTATACCTTTTTATTTGTTTTAACTATTCTCACTATCTGGGATAATTCCGCACAAACTCAAAGTGATAGTTTGGATGTTGTTTTAGGCTATCGATTAAATCTGATAAAAGTCGCTGTCCTTTTTTAGTCTGGTACATATTATCATGTGTCAACAGTACCACATTGTTTTTCGTATACGACGTTCCTTTACGAAGTAGATTCTTCATTTGGGTATATAACTGATTTACCGACAAGTCTGGTTTTCCCGTCACACCATTAATTTTCCATTCACAATCCCAACCAATGACCTTATAACCATTTTGATGCAGTAACTCGGCCGTTGATCCCCCTGTTTTCAAATCAACTTTCTTACGGTCTCCGATATACCAAATATTTCTTCCCGGCAATCGCACGATTTTATGCTCGAGCCCCAAGGATTGCTCAGCATGTTCAAAATCCTCAAAAGCAGCCTGCGGATTGGAATAAAATACAGTATACTTGTCGTGCGCATGCCAAAAACTATGGTTATAACAATCAACTAAAGGATTATTCTTGTAACGTTCGGTATAGCTGTGCAGCTTTTTACTCATTTTATCATGATGTCCAATCAGAAAAGTATTGATTTTAATACCCTTTGCAGTTGCAATGGAATCAAGATACTGACTTCCATTCAGAGGGCCATCGTCAAAAGTAAGATATATATAGCGCGGAGAAACAGTATCGGTCAATAATACGGTTGTATCTTTAGCGCTTTTAAAGGGCTTATCTTCTTCCGTTTTAGCAATGGTATCTTTTTGTAAGGAATCCACGTTACTGATCGAGTCCTGCACTGTAACTAAACTATCTTTTACGGCCGGGATGGAATCATCCGTAGTATCACCATTTTGAACCTTGCTCTTCCCTCCTTGATCACAGGCATATAATCCTAAACTAACTATCCCCAAACCTATCCATACAGCACCTAAACGAATCCCTTTTCTCATTACAAAAATTAACTTACGCATTACTATTGTTTCAAAAACCTATCGTGAAGACTACATGCGCCTCATGTAGGTTTATTGTAGCGCAAAATTAAGATAATTTTTATGAATCAAGGTATTATGTTTCTTAATTTATTTGGGCGTAAAAAAAGAAGAATCTATGGCCTTATAGATTCTTCTTTGTACTTCAATTGACCTTGTATTTCAATTGAACGATTGTATTTCAATGTAACAAATTAGTGCCTGTGCTTTCCAGGTCCATGCCCCTTACCGCGTCCATGATGACCAGGTCCTCTATCGTGTCGATGGCCTTCATTCCATGAATGTCCGCGGCTCACTTTGCGGCGCTCGCTCGCAAATGAATACCCACCGCCATGATGGCTGTCGCGAATGGCTACCTGTCTTCCGCGGTAGCCCCCGTAACGACTTCTATATCGGTCGTGATGATGCCACGGTGTACGGTCGTTGATAACTACCTTGTGTACTCGATAA
The DNA here is from genome assembly GCF_002376635.1 of Sphingobacterium sp. UBA3549. Taxonomy (NCBI): domain Bacteria; kingdom Pseudomonadati; phylum Bacteroidota; class Sphingobacteriia; order Sphingobacteriales; family Sphingobacteriaceae; genus Sphingobacterium; species Sphingobacterium sp. UBA3549. Next base: position 146,718 of record NZ_DFOE01000028.1, on the reverse strand, counting down.
AAATCATAGTGTCTATATCTTCTAGGAAGGTTAGCTCTCCTTACCCAGCCGCCATTGTCGTAATAAACATAACATCTCGCGGGCACATCGTAATACATATTATATTCTGGAATATAATAATAGCGGGCATAATCATAGCCTACTGGGCCCCAATTAGGCTGACTTCCGATGTTGACGCGAATACTGACTTGCGCCTGGGCAGCATTTGCCGTAAAAAGGCCTGCAATGATAGCAGCTGCATAAAGCAATTTTTTCATAAGTAACTCCTCCCTTAGTTTGTAATTTCTTCTTTACAATACGACAACAAACTGTATGCAAAAGATTAATATCGAAATGTTAATTTTTGTTAACCAATCGATAAAAAACTCATTATTAACAGGTTGAACACCTGTATTATTCGCAATAAAGTAAAAACATTATTGGATACTATGTTGTTCAAATAAATAGATAATAGAAACTTTAATAATAAATACGATGAGCATATATAACGTAGGTATATTGGTTGGTAGCTTAAGAAAAAACTCGTTTAACAAAAAGATTGCAGAGTATATCGTTGATCAGGAGGAATCTAAATTTCGCTATAGCCTGATCGATATTGGCGATCTCCCTTTGTATAATCAGGATTTCGATGATGAAGGCACTCCGCCGGCTAGCTATACAAGATTTCGTGAGGAGATTAATGCATTGGACGCAGTGCTCTTTATCACGGCAGAATATAACCGTTCAGTTCCTGCTGTGTTGAAAAATGCAATTGATGTAGGATCAAGACCTTATGGTAAGAACAATTGGGATGGCAAACCTGCTGCAGTAATATCTTCTTCAATTGGGGCGTTAGGCGGTTTTGGTGCCAATCACCATCTCCGGCAATCCCTTGTATTCGTCAATCTCTTGACAATGCAACAACCCGAAGCATATATTGGTGATATTGAGTCAAGTATCGGATCTGACGGCAAAATTGAATCCGGAGAAACCAAGGATTTTCTACACAGCTTTAAACAAGCATTTGAGCAATGGGCTGAGCAGTTTATAACTAACAAAGGGCAGGATTAATTCCCGCCCTTTGTTAATTTTCGCTGCTCTTGGCACCACGACGCTATCGTACTAGTCTTGTTCATCACTGATATCATAGTTCCAGTTTAGCAGTTTTTCCTGCAGAATACGGGATATTTTATTGAAATAACGCTTTTGCTTATATCCCATCACCCATTGCACACCCTGTACAGCATTGGTACAGAAAATCTCGTCGGCCCGCTTCATAATTTCGGGGCTTATTTGGGCTTCAACGACCTCGATACCCTCATCTTGTGCCATGTCCATCACTACCCTACGCATAACTCCCTCGATACATCCTTCGGACAGCGCAGGGGTGTAAAGTACTTTCTCATAAAAGACAAAAATATTGGATGTCAGTGATTCACATAAGTAGCCCTCCTGATTTAGGATCAATACATCGTCAAAGGCCATTTTCTTTTTATAAATACCGGCCAAAACATAAATCTGCGCATTTAAAGACTTAATTTTTGACAGATCGCTATACGGTTTTTTAAATTCATTGTACAAGCCTACGATCAGCCCCACCTTCTTATCACGCAGATTGGGTTCTAGACGTTGTACCTGCAAAACAAAGCCGGGCTTATTACTTGTCGGACTATACAGCCCGCCCCCTGATCTAAATACGATCAATCGGATACGGACCTGTTGCCCCAACATATTATTTTTACGGATTAATTCTTCGGAACGCGAACGAATAAAAAATTCGTCGAAAAGATTTGCATCGTCCAGATGAATCAATTCCATGCCTTTCTGTAAGCGTTCGACATGAAAATTTAGAAAACGGATATCACCATCCTTATAGAGCATGGTTTCGAACAATCCATCCCCGTAACGAAAACCTCTATTCTCAATGCTAAATATTTCCTGATTTTCCGGCACTACATTGCCATTGAAATTAATATAGTTTGTTGGCATCTTAATTCTGTTCTAAATTTTAACCATTTTCTACAGCCATTGAATTTGCTGCGTATCCACGCCATTTTTCTAAAGCTAAACGAAAATCTTCAGGGTATGGTACTTCAAAGTACATATTTTCTTTTGTAGCAGGATGAATAAATCCCAGTACTTGCGCATGAAGAGCTTGACGAGGCAGCAAAGAAAAACAGTTATCGACAAACTGCTTATACTTTGAAAACACGGTACCTTTTAAAATCTTGTCTCCACCATACATTGCATCGTTAAACAGCGGATGCCCGATAGACTGCATATGCGTACGGATCTGATGTGTTCTTCCCGTTTCTAGCTGGCATTCGATTAAAGTTACATAACCTAAGCGTTCCAAAACCTTATAGTGTGTTACCGACCAACGCCCCTTGTCTTCACTATCATACATCGCCATGATGCGTCTGTCTTTTAGGTGACGTCCAATATAACCTGTTATCGTTCCATCTTCTTTTAAATCACCCCATACCATGGCGATATACTTGCGTGTAATACTGTGGTCGAAAAACTGTTTCGCCAAAAAGGCCATGGACTTTTCATTTTTGGCGATAACCAATAGCCCAGAAGTATCTTTATCAATTCGGTGTACTAATCCCGGACGATCAGAATTTCCTGGTAGCTGTGGCAACTGCTGAATATGATAAGTGAGCGCATTCACCAAAGTTCCTGTATAATTATTATATCCTGGGTGTACAACCATTCCAGCTTCTTTGTTCACAATCAGAACGTCATCATCTTCATATTTGATATCCAAAGGAATATTTTCTGGATAGACTTCGTTATCACGCGGGGGATCAGGCAACACCAATGTAATCACATCATCGGGTCTAACTTTATAGCTCGCCTTGATTTCCTTACCGTTGACCATGACAGAACCTGCTTCTATCGCATGCTGAATTTTACTCCGTGTCGCATTTTCGACTCTGTTCATCAGATATTTATCAATGCGGAGTAAGGCCTGCCCCTTGTCCACCTCTATCCGTAGATGTTCAAATAATTCTTGTTCTTCCTGATCTTGCAATCCAATTTGTTCTGTCATGCTACAAAAATAAACCAAATGAAACAATTTTCGTTAAATTTGTTTTCATTTAATGTTATGTTGCCGTTCAAAATCCACAGTCCCGAAACTGAATTGTATCTCCCCGCTTGGGAGAAGAAGCATGTAAAAGTAACGCTTAAGCGGGATGACCTCATACATCCTTTTATTTCAGGCAATAAATGGCGCAAATTAAAATACAATCTAGCGGAAGCAATACGGCTTCAGAAGAGTCATCTTGTTACATTTGGTGGTGCCTGGAGCAATCATCTTTTAGCTACAGCCTGCGCCGGAGCGACCTTTAAGTTTAGAACAACCGCTTTTGTCAGAGGGGAAGAAGGAGTCAACAACCCTGTTTTAGCCATGTGTCGACTCTTTGGCATGCAGCTGATTTATGTCGAACGCGAATCTTACCGAAATAAAGAGAATCTGTACAAAACATATTTCGGTCAGGATCCAACCACTTTCTATATTCATGAAGGGGGCTATGGTATTTTAGGCGCTAAGGGATGCGCCGAACTGGTCGATGAACTCCGACAAGAATACCAGCATATCTTTACTGCTTGTGGCACCGGAACAACATTGGCCGGAATAGCCAACGCCATAGATAAACGAGATGCTCTTACACGTGTGCATGGTATACCTGTTTTAAAGAATGGTGGCTTTATTCAAGAGGAAGTTGATCAACTTTACCCCAACATAGCTCCCCCTATTTTACATCTCAATTATCATTTTGGAGGATATGCAAAAACAACTGCCGACTTACTATCTTTTGTTCAAAATTTTGTAACAAATACCGGGATAATGATCGAACCTACATATACCGGCAAATTGCTCTATGCCCTAGATGATCTGATTAAAAATGATTACTTCACTCCAGCAGACAAAATACTTGTGGTTCATACCGGCGGATTAACAGGGATTCTTGGGATGTATGAACGGTTCAATTTTATTGATCTACATCAATAAATACACTTCCATAGCGCACAAGGACATTTGATTGACTTTTTTTTAGCGATTATATTGTAAGTTTGACCATCTTTTAAAATAAGAGAGATCGAAAATAAAAGGAATAAAGATTAAATTAATGATATAACGATGAAAATATTAGCATTTGCAGGCACAAGCAATAAAAATTCTATCAACAAAATGTTCGTTACAAGTACGTCCAAATACTACAAAGAAGCAGAAGACACCATCGAGCTGCTGGACCTAAACCATTTTGAAATGCCTATCTATTCTTACGATAAAGAAGCCGAGCTAGGCATTCCGCAATTGGCCTATGACTTTGCTGCTAAAATGGATGCGGCAGATTTTCTTTTGATTTCTTTGGCAGAACACAATGGGTCGTATACTTCAGCCTACAAAAATATCGTTGACTGGGTTTCGCGTATTCCTAATCGTAAATTATTCAACGGCAAACCTGTTTTCTTGTTGGCTACGGCCCCTGGTCCAATGGGTGGTGCAACGGTATTGAACACTGCTGTCAACCGAATTACCTGGGATGGTGCGGATATCTTAGATTCTTTCTCTCTTCCTGAATTTCACAAAAATTTTGAAGAAGGTAAAGGGATTATAGATCCAACCTTAAGAAGTCAATTAGAGGCTAAAGTAAGAAAGACAAAACGTATCCTTGCGGAAAAATTAGCGATACAAGGTTGACAAAAGATTAACAAATAATCATTGTGAAAACCTCTTTTAATATGTAAATTGATAACCTATTAAAAGAGGTTTTTGATATGGCAAAAAAAATATTATTACTGGTAGGAGACTTTGTAGAAGATTACGAAGCGATGGTTCCATTTCAGGCAATGGGTTCCATAGGAATAACTGTAGATGCAATTGCACCAGACCGAAAAAGCGGTGATGTGGTGCCAACAGCGGTCCATGATTTTACGGGTGACCAGACCTACAAAGAATTGCGCGGACATAATTTCGCTATCAATAAGGATTTTGATGAGGTAAATGTTGAAGATTATGATGGTCTATATATTGCTGGTGGCCGATCGGCAGAATATATCCGACTCAACAAACGTGTTTTGGAGATTACAAGACACTTCTTTGAGCACAATAAACCTGTCGCGGCAATATGTCATGGCATTCAAGTGTTAACGGCAGCAAAGGTTCTTGAAGGACGTACGCTTACCGCCTATGTTGCTGTAGGTCCGGATATCGAATTGGCTGGCGGCACATGGAAAAATATTCCTGCGGATCAGGCAGTCGTGGATGGAAATTTGGTCACTTCTCCCGCCTGGCCAGGACATCAGGCAATTTTGAAAGAGTTTTACAAATTATTAGGCATAACAATTACAATTTAAGGGTATTTTAATGAAGAAGAATAAAAGGTTATGGCTTTTGGTCATACCAATTTTGGTGCTGTTGGGATTTATTTTAAAAGATAGCTTCAATCAAAAAAGTATTGAAGACTTACCGGGAGGTTTTAAGGAAGTTGCGTTTGTCAGAAATGAACAAAATAAAGGTGGTATTATCCGTATCTATGCCGTGACCGTGGGTGACGTTTTAAATGCAGACTATACAGGTTGTCTTGAGCTCATGCCTGTTAATGATTATGGAAGTATCACAACCGTGTACTTCTTCGATCGAACGGCTCCTTATCCAACAAGTCTATCGATCGATACACCGCATTTCGACACCACAAAATTCAAAGCAATTCAAATCTCAAAGAAATACGGAAAAAAGGACTAGACCTTGCCAAACGGAAAGACACATCCCCAAAGTTTGTATAAAACTTTGGGGATTTTTTTTGGAATAACTTAATAATTCGTTAACACAAAAAAGTTCGATTATCCGCGCTAGAGCTATAGTTTTGCTTTTTAAATTTACGTATATTTAGTTATGGCGAAGAAATTTATTCCTAGAGATGTTAGTTGGTTGAGCTTTAATGGAAGAGTGCTCCAAGAAGCTGCGGACGAGACGGTTCCTTTACCCTTAAGAATCAAATTTTTAGGTATTTTTTCAAATAACCTTGATGAATTTTTCCGTGTACGTGTCGCTGGACTAAAGCGAGCTATTGACCTGAAAGACAAAAGTGCCAACCAGTCATTTTATGAAGACCCACAGCTCATCCTCGAAGAACTCAATATCAGGGTAATCAAACAGCAAAAGAAATTTGACAGTACCTGGAATCGTATTCAAAAAGATATGGCCAAACAGCATGTCTATATTAAAACCAGCGAAGAACTGAATGTCGAACAGCAAAAATTTGTCAGTGACTATTACCAGGATGATGTCGAATCGAACGTTATCCCCTTAATATTAGATGACGTACGACCAATGCCCTATATTCGCGACAAGAGTCTTTATTTAGGTATTGCGATGGGCAAAAAGGAATGGCAATATGAAACGAAATTTGCCCTCATTGAGATTCCTACAAGTTCAAATGGGCGCTTCGTACAGTTACCGTCGCCAAAGGATGAAAAGCACATTATACTTTTGGAGGATGTGATCAAGTTTAATCTCCCATTAATATTTTCCTATTTTGGTTTCGATGTATTCCATGCTCATGTCTTTAAAGTGACGAAAGACGCCGAATTTGACATTGACAACGACATCAATACAAGCCTTGTTGAAAAAATTAGCAAAGGGGTAAAAAATAGGCGAAAAGGTAAACCCACACGCTTTATATTCGACCAGGAAATGAACACCAAGTTGGTGGAATTCTTGATCAAAAAACTTAACCTATCCAAAAAAGACAGCATCATTCCAGGGCAGAAAATACACAACTTTAAACACTTTATGGACTTTCCAAATGTATTTAAATCCTACAATCAACCACTGGAAAGAACGTCGTTTCCGCATCCTAATTTTCAAAATTACGAGCGGGTAACGGATACTGTATTAAAAAAGGATGTGCTTCTCTCCTTTCCATATCATGAGTTTAGACCGATTATTGACCTTCTTCGTGAGGCAGCAATGGATCCGGATGTGAAGACCATCCAGATTACAGCATACCGCTTAGCTTCAAATTCAAAAATTGCAAATGCCTTGATCAATGCCGCCCGCAATGGAAAAGAAGTCACCGTGATGCTCGAACTCCGTGCAAGATTTGATGAGGAAAATAACTTGGACTGGAAGGAAAAACTCGAATTGGAGGGCATTAAAGTATTGACTGGTATCCCAAATAAAAAAGTACATGCAAAACTATGTGTGATAAAAAAACGTGCTGGCATGAAAACCATCCAATATGGGTTTGTCAGTACAGGAAATATCAATGAAAAAACAGCAAAATTATATGGAGACTATTGCCTCTTAACAAGTAACAGAGATGTGATTGCCGATATCAATAAGATTTTCAATTACCTTCGACGTCCTAAATCAAACCCCGCTGAAATTATCAAAAATTGTAAAAGCCTTTTGGTATGCCCAACGGATATGCGCAAAGAGCTGCTCCATTACATCGACCAAGAAATTACAGAAGCCAAAGCAGGCCGAAAAGCATACCTCATTGTGAAGGTAAATTCATTGAGCGACAAGGAAATGATTAAAAAGCTCTACGATGCGGCAACGGCTGGTGTTAAAATAGACCTAATTATCAGGGGAATCTACTGCGCAACAAACCAGAAGAATTTTAAACTGCAGATGAATGCCATTTCAATAGTAGACGAATATCTAGAACATGCACGTGTGATGTATTTTTACAACGCTGGCCGGGAGCAGCTATTTATTTCGTCAGCAGACTGGATGACAAGAAACCTGGATCATCGTATTGAAGCAGCCGTAAAAATAACAAGCAAAAAAATAAAGGAGGATTTAAAAGAAATGCTTCAAATTCAGCTTAATGATAATGTCAAAGCACGGATACTAAACAATTCGCTGAGTAATCATTATGTCGAGAATAACAAGGCGCCATGCCGGTCACAAATTGAAATATACAATTACCTGAAAAAAAAATTAGCTGATCATTAAGCGGGCTTTCTATCTAACAGCAAACGGATCAATACACTGAAATTGGCGGATGCTTTCCATACGGACGAGAATCAATGTTTTATTATATTAATTCAGGCACAAGTTGTATCTTCATTCCATGAAAATCAACTTGTGTCTTGCCCTTGGTTTAAGCTTTTTCAGTTCATTCATCTGTGCACAGGAAAAAAGCATACCATTAGATTTTGTATACGTCAAGGACATTATTCCTAATGTTAGCTTGGAAATGCGTTATTTCGGCAGTCACAACTTTACAGGAAGACCAATACGGGGTTATGAGAAGCCTGTTGCGATTTTAACTAAGCGGGCAGCCTTCGCACTGCAGCAGGTCGAAAACCATTTAAATAAAAAAGGTTTGGGCTTGAAAATATTTGATGCCTACCGTCCACAGCGCGCTGTTGACAACTTCAAGTCATGGTCATTAAAAACTGACGACACCATTGCAAAAAGAGAGTTTTATCCACATCTTGATAAGAAGAATTTGTTTAAGCTCGGGTTTATTGCCTCCAAATCAGGCCATAGCCGTGGCAGTACAGTAGATCTTACGATCATTCGCCTGAAAGATAAAAAAGAGATTGATATGGGCGGGCCGTTCGATTTTTTCGGAGCCGTGTCACACCATCAATATGCAAATCTAACGGCACAACAGAAAAAAAATAGAAAAATTCTAAAAGAAGCTATGGCTAAATTTGGGTTTAAAGCTTACGATAAAGAATGGTGGCATTATACGTTGCAAAATGAACCTTATCGTAAAACTTATTTTGATTTTATCGTGAAGTAAACATGTCTGTGAAGGAAATACCATTCGAAAATAAGGGCTTTTATGTTTTTCATTTTAAAGGCAACAAATCAAAGCCTGTGTTCAGCTCTGAGCAGCAGCACATCCTAAAAAAGGGTGAACTCTATTCGCTCTGTTTAATAAAAAAGGGTGAAACTTCTTTTATCATTAATAATGAACGCATACAGGTGGCCCAAAATCACCTATTGTTAACCAGTCCATCATCGAGAGTCAATAGCTCTTCGGTCGCCAAATCTTGGGACTGTGAAGTGTATTTGCTTTTCTTTACATTGGATTTCAGCTTCAAATTGGACTTTCAGGAGGATTTTTTTGAGGTAACGAAAAAATCGCTGGCCATCAACGATAGTTATATCTGGTCGCTATCGAATCAAGATGCGATCAACCTGTCTAACTTATTCAAGCAGTTTATTCATTATGATCGGCAAGCATCTACCTACCTATTCAAAAATCAGATTGTAAAGTCTTTAACAGAAATACTATTTTGTGAAATCGCTCGATTAGGAAGCCAAAACCTTCGAAATACTCCTGCTATTCCTTCGCGGAAACGAGAAATACTGGCAAATTTTTACCTGCTGCTCAAAAAGTCATTTCACAAAGAACACATGGTTCAGTTTTATGCCGTGGAACTCGGTATCACGGCGAAGCATCTTTCGGTAATTACCAAGGAGCTTACTGGAAAATCAGCAATAGAACTTATTCAGAATGTCTTGGTGGAAGAAGCAAAGTCTTTACTTTGCCAAGGGCTTCCGATGCGCGAAATTGCAATGAAATTACACTTCTCGGATCAGTCTTTTTTCGGTAAATTCTTTAAGCGAAATGTTGGTATCTCGCCTAAAGAATTTCGTCAGAACCTCTATTTAAACAAAGTCGATTAAATCGAAGATACTTGTAAACTGCTGATCTGCAGCAGAAGTATCCTGCAGTTTATCTTCGCCCCAAGTCTGTCCTCTCAACCATAAGGTTTGACATCCAACGGCTTTAGCCGGAACCATATCTTTGCTATACGAATCACCTACGACAACAATTTCTTGGGCAGGAAGTCCTAATTTGTCGACACCTAATGCATAGATTGCAGGATCAGGTTTGCGTACACCGACAACGGCAGATTCCACAACGGACTGAAAATAAGGTAAGATACCAAAATCGGCGAGGACAGATTTCAGATTGCCATAAAAGTTGGAAACCATGACAATTGGATATTTTTCACGCAGTGAAATTAGAAGCGGCTTCACCTGATTAACTGTATTCTTCGCGAGGGAGTAGCCATCAAATGCAATTTTATCAGCTAATGTTTTATCCAGTTCGTATCCCGCAGCAATAAGGTATTCAAATTGTACATTAAGCTTTGCCTTCAGTACCGCTAAAAAATCAAAGTCCGGCTTAATAATCGGCTGTAAAGCCATTTGACGTTCTGCGTAACTATAGGCTTCCTGAAAAGCGTTCAAATTTACAGGAACCTCGTATTTCTCATAACCCGACCAGATAACGGCTCCCCAATGACCACCATTCGTATCCAAGGTTCCACCATAATCAAAAATAATTCCCTTAACGTTAAACTTATTCATTTTATTTCTTTTTTACTAAACTCATCCAACCCAAGCCGATCATAATCCATACAATTTCTCTAATTCGCGTGACAACGCCCATAAAAATACCGACTTTAGCGGGCAATCCTATACTCATCACAGCCATGGCTAATCCGCCCTCCCGAGTCCCCAATTGCATGGGGAAGAAAAACACCAGATTGGCAAATAATGAAGAACCTGAGCTAATGATCATGGCATCAACAAAATCAATATTGATATCTAGTGCTAAACCAATGAAATAAATCTCAAAACACCCCACTACCCGTGCTACAAACTCCCAGAAAAGAGCTTTGTAGAAACGGTCGCGGCGATTTTGAAAAAGGTTTTTCACCTGCTGATCCACATCATTTAAGGTTTCATACTTCGTTTCCAACAAATGATTGACTTTTTTACCGACCAAAGGTAATTTAGACAATGCTTTCAAAAGCGAAACTGTAATTCCCTTCTTATAAAATTTTGTAAATAGCCAAGTACAAATAATAGCCATTACAAAAATCGCAGCACAGGCCACATTCACCATCGTACTGGCCGGTACAAACCAAAGGATGAGGAAAACAGAAGCTACCCAAAATAAAATATGGGACAAGATGTGCATGACGCCATACAACAGTACCGAAGAACCAGCCTTCGAGCCTCCCACATATTTTTTGAGTTCAATAATACGATAGGGTTCTCCCCCTAAGGCGACAAATGGCGTGATATAATTGATTGCATAACCAGATATCGTCAGTTGTAACACCTTCCAAAAAGGCACGTCCGTCTGAGGTAATTCGGGCTCTTCAATAATTGCCTTAAATGCCATTGCATTCATCCAATAGAGTACCGCCCAACTGCCAAGTACAGGCAAAAACCACCATCCTATATTTTCGAGGTTGTTCCAAATCTCATCAATGCCCATTGCCTGAATCATATAGGCAAGTGTACCTATACCAATCAGCATAAAGAGTACTTTGTAGATCTTACTCCCCATAGGTTGGATCATTTGTTAATTTATCCACAAAATAACCACTTACTTTCTCCTGCCGGTTACACATATAGATTAATATTGGATTTAAGACAAACATATCAAAGAAAAAATAAATCCAAGGCTGACCGATAAACAACCAAACAAATAGGAAAATCACCCGGGTGTTGAACTGTACAATATTGGTATATTTCATCAATGGCTTGTTCCGCGCTCTAAAATCTACCATCAATTGTTGTGGCAGTTCATCTTTATAGCGACTCTTCACAATATGCAATAGTTTTTGCAATTTGGGAGAAAGCTTTTCTTGGTTTCGCGTATAGCCCACATAGCCATTCAGCACAAATTTGCTAAAGAAATTCTTACGCCAGGATAAGGCTTCATAGTCCGCTTTCAAATCACGGGTATTGTCCAGCTCACTTCCGGCTTTACCTTTTATAAAATACAGGTGAACATTGCGGTAATAATCGGCCATTGCTGACTGAATCATATGCGATACACCTGCAAGCACACAAAAGACCCATAACCATTGTGACCATCCCTCATTGATACTGCGTAAACAGATTGCTATATGAATCGAAGCAAACCAAAAATCACCGGCAAAACCATCCAAGATACGGCCAAAACGACTTTTGTTGTCTGTCATTCTTGCCAGCTGTCCATCGGCACTGTCTAAAGAATTGGCAAAAACCAGTAAAAGCATACCAATTACATTAATCCACAGCGCTGGGTAATAGAATAAAATACCCGCAGCAACACCAAAGAAGATACTAATAATCGTCACCGCATTAGGTGTAATGCCTATTTTAGCACATACTTTTGCGATACGATAACCAATAGGTCGATAAAACCAGATGTCAATTCGCTCTTCTGTATCATTAGATTTTAAAGATTGTTCGAATGCACTCAAATTTGCTTCTTCGGTTACATTAACTTGTTCTTTCTGCATTGTGGTTCTTTTCAGTAAATTTATGGTAAACCATTTGGGCAATAGCCTCTGCGGCCTCGGCCCGGCATGGCGCAAAACTTGGCCAGTCATTTAAATCTATAATATGGAAATCTCCATTGGCATCAATAATCACATCGCCGCCGTAGATATATACATCAAGGACTTCAGCCGCACGATTAGCGACTTCTTTTAAATTTGCTAGGTCAAAAGGAAAATGTACCACCTCATCATTAATTTGCTCGTACAAATCATATTTATGATGATTGTGTTCATAGGGGTAGAAATAATAAAAGAACGCTGTTCCGCGTACAGCATAAAACTTCAATAAGTCTCCGGCAAGATGTTCAGAAATTACAGCTTCTTTAATTCCACGGAGCGCATATTCATTCAAGATATGTTGAGCTTCTTTCAGGCTACTGGCAAACGTAACATCTTCTTTATGAATAGCATGAAAATCGCCACGCTTAATCCACACCCCCTTCCCTTTCAATTTCTCAAAAATAGATTGAATGTCTGCTACAGTAGATATCACAATGCTTTTGGGATAAGGAACTCCGCCTTCCAAAAGTTTAAGTGTCATATTCTTACGATAGCAATTTTCAATTCCAAAACCCGAATTCAAAACATAGGTACCTTTGCTTTGAAGCGATTGCAACTTTTTGACTAAAGTCTTTGTTCTCCCCATCGTTAAGATATTATCTTGCTTTATGGTTGCCAAAGACAAAAATTCATCTTCATTACAAATTTCGACTGAAGCACCTTTTTCGTTCAGTTTTAAAATTACTTCATTGAATATAGCGGCGTCATTCCCCACATGATTGGGTGAAAAGCGATTTTTTCGAGTTACGCCTAAAATAGAAATCATCTCGCTCATTTTTCTAACTAACTTCCTCACTCAAAAATTGTTCTGCGACTTCTCGATCTTTTAGATGATCAATGTCGACGACTTTTTCAAACACAAATGCTTCAACTTTCAAACTATTTTCCAGTAACGCACGCTGAAAATTACGCATTCTCGAATTTCCAGCAGCAACGGAACTTAATGCACAATCCATGGCGGCTTTACGAAAACAATAAATTCCGCCAGAAACATATCTCGTTTCTGGTGTCGCTCTATCTAAGAAAGCTTCCACCTCAAGTTGTTGGTTGGTATTGACATACAAAGGGCTCTCGTCATCAATAAAAGGGGTAACAGCCATAAAAGCATCTGCATTTTTATGGTGATGAAAATCATCTAAATAGGCATGAAATTCATGTGGCTTAAAGACCGTATCGGTTGTCGTAAGACAACAGGAAGACCAATCAGGATTGTTTTTAACAAGCAAAGCAAAACTGTGCAAGGAACTTTCAGTATCTTCCTCTAGCAGCACAATAGGTAACTCAAAAGTCGTTTTTTCCAAAAACAATTTCAATTCCGGAGATTGTTTATTGATGATGACATGAACCTTTTGTGCTCCTTCTTTGGCAAATATGCGAATCAATCGTTCAATTAATGGAACTCCATGTAATGGTAGCAAGGGTTTCGGTAAATTGAATCCCTCCTTTCGCAATCGAGAACCTTCTCCCGCTGCTATGATAGCAAATTCCATCTCTTCTAATTGCAAAATAAAATCATTTATTAAAAAAAGCAAAACCCCCGTCACTCGCTCAGCGTTGATAAACACAAAAGCCTACAGAGGGTTATATCAAGTCTTCAACCGCATCAATGGTGTTGAAGAAAAAGGGGAAAAACTGTCTTTAACAATTGTTTCCCCCATCTTATTAAGGTCGCTTATTGAATGCTATCTACGAGCTCTTGGTAATAATCCAATCCCAAGTGCGTGATTAAATCTTCACCCATAATGTGACGCAAGGTATTTTGCAATTTCATCAATTGTTTGAAGATATCATGTTCTGGAGGTAAACCTGGAGCCGTTTGAGGCGATTTCAAGTAAAATGACAACCACTCTTGAATACCTGACATACCTGCACGTTGAGCCAAATCGATAAAAAGTGCTAAATCCAACGCAACTGGAGCTGCTAAAATTGAATCACGGCACAAGAAATTGATCTTAATCTGCATCTTGTAGCCCAACCAACCGAAGATATCAATGTTGTCCCAAGACTCTTTATTATCACCATGAGGAGGATAATAATTGATGCGCACTTTGTGATAAAGGTCACCGTACAACTCCGGATTCTTTTTCGCATCTAAAATTTCTTCCAATACCGATAATTTAGAGACTTCTTTTGTTTTGAAATTTTCAGGGTCATCTAATACCAATCCATCGCGGTTGCCCAAGATGTTGGTCGAGAACCAACCTTCAACACCTAAAGCTCTTGCCTGAAGACCTGGTGCTACGATTGTTTTCATTAATGTTTGACCTGTTTTAAAGTCTTTACCTGCAATAGCTACCCCGTTTTCGTGAGCTAGCTCAACGATTGCCGGAACATCACACGTTAAATTTGGTGCACCATTGACATAAGGAGCACCTTCTTTTAAAGCCGCATAACAATAAATCATGCTTGGCGGAATGCGCTGATCGTCATTATCCAAAGCCTCTTCCAATTTAGCTAATGTTGAAAAAGCTTCGTTCGTTTCAATATAACGTTCTGTAGAGCCACACCATACCAATACGACGCGGTCTAATCCATTTTTCTCTTTAAATTCACGAATATCTCGTTGTACGGCATCTGCCAATTCACGACGAGTTTTTTCAGATTTGATGTGTGTTCCATCTAAATTTTTAACAAAATTACGATCAAACACAGCCTTCATTGGTTGGATAGCCTCCAATTCAGCTTTAACAGCATCCAATTGACCTTGCTCCAATACCTGTGCTTTTGACGCAGCCTCGTATACGTTATCTTCATATACGTCCCATCCGCCAAAAACTACATCTTCCAATTTTGCTAAAGGGACGAAATCTTTAATTAATGGATTTCTGTTCTCAGTGCGTTTACCCAGACGAATTCTGCTCAATTGAGAAACAGATCCGATTGGTTTTGAAAAACCTTTGTTTATAGATGCCACACCAGCGATCAATGTTGTAGCCACAGCACCTAATCCCGGAATAAGAATACCCAATTTCCCATTGGCATCTTTCACTTGTTGTCCCATATTAATTCTATATACTTAAATTGTTATTTAATTGATGTATTATGATAAAATAATTCTTAAAATTAGCTTAAAAAAACATAATTCATACCACTTGGCATTATATTTATAAAAATCGTGAAAAGTATCGATAATAATGCGATTTGAAACCGAAATAAATAACCTGAAAAACAATTATTATTCGTATTAAATCACACCATCTCGCTGAGATTTAATGATTTTAGCTATACATGTCAATCGAAAAATAACCTCCTACTAATCCTACTCAATATATCAACATTCGAAATCTAATCCAAATTCAAAACAAAAAAAGTTTTTATTTCTAAAAAACTGGTCAATTTTTCCTTTTCTATTTCTCACAAATATGACAATAAAATTGGAAAATGGCGTTACTAGCACTACCTTTAGGTTTAAAATCTAATACCCGCAATAATTCCACAACATTATTAGTAACAAATGGAGTGTGAAATACGGTTACACCGAGTAAGCACCGAACAAATAATTATCTGAATGAAAAATACGATTTCGTACCTCACCTTAACGTTTTTATGTGCCAGCCATTTACATGCTCAAACAGCTGCCGACTCTGCTTATGTTAGAGATTTTTATGAAAAAACTGAAGTAACAATACCAATGAGAGATGGAAAAAAATTGTTTACTGCGATCTATAGTCCAAAAGATAAATCCAAGAAGTATCCAGTTTTGCTCAACAGAACGCCTTATACTGTTTCTCCCTATGGGCAAAATGAATATAAGAAAAGTCTAGGAAACTTTCCGGCAATGATGCGTGACGGTTATATTTTCGTCTATCAGGATGTGCGCGGTAAGTGGATGAGTGAAGGCGATTTTGAGGATATACGTCCAACTACATACAGCAAAGATAAAAAAGCAATTGATGAAAGTACAGACACCTACGATGCACTGGAATGGTTGCGGAAGAATCTTAAAAACTACAATGGTAACGCCGGGCTTTACGGAATCTCCTACCCGGGCTTCTATTCTACTGTAGGGCTTGTCAAAACACATCCAAGCTTAAAAGCAGTCTCGCCCCAGGCTCCGGTAACAGATTGGTACATCGGCGATGACTTCCATCATAACGGCGTACTGTTTTTGCAGGATGCGTTTACCTTTATGTCAACCTTTGGCGTCCCGCGGCCCAAGCCCATTACCCCAGATCAGTTTAAAAGCAAAATTCAGATCAAAGAAGCTGATAAATACAACTTCTTTTTAGAAGCTGGAACAGCGCGAGAACTCAAAGAAAAATATTTTGGCGATTCTGTTCAATTCTGGAATGACCTGTTTAAACATCCCGATTACGACGATTTTTGGAAATCTCGTGTAATTACCAACGCTTTACAGGAGGTGAAACCAGCAGTGATGGTCGTCGGGGGCTTCTTCGATGCTGAAGATGCCTATGGAACATTTAAGACCTATCAATCGATTGAAGATAAAAGTAATAAAAACAATTCGATTTTGGTGGCTGGCCCTTGGTATCATGGCGGCTGGGTACGATCAGACGGCAGCTTTCTGGGCGATATTCAATTTGATAAAAAAACCAGCATTACGTATCAGGAACAATTTGAGCAACCATTTTTCAAATATTACCTGAAAGATGAAGGGAGTTTCACTCCTTCCGAAGCTACTATTTTTGTATCGGGCACCAACGAATGGAAACATTTTGAACAATGGCCTCCGAAAAATGTAGAGACAAAAAAACTCTACTTCCACCCTCAGGGAAAACTTGCATTTGACAAAGTGCAACGTACAGATTCGTGGGATGAATATGTAACTGACCCCAATAAACCCGTTCCACATCAAGGTGGCTTAATTCAAAACCGAACACGGGAATATATGGTTGACGACCAACGTTTTGCAGCCAGCCGTCCGGACGTAATGGTGTATCAAACAGATCCATTGACTGAGGATATTACAATTGTGGGTCCCATCAAAAACCATCTTAAAGTGTCCTCAACGAGTACAGATGCAGACTATGTCGTTAAACTGATTGATGTTTATCCGAATGATGCACCGAGCTATCAAGGAAAAACAATGGCCGGATACCAAATGATGGTTCGCGGAGAAATTATGGCGGGAAAATATCGCAACGGTTTTGAAAAAGCAGAGGCACTAACGCCAGGAATGGTCGAAAAGGTCAATTTTGAAATGCCAGATGTGGCCCATACCTTCAAAAAAGGGCATCGGATAATGGTTCAGGTACAAAATTCCTGGTTTCCCCTAGCAGAACGAAATCCACAGGTATTCTTACCACCATATACCGCTACCAAAGCTGATTTTCAGAAAGCTACCCAACGGATCTTTCATGATGTGAATAATGCAACATACATTGAATTTGATAGGCTGAAGGATTAATGACTCAGAATAACACTGCTTATCCATAGCTCTTTAGCTACAAGTATCAAGGGTAATTAAAAAAAAATGAAATAAGATTTGCAGAGGTGTAACATTTACACTATCTTTGTATCATCATAATTTAGGTTTATAATTGGTTATTTAAGGTTTTCATTCTCCCCGTTTGAAAACCTTTTTTTATTACTCTAATGTTCTATCAACCCTTTTTCAACAACGCTTATTACAAAACAAAATTTGCTGATCGCCTGTTCTAAAAGAATAGTGCTTAAATTAATTCTCAAAAAATTAGAGAAGTTGTTTAACAATACTGTATTTTTAACGGATATATTGGGATGAAAGCCCTCAGATGTATAAATAAGAAATTTTAATAGTGAAAATATAATCGAAATATATGGCAGAACATGGGGATTTGCAAATCGCAATACTAATCGATGCGGATAATGTATCTTATCGAAAGATCGAAGAGATTTTGAATGAAGTTAAAAGGTATGGAATTCCAACCATCAAGCGCATCTACGGAGACTGGACCAATCCTTACGTTGAAAAATGGAAGGACAAACTTCTTACCCATGCTATTACTCCAATCCAACAATACAGTTATACACAAGGCAAAAATTCGACCGATTCGGCTTTAATTATTGACGCCATGGATATTCTGCACTCGGACAGAGTGGACGGATTTTGTATCGTTTCAAGCGATAGTGACTTCACCCGTTTAGCCACACGTTTACGGGAGTCGGGTAAACTTGTTATCGGTATTGGTGAAAAAAAGACTCCTAAGCCTTTCATCGCCTCCTGTGACAAATTCATCTACGTCGAAATATTTGAAAAAAATCAAAAGAAAGAAACGGTAGCGAAGAAAAAGCAGCAAAATCAGCCTAAACCAAATCCTGTTGAAAATGTAACAAGCATAGCAGTACTGGATGAGGAAACCCTAGAACTTTTGAAAGACACTGTGGATGATACAGCGGATGAAAATGGCTGGGCATTCTTGGGAGAGATTGGAAGTCTTTTTAATAAAAGAAAGCCTGACTTTGATGCGCGCAATTACGGTTACGACAAGATGTCCCACCTTTTCAAAGCGTATAAGGAAGATTTTGAAATTGAGGAAAGGAACACGGACAAATCGCGTATAAAACACTATTATATCCGTAACATCATTAAGCGTCCTTTGTCCGCTGTGACGCCTACACCGCCGCTGGATAGTGAACCTAAAATAGTTTCGAACAGTACGACTACAACGGAACATACAGACAAACCAGCGAATCAAAACGGTAGAAAAAAAGGAAGGCCTGGGAAACGGCAGGATAAAATACCTGCTGAAATAACGCCAAAAGAGACTGTGCAAAGTCCTGCGGCGCCGGAACAGAAAAAAGAAGTCACTGCTCCAACATCGGGCGATTTGTCCAGCAGTATGCTATTCCCCTCGGAAGGCAATAAGATCACGGCGGATGATGTTAAAAAGACACAGATCCGGATCACAAAGGAATTTAAACCTTTGTTTCCAACCAAATCCCAAAAATTAAGGATTATGATCAACGCTGGTGAATATGAATGTAATTTCACCTATCGGGGCAGAGGCTTTCACGTCCTTAAATTAGGAAAGGAAGCTGCAACCCAACTTGCTCTCGCTGAGGGGATCCAAATACAAATTGTTAGGCTGAACGAAGTAAGCTTTAGCCTTCAAAACAAATCTATATAGATTGGTGTTACTCAAGCAGATTTTTTAGTCGATAAGACAATACGGTTTGTTTTATCGACTAATTAAATTGTAGTGGGCCCCAACAAATGGAATACGATCTTCTGGAATACGATCTTCGACTGCTTTCGAATTGATAGCGCAATGGCATTAAACGGCTTAATCCCTGCTATTCACAACGTAACGGATTAACGTCCGCCCGCAAATTCCATGGTAAAGTGGTAGTTCTCGTCAATAGCCACAGGCTTACGGTCCACTTTTCGAAAGTCCCGCGCTTCATCCGTCCATAAAAACGGGTAAAACAAAAATACCTGATTACCATTGAGGGATTTCACATCGTCGTTCCAGTCTTTCCATTTGAACGTTTCATAGAACTGTGCGACATCCCCTTTTAATGCCCAAAAGATAAAGTCCGAATAGCCACACTCCAAGCTTTCCCATTGTAAAGTATCTTGCGCAAAATAGTAAACCTGTCCAATACTATCGCCTAGAGCCCCTGCGTTGATCGCAAAGTAACCACCCAAAACGTCGTCAGCTATGAGTAAAAAGCCACCTTTTTCACCTTCCTTAACAAAGCTCTTCCCTTTATTCCATTCCATTATTCCGCGGTTCAGTTTTGGCGAACCTGAACCTAAAATTCGTAGCCAGCCTCCATCGATTAAAATGCCACCAGTCTGGTGGATAATGGCTCCCATGGGAGATTTCGTGGTGATCTGCGCCCGCAGAAGTTCTTCATCAGCTCTCTTTGGATCGCGGGTAAGCACTTCATATGAATTTGTCGCTTCGTTCATCCAACTCTGCACGAGCTTCCATCCAGAATTACCTGTATCTATCAATTCTTTTAGACTTTTCATTTTTTGCTTTTTATTGCATGGTCAATCGCCCACCACCCGAATGGAACTTCCATGTCCTAATCAATTTTGCCGAAATTACCACAATTCTTTATCGCATCCAAATTACACGAGCATAAGTGCAAATACCAGAAAATATTTACTAAGCCATAGCTATAAATATTAGGAATCTAGCGTTTATTTTAATTAATTTTAGGCTATGCAACATGAATTAGAAAAACTCAGATACCCTATCGGTCGCTTCGCCATATCAGATGTTATCGACCATACGCTATTGAATGACTGGATTAAAACAATTACAGATTTTCCGGCTAGATTAAAGTCCGAAGTCGGGGACCTAACGGACGATATGCTGGAGAAACGCTACCGGCCCGAAGGGTGGACCATTCGTCAGGTTGTTCATCACTGTGCTGACAGCCATATGAACAGCTTTATTCGATTCAAATTGGCCTTGACAGAAGAAGATCCCACCATCAAATTATATGAAGAAAAATTGTGGGCCGAACTTCCAGACGCTAAGAATATTCCCATAGAAAGTTCGGTAAAATTACTTGAAGGCCTACATGAACGTTGGGGGATTCTGCTCAAAAGTCTAACCGATGAACAGCTAGAAAGAGGATTTATTCATCCGGCTACCAAAAGGTTGATCTCTTTAAAGGTAAACATTGGCTTATATGCCTGGCATTGTAACCATCACCTTATGCACATTGCCAATGCCAAAAACTATTAATAGCGTTGGCTTTATCGCAATGATCATTTCATCGATAAAAGATCATGGCAATAAAGCCAACGACGCCATCACGCTTTATTGAAGTGACAATACCCACAGAAAGGCCATCAATCCTGCAATAGCCAGCCCAATAAGGCCCGACAGCAGAAACGACAGCAAATAATAACCTACAGTTCGCGTCTTTTTCCTTACAATGTGAATAATCCCCAGCGCGAGCGTGTAAACTGTTCCAAATCCAAAAAAAACAATCGTGATCAAATCGATTAGAATGCCGCTGAAATCTATATTTGCTGATGACAACATGATTTACTAATTATGTTTAACTAATTTATTAAAGACACTTCTCTTATCCGTGCGATAGCGGTATTTGTAATGAGTCGTTTTCCATGCGATCATAATGCTCGTGCTATTATTCAATTTCCACAGCATTTTCTTTAGCAAAATGTAACCAAAACTCATATTTTTCAGCATTTGCTGCAACTCCATGCGCAGCATACAGCTGCAGCAAACGATTGACAGCATAGACATACACGCTCCCTTGATTGGCCTGCTCATAGTAACGGATGGCTTTGGGTAAGCTTTGTTTAACGCCCAGTCCTTCCTCATACAAAATTCCATAATAAATAGCCGCAAACTGATTTGCCTTATCTCTCTTCAAATAACGCAATAAGTTCGTGTAATCGTGTCTTTGATAATAGATTTCTGCCATTTGCGCATCATTGAAAATACCCGCCTTTTCCGCTTGCTTAAAGTAATCCAAGGCTACGCTATGGTCTTGCTCCACGTAGACACCCTCGTAATACCAATTCCCTAAGTTGCTCATAGCTTGAGCTTCTCCAAGTGCAACAGCTTGCCTATATCCTTTTAAAGCTTTCGAAATATCGAGTTCAACCCCATGTGCTGTCGCATAAAGAAACGCCCAGTTATTCCATGCTTGAGCATGATCCTGCGCCATTGCCTGTTCATAGAAGGACTTTCCCTTTTCGATATCCATCCCCTCGTAGTCTGCATCTGTATATATATTTCCAAGTAAATACTGACAGTCTGCACTACCGCGACCGGCTCCGATTGTGAGCAAGCGAATAGCTTCGGAGAATTTTCCTTCAGCATCAAGCCTCTTCCCCTTTTCCATTAATGTGTCATTATCGAAATACTGTTCATACCCATCCCCCTTGCGTTTCGTCCAGGCTTGATAAAACTGTACAAAATAGTTTTGATCGCGTCCCTGTAGATGATAGCGCTCTGTATATAAATATCCGAATGCTGTCTCCGGTATTTCTATCACATTTCGGTTTAGGTCGAGATAAAACATCCGCTCACCCTTAAAAAGCAATAAAAGTTCGCCTGAGACTGCATCGGGCGCTGGATAGTGAAAAGGCGAACAGATATAATCATAAGGCTCACTACAAAATTTAAGCTTCGTATCGAAATAGCGCATTCCCTGTGGGCAGTGTATGCGCATAAAATCCAAAAAGCAATGTTCGATTTTCTGATAGACATCAGCAGGTTCAAGTAACCATTTTCCGCGATGCGCATCATAAATCCCCTGTGTCTTGGAGCAGCTTAAGACAAAAATATCTTTACGGTACTGCTGTATACTATCTACTGCGACGTTTTCTATCAGATTATCCATCAATCGGAATATCCCATGTTCAAGCGAATAAAGCTGCCATTTCTTATTTTTGAGATACGCGATACTTCGGTAGCCTTCTAACACAATAATCCGGTCAATTCCCTCATCCAACATATTACCATTGGGTTGAATGACAGAAATTTTTGGCTGTAGCTTATTGGGTTTAATCCAAAAATACCGATTGGCCAATGGCTCCAGGCTACCTTCCAAAAAAGTCCCCAAATACTGACCGTCCATAAGATAATACTTCTTTTTTATCGTTCCTTTTTGTCGGCTATAGAACAGCTTGTTATAGTCATACATAAACGACTCGGGCACAGGATCTGAAATAATCAATCGTCCTTCAACTGAAAGGAGAATGTTGCTCTCCCCTTGTCTCGCATTTAAAAAACCGTAGGCGATCCAGTCGAGCTCATCGTATAAGGCAGGTATGCTCAGCTGTTTGCTATCAATATGTAGTACGCCACGTTTTCCTGCCACTTCCACTTCTGCATAGTTGTTTCCATGGATAGACCGGGCGTCAAAAGCATCACTATATTGACAGGATACCAGTTCAGCGCCGCTCGCATGGATGTAGCCAAATCGTCCATTTGCTTCAACTACAGCGATCCCCTGTTCATTAAATTCGAATATTTCATCATATATTGCCGGAATCAGGAGATCACCTTTCGCATTTCTTAATCCTTGCTTTCCCTCTGCTTCAAAAACCTCAGCTCCTTTGTCCCGCAAAAGCTCTTCCGACCATAATCCCAATCCGTAATCAATCCAATCGGTTTGAAGAGCATCCAAAAAAGAAGCATAGCCAGAAGTTTCCAACAGCGAGCCCAGCGGATCTAAGGATTGTTCATCGACAGCTTGTTCATACAATAAGGCTTGCATGCTGATTTCTTCGGCCCATGCTTTAGCCTGCAGGGTATCTTTCTCCGCGTTCATGCTAAACACATCCCGCCCATCGATCTGAAATGTATCGAAAGGTAAGCCTCCCAAAAATTCAAACATTCGGTTCACAGGCTCATAATATTTTTTTTTATAATGCAGTTGATACCTATCGGCCAACAACGCATAAAAATAGCGAAGCCTAGCGATTCCATCTTCCTTATTTGCAAAAAGCTGGCTACCTTTAGACCGAATATTGGCGGAAAATAACGGCCGCATGAGGATAGGAATTTCGTAATTCCATTCGGCCAGATAAAAAGGATATGTTTCTTTGGTCTTGAGATTTACATTATAAATATAAATGCGATGTGCCATGCGTTAATTTTTCTATTTTTCGTCTTTGTCGCATTGATTTAAATCATCCTATGACTCGTGCGAATGTGATAAAAATACCGCATTTATCAGTTTTTTCGAATAGCGGAAAATAGGGATTTTTTTCGGTCTCTATTTAAAAAAAATGTATCGAGATTGAACAATGAAAACTACATGTCAATCCATATGTTTATCAGCAACGACAATCATTACTAAAAGAAACGACAATGAAATTAATACGAAAGATTATTTTTCTGCCCTGCGTGGCATTGCTTTTTAACTGCCAACAAAAGAATGAGGTTAAAAAATCTACTGTTGTATTTAGCAGGGCTCCCAGCATAGACTCCATACACAAACAACAAGACCAAACCTCGCTATCCGTTGATGACCTTACGCTTTTCAGGCAGCTCTATCCCATTACCGTTCTTCGGCCGGAAAGCAAAAATAGTTTTAAAAAATATGGGATCGAATTCTCGGGAATATGTTATGCCTGTGATCTTGCAGAAATCAAGATCAGTAAAGAGCAGCTTCATTTGGTCAACGTCTGTGATTCGAATGAAATCTACCAGATTAAGGACTTCACCTATACCAGCAGCGAGGCGGGCTTAATCCTAAAGACTCAACACAATGAATTTATCTTCAAGCGAGTAGAGAAAGAACCTATTTTCGAATTGCAAATAAAGGGGGATGCTCTTTTGCTAAAGAATAAACGTATCGCAAAACACTACACACAGAAAGCTTTGATCGATCAGTTTGAAGTCCATGATTGTGGCGATTTTCAGGGTTAGCCTAACCCGACTTCACCTGACAATTGCGGGATGATATGAAATCTGCACGGAGCCTTTATTAAAGATATCAAAAGATTCAGCCTGGGTTAAAACAGACAGGCAGTCGTTCATTGACGACCGCCTGTCTGGCTCCAATGGTTAAACTTATATTTCAAAATAAAAACCCGATTCAGTAAGTTGTTTATATTTTACCCTGTCAAAACTATAGATCTTCGCGGCCCTAGCACGCCGATCTTTTTGCTTATCGCTGTGGTCGATTAATAACCCCATACTGAGGATTTTTTTCCGAAAATTACCGCGGTCGATTGAGCGCTGCAGAACGGTTTCATACAAATTGTGCAAATCGGGCAACGTAAACTGCTCGGGCAAAAGTTCAAAACCGATCGGCTGATAACGTATTTTCCCCTTGAGTCTTTGGATTGCGGTATTCAAGATCTGCATATGATCAAAAGCGAGATCTTTATTTTCATCAATGCCGAACCACCTAACCGCTTCAATATCTACACCCGCTTGCAACATATATGCTTCAGGCTTGACAAGTGCATAATAAGCAATGCTGATCACTCTTCCACGCGGATCACGAGCTAAGTCTGAAAACGTATATAGCTGTTCAAGGAAAATATCCTGGAGACCCGCCTCCTCGCGCAGCTTACGAAGCGCACAGTCTTCGGCTGTTTCATCTTCCTGGATAAAACCGCCAGGAAATGCCCATTTTCCCAAGAAAGGTTCTATTGCCCGTTTTGTCAATAATACCTTGAGCTGGCTTTTATCAAAGCCAAAGATGACACAATCCACTGTGACAGCCGGTCTGGGATATACATAGGTGTATTTTTCTATTGAACTTTCCATGAGCTACAAATTTACTTCGGTTGACAGTTTGAGCTGTATCCCATATTTTTCTTTAAGTGCGTCAAACTGCAGTAGCGTTTGCTCTTCGAATCCGCCGATCGGCGACATACAGTCTGTTAATAAAGTAATACGGGAGGTAATTGACCGATCATGTTCAAAATATTCCAAAATCTGTACCGCCGAAGCCAATACGCAGTGGCTTGATGCCTCCCCCGCAATATAAATAGCATCGTATGCCCGTATTGCTTCAAGTACAGCATGGTTTACGAATTTATTGTCATCATACTCGGCTTTGATAATACCATACATCTCCGTATACGGATCCTGTCCTTTGTAAACCAAGATCGGTTTTACCTTGCGCACAGCACTATGGAAATAGAGCATATTCGTAAATTGACTCTCAAGCTGTGCACCCCAGGTTCCCTCCAAACAATGGTATGGCCAGATACACAATTGTTTTTTACCCGCAGATTCCAGCTGCTGGAGATAATCGAGCGCTAATGCTGTATGGCAGCCATCGGTAGCGCGCCAGATACCGTAGCGGACATCGGCATAGCGAATGATGGTAAATGGCTCCGGATGATTTCCTTCCGCATCCACCCACCAGTCGGCATGGAAAATCTGCATCATCGAATGACAATCAAGGCTGCACATCACTTGTGTCAGGGAACCCAAATTGCGGTACATCCACTGTGTTAGACGGTGAACATCTCCTTTGGAACCCTTGACGGCGAGGCTCCCAATAGATTCCATAAAATCGTTCTGAACATCTATTGCCAAAAGCAGTGTTCGTTTCGCATCCAAAGCTGCAGGCTCGACCTTTTCCTCATGTGCCAAGGCCAGCATTGCCGGTACATTATCGCTTTTGCCGCTGGCAATATGCTGCACATCGACAATCTGATCAAATGGTGTTTTCATGCTATTCATTTTCTTTAAGTCCGTATTTATTGCGTTAAAACGCTAATCGTCCTTGCGGTCCGATCAACCTGAGCGCGCTTGCGCTAGTTTACTTAAACATTTAAAACTACCCCTTAAAAGTAGGTATCGCAGCAAACTTATGTGCAGATTGCTCAATACGCTTACGAATACGTTCGTCTATCGTAAGGTCGCCCGATGTGCCGCTAAGAATAAACCCATCAATTTGCGCATAAGTCATCCCCAATTCCTCTTCATCTGTCTGCCCTTCCCAAAGACCAGCAGACGGACTTTTATACTGAATAGATTCCGGTACGCCCAAGTATTTTGCTAATGTATACACTTCCTGTTTAGTGACCATTGCCAGCGGATTCAGATCGTAGGCACCATCGCCCCATTTTGTAAAATAACCCACGGTAGCTTCGGCCATATTACCTGTACCGATGACAAATCTACTTCCTAGCTGCGCAAATTGATACAAATAGGTCATCCGCACACGTGGACGGATATTCGCTATACTCAAGGCTCTGTTTGCTGCTGAGGCTTCCGTTATAAACCCTTCGCGCTGAATCGTCAGGGCATCAACCGCGGGCTGAATATCAAATACATGATAGGGAAAATCAAACTTCTGAATAAGCTCCATCGCATGCTGATGGCTTTTACTAGTATTCATATCGCTGCCATAGGGCATCATAACCAAGTGTACATCCACTTGAGCAAGGCGGCATAAACAAGCCACAACACTGCAGTCGATACCACCGCTCATTCCCAATACAAGTCCTTTACGGCCGGCCGATTTCACTTGCTGAGCAATCCAGGATGCCATTAATTGTGCATACTGTGCTACGTTTTCATCCTGGATGAAAAACGGTTTGTTTACGCTATTTTCCATATACTCGAATTGTTTCGGTTTTTAATCTATTTCTTATTTCCTCAAAGCTAGACGTGTGAATAAATTCACCGTTCAAATAACATTCTCGCAGCAAGTTTCTATTTTCCAGTTCAGCTACAGTTTGTGGGTTCAGGTTATCTATTAAACGAAGTTCATCATGTTCGAAAACAACAGCCACCATACCCTTTTGCGATTTCTTAAAGTTTCCGGTATCTGTAGCGGGACGCTTCTGAATTGCTTTAAATTCTCCATTGACAATTTCGGCAGTCCCTTTTAACGCAAAACCAAAAGTATCGCGTGTGACATATTGATAGGTATAAGAGCCTATTCCCAATATGGTATTGGTGGAAGCAAAACCCTTATCAAGCAGACCTTGACAGATTTCATTGGCCCTATCTAGTGTAATGGAATCGCCATATACCACTCCGATATGTGAATCCAGCTCCTTAAATCCTTTGCTGTTGGTCGTGCCGCCAAAAAGTTCATATAGACGTTCGACAATACCTTTCTGAACAGTACTGCGATCAGATTCTGCATCACCACAGATAATTTTTACAGGATCGCCACTATCGGGACGGATCACCACTTTACCCGCTCTTGCCATAATAATGTCCTTCAACTGCGGCAAAACATGATCGACGACATGCCAGAGGTCATAGGTGTCTGATACAATAGAGATATTTCCACTTGGGTAGACGTTGGTGATGAGATGCCTGAAAGCTTCCACTTCGTCGTCTCCATAGGAACACATAACGCTGTGTTCCGTGGATGGGGTATACATCATTACATCACTTTTTGCATGGTAGTACGATTTCAGATACTCTCTGACAGAAAGCGTAGCCGATACACCGAAGCTTAATAGATGCCCACCGGCTGTACGATATGCTGTTTCGGGAGAACCCATGCCACGCATGGAAAAATCTCCGGCTTGCGTGAAAACTTTATTGACGTCGCCCGTTTTCTCCGCAAAGCCCATCAACAATCT
This sequence comes from Sphingobacterium sp. UBA3549, assembly GCF_002376635.1. NCBI lineage: Bacteria > Pseudomonadati > Bacteroidota > Sphingobacteriia > Sphingobacteriales > Sphingobacteriaceae > Sphingobacterium > Sphingobacterium sp. UBA3549. Next base: position 118,388 of record NZ_DFOE01000028.1, on the reverse strand, counting down.
TTTATATTGATCCGCTATCGTCGCCGCAGTCATCGGCGACCAGACGTAAGCGGATAGCTGTGTCTCCAGATATCCGGGCAGCCAGAAAAAATCCGGATGTGTATTTTCAATCGTAAACATCGGCACACCGATTGGCACTAGACTGCCCTCGGGCAAGGCTTTTACTTTGATTGGGAGATAGCCCAATCGATGCAGATCGCGGATATGTTTTGATTCATGTGTTGAGGCAAAATTAACGTTTGTCGGCTCAAAAACGGATGCGATTGCTTCCTCATACGCCGCGACGACCTTTTCTTCCGGCTGGGCAAAAAAGTTCTCATCAAATGAATTGGTGATTTCGGCGAGTGCCCCTTGAAGTCCAAAGAAAACAACATGATTGATACCTTCTAGGCGTGACATGCGTGGAGTCCAGGTTTCGTATACCCATTGTGTATGATCCGGATATTGATCCTTATGACACAATTTGTAACCATCTGTCCAAAGGATTGGATTTTTGTTCATCGATTTAAACATGGTTCTCATTTGTTAAGTTGATATAATTTATTTTAGGATGGACCGTATCCATCATTGAATTGGTGGTAAACACACTGACTATCGGTGAATCATCATCCAGCAATGCGCCTTTAAAAATTCGAGGTTCACAATGTGTAACCAAAAGATAGACCACACTAGCTCCCATTTCTTTCAAAATTTTCCCTGCCCAGAGAAAGGTTCCACCTGCAGAACATAAGTCATCGACAATAATGCATTTTGCCCCGAGCGGAATATCCCCGGCCTTGAGCTCCATCCCTTCGATTCGGCCTGTTTGTGGGTTTCGCTTCTTCTCAAAAATGCAGCTATTTTCATAACCACTGTTGATATAACGTGCCGCGGCTCCTTTATCCGGAAAAACAATCCGGTCTTGAGCTGAAAAATCAAGTTTTTCCATTAATTGTGGCAACCAGTCCAGTGCCGGATAAATCCCCACACTGTTCGCCAGGAGCTCCAACGTCACATTGGAATGTGGCTCGACAACAGATACCGTATCAAATTGTAAACTATTTATAAAGTCAGCCACATACTGTAAGGTAAACAAATCACCTTCAATCTTACGATCCATGCGGCTATAGGGCATATATCGAATCAGTAGACGGCAAGATTCGCAGGGAACCTCGTCCAGTCGCTTTTTGACAAAAAGCAAGCGGATCAAATCGCCATCCTCCTGATAAGTAAATTCGATGAGATTGTTCTTTAAGATCAACTGATCAAAATCTTTCACTTTTGTCTCCCCATTTGGAAATTGCTCTGTGACTATCTGATGCTTATTTAATACAATCATAACTTCTAATTTTCCTTTATCCTGTTGAGTATTTTTTACTCAACAAATATGGAGATTAAATTTAACGCTGCAAAATATATTGAGTACTTTTTACTCATAAAAATTAAAATAGAACATACAGCACTGAAAACCAGTTAAATAATTTGAAAAAATCTGTGTAACGAAAAAATCGATCTGGTTTTCATCGAAATTAGCGGATTATAGGGATTGAAATTTTACGATAAAACATGATCTTTGTCTATACCATAGTCACGAAAATCTTTGTCAGCACATTTGTAGGCTGAGAGAGACTTTGATTTATTTAAGCATAAAGCATGGAATTAGCCAATCTTATCAAACAAGATATTGAATCAATCATACAAATTGAATCTCAAGACATCAACCAATTGGTCGAAAACTATCGCGAAGACTTAATGGATGAGGAGACCTATGACGCCATCGATGCGTACAATATGCTCTATTCGAATATTTATGAAATGTCAGAGGAAGAATACCTCGATGCTTTTCGTACCTTGGGTGAAACCTATCCGAACTTTGGCAAGGCCGATGAAAATGACTTTCAAAAGTCAATTGCTGAACTGGAACGTTTAAAACATGCCTTCAACGAACTGCAGCTCCATACTACCGAGGGAAAGCATCTGTTAGCGCTGCAATTAGCTGTTTTGGAACTGGACATTCAGGTGTACCAAAAGCTAACCTTATCACCGACGACAACCGAGATAGAGGCTGAAATCAATTTATTGGAAACAGAATCTTTCGGTCTAACGAATCAGATCAATCAGTTTTTAGAACAGTATCACGATTAATTATGCGATCATTTTATCCTATTAATCGCCAATGGCTAAAAACAGGTCTTTACTTACTTTGTTGGCTATCATTCCTGCCAACGGTACTTTTTTCATCCCAAAGCAGTATGGTGTTTGATATACAGCAACAGACAGGCGACAAACTGCCCTTTTACATCAGCGACCAAGGAATACTTTGTTACAATTTGTCGGCTGAGGAGAATCAAATCAACACAATTCAGGTTGATTTAAACGCGGTATTTACAAATTCAACGGTAGAGCACCTTCGATCAAAGCACTATGAGCTATCCGATACAATAATAACGATCATTAGCTTTGATACTCCTCCCATTTCCGCCAGTTATAAGATTACCGACCACAGATTTGTTGTATCCAAATCCTCAAATTGGCTGCCTAGCATGCAGCCGGCAGTTCGCACGATGACGTTGGATAGTCTGAAGCACATAGAGGAGCTGTTTGACACGAATGACCTCCATGGCCTCCTGCAACTCGAAACGACCATGCTCCCTTTTGAAAATATACTTTTATTTTTTAGTCAGCTGCATGGATTTTCCACAGTAGAGGAATTTAGCAGCAATGCCATTCATCGGATTTTAGAAAAGGATCAGTATGCTATTGCCAAACAATTTTACCGCTTATTTCTGCCTCGAAATAGACAATTTAATGATTTCGAAGTCTTGAAGATGGCAATAGAAAAAAATGACATGGATTTTATCCGTAAAGCTTCTTTAAATAGTCTGAACCGTCTGGGTATAGATGAAGTTAAAGCAGATTATAGCTTCACACAATGTACATTACTTGGAAAAGCGATCTTAATGAAAAACAAAATAGCCATAGATTATCTTTTGCAGAAAGGTGCCAGCACGGAGAAAGTATATCAATATGAATCCGACGTATTATCTGCTTTCCAACTCGCCGAAAGGACCAAGTCAAAGAAAATCATGAAACTATTTCAGTAACTTCATCGATAAAACAATGAAAAAGACACTTATTTACCTGATATCTCTTGTTAGTTATCTTATGATCACTACAGCGCTGACGCTACCAGTCCATGCGCAAAAAAAGCCAATGATTTCCAAGCAATCGAAAGCTAATTCAAAATTGCCCCAGTTCAACGATGGCGATATGATCTTTCAGTCTTCTATTTCACCACAATGCAAGGCCATCCAATTAGCAACACGTTCTCCCTATTCCCATTGTGGCATTATTTTTTACGAACAAGGCAAACCTTACGTGTTGGAAGCCGTACAGCCTGTAACTGTAACGAAGCTGGAACACTGGATTGCGCGTGGCGAAAAGCAACATTACGCCGTCAAACGCCTCAAAAATGCCAACAATATACTAAACAGCTCGACAATAGCCAAAATCAAAGCAATCGGCAAAAATTTTATCGGCAAAAATTACGACGCGACATTCGAATGGTCAGACGATAAGATCTATTGCTCGGAATTGATCTGGAAAATATACCAACGTGGAGCAGACATCGAAATTGGGAAGCTGGAAAAGCTGAAAGATTTTGATTTAAGCAGTCCCGAAGTAAAAGCTAAATTGAAAGAGCGTTATGGCAATACTGTTCCCCTGAACGAAACCGTCATATCCCCCGCTTCAATCTTTAATAGTCCATTGTTGATTACGGTGGCGAGTAATTATTAAGCAGGCTCTATCCTTTATTTTTGAAACCGCCGCCTCTATTTTTGAAGCAAAACTGCCTTGCCACCGTTTAATTTACTTTCTTCGGCGGCGTCAATAAATGCGCATATTGCCAAGGTTTCCTTTTCGTCCACCGGACTTACGCCCGTTTCGAAAAACGTAAGGATCTTATCCAACAAGGGGCCATAGCCCATAAATTGTCCCAAATGTACAATCTGATCTTTCAAAAAAACCGTACCACCAAAATCATCCTTCCCCTCGCGAATGCCCCGAAGTGAGGCAATTCTTCCATCCGACCAGTCCCCAACATAAAACGAAGTACCCTCTTCCTGAACAGTCCTCACCGAACGACATCCCGGTCCCATCAACGCAAATAACATTTCAACCCCATGGATACCATACCAATAGAGATCCTTATGTGAAGGTTCCGTTACCGCCGGACAATAGACATCAGCCCCAATAATATTGGCTCGATCCAATTCCTGAAGCCCATTAATGTAACGCAATGAGCTTGAGGAAAATACAGAACAATCGTAGTTTTTTGCCGTTTCAAAAATTTTGAAAGCGTCCACATAGGAATTCGCTATTGGTTTATCGATAAATAAAGGTTTTTTAGCTTTGATTACTTGAAGTGCCTGTTCCAAATGTAGATTTCCATCATTTGTCTCCAAAAGCACATAATCTACTTTTTTCAATAGCTCGGCAATACTTGATACAATCGAAACCCCGAGCTGTTGCACTTCCGCTGTAATTTTCGGAATACGCTCGATACTTAAAGGGATTGTTTTACTTCCATAGGGATAAGCCGCAACAACCCTGAATTTTCCATAGGGATGATTGCTATCTGCCGTATTGATCGCCCTTGTAAATGCCACAGCATGGGTAATGTCCAGTCCGATGATTCCTATTTTTTTTACGTTCTCTTGCCTTGAAAACACCTTGTTATTCGCATTAACGGCATAGGATAGTCCAAATGCAAAAGAGGACATCAAAAATTCTTTTCTATTCATCTGATTCATTCAAAAGGGAGATCGCAGCATTGACCATAACAGCCATCGCTGTTTCGAACGCTTTTTCATCAAGGTTGAATTGTGGATTGTGAAGACCATATTGGGTTGAAGGTTCATCGTTATTAGTTCCGATCAACATAAACAGCGAAGGATAACGATAAGAATAATAGGCAAAATCCTCCGCTGCCATCCAGATGTCGAGTTCCTGTGGCACGTCTGCCCCCATTGTATCCGCAATAATCGCTTTGACTTTTTGCGTTAAGGTAGGATCATTATAAAGAGCAGGGTAACCATGCCGTACTTCAACATCGACCTCTGCCCCAAGCGACATGGGAAGCGTGGCTGCTATTTCAGCCACCGTTGCTAGTGCCTCCCTGCGCCATACCTCATCCATTGTACGGAATGTTCCAGCTAATTTCACTTCTTCTGGAATAACATTAGCTGCCCCATCACCAATAAAACGTCCGAAGGTTAATACAGAAGGTACATCGGGATTGGCTTTTCGGCTAACAATCTGCTGCAAGGTCGTGAGCAACTGTGCACCGATCATAATCGGATCAATAGCCCTATGCGGCTCTGCAGCATGACCACCGCGCCCCTTTATGGTAAAATAAAACTCGTCACTTGAAGCCATAAACCGGCCGGAACGCAAACCGACCTTCCCCAATGCAACACGAGGACTTACATGTAACCCTAGTACAGCTTTGATGGTACCACCAAAAGATTCCAAAATTCCAGATTCCAAAACTTGGATAGCCCCACCGGGTATCTTTTCCTCCGCAGGCTGAAACAGGAAAACGATCTTTCCGGAAAATTCGGCTTTATACGCATTCAATATTGACGCTGCGCCCAAAAGATTGGCCGTATGAAAGTCATGGCCACAAGCGTGCATCACACCTTCATTTCGGGACTTATAACTCACCTTGTTTTGTTCATGGATTGGTAATGCATCGATATCAGCCCGCAGCACAATAATATCATTGCTCATTGCTTTTTCACCCGTCAGCACAGCAACTACACCGGTATTGGCTACAACCTTAAATGGCATATTCAACTCTACTAGTTTTTGCTGAATATAAGCACTTGTCTCGAACTCCTGGAAGGACAATTCGGGATTTAGATGGATGTGGCGGCGTATAGCAACAACTTTTGGAAAAATATTTTTAATTTTTTCGTGCAGTTCTTTCAGCATGTTTTCCTTTATTTGAAGCGTTTAATAAGTAAATCTTGCAACAAGTTAAGTTAAAAATAACGTACATAAAAATAGAGTACAAGCACCGTAATGATTATCCACCACAGCGTTGGATTTCGAAATCCTCGATAAGCGGCTTTATCCTGATCGGGAACCTGAAAAGTTTCGCCTGTGAGCACAAGATTTGTCAACCTCGTTTCTGCAACCGCAGGTGTCATTAGACTGACTACTGCACAAGCGATCATACATGTCCAGAATACAATACCAGTTCGATTGAAAAATGGCATTTCAGGCAATGCATATTCCAAAAGTAAAGACAGCGGAATGGTCAATAAACCAGCCGTCAATGCTCCTTGCGATGTTGTTCTTTTCCAAAATACACCCATCAAAAACATAGTTGCAATACCTGGTGTGAAGAGACCATATAGGTTCATTAGATAAAGAAAAACTGGTTTATCCGAATAACTGATTAGAACAACTGCACTCATGATTCCGAGAACGATAATCGCTACTCCGGCGCGCTTCCCAAAACGGATGGCTTCATAGTCCGTTGCATTTTTATTAATGTACTGGCCATAGATATCAACTGTCAGAATCGTCGTACAGGAATTGATCGCACCCGAAATATGAGACATAATTGCCGAGATTAATCCGGCCATAACCAACCCTACCAGACCTTTGGGCAATAATGTTTCTACCAAGGTCGCGAACAGCAAATCGGGCTGATCGAGATGCGGTAAGAATTTAGGAGCAACCAATGCTGGAATGGTAATAATCAGCGGAACCAAAAATTTAAGGTAATCGCCAAAGATTACCCCCATGCGTCCATGCCATTCATTCTTTGCAGCCAATACGCGCTGCACAATAAATTGATTTGTGGCACAATAAAACACACTAATACATAACAACCCGCCAAGATACATGGTCCAGGGAAAATCAGGATCAGTTGCGGGATAGAACATTTTCCAATCTTTGGTTGAATCGATAACAGACTGAAATCCTCCCGCTGCATCGATGGTTGCAAAAGTCAAAACTATCCCCCCCAGCACCAGAATGACAAGCTGCACCATTTCTGTCCATATTACCGCCTTCAGCCCCCCTAACACCGTATACAAGCCCGTTAGAATTGCCATGCCAAAAATACTGTATAGGATAGGAATACCGAACAAAGCATGTAACGAAAGGCCACCCAAATAAAGAACAGCACCAATCTCCACGAATACATAGGTAAACAAGATCAGAATAGCATAAAGCACGCGGGTAGCATTGCCATATCTTTTTTCGAGGTATTCGGGAATCGTATAAAAGCCATTTCGGATATAAAATGGCAGAAATATCCAAAGCAATGCATTAAAACCGATTAGAATGGCTCCCCACTCCAAGGTAATCGCTACGAAACCACGACTATAAGCAGCGCCCATGGCTCCTACCAGATGATGGCTGCTGATATTTGCAGCAATGATACTTCCGCCAATCATCCACCAGGGCAGCTTATCGCCCGCGAGAAAATAATCACGTTTTGAAACGGAGTTTTTTCGAGAAGCATATAATCCCAGTACCACTATACCGATAATGTATACGGCAAAAATAATGATGTCAATCCAATCGAGTTTCATCGGTCAATAATGTTTGAATTCCTAAGTTCGTTTGTTCAATAAGTATTTCAAGACTTCCACTGGCATAAGGGCTTTGCCACACGGCATAGATATCCTTATCATAAAGCTCCCTTGGTGCGAGATACCCTACATATCCATTGGCAATGTTGATAAAAACAATTGTGTGATCTGGAAACTGAGCCCTAACCTCCATTTGGTAACAGGAATAGGCTTCATTGGCCTGGGCTACTAATACCGCATCTCCCATTTTCCATATCCATACGGGAATAATTGCTTCCTTTTTGTTCCCAATAGATTTACATGTATTATATTTTCGCCAAAGGCGGTCTTTGAGCACACGATCGGTACAGCTTTCATATTCCTTTAAAATGGCTTCGGGACTAGGCAGATTTTTGTAAGGTACTTTGACCGATACTACCGTTTGTCTAAAATCGGTTGAAACAGGCTGTTCCTGAAATTCCCAGCAGGCTAATGGAGCTCCTGAAATCAATGCCTCTCTAAACCCCCAGTTTTTATGACTATGCTGTTCTTGGGCCAGTGTCGCAAGCACGGCATATCCCAACTGTTTTCCATTGGCTTCTACTATTGTCGGATCCTTTACATACTGTCTCCGTGGAGCCAGATCTCCCGATGCGCCCTGCAAAAAAAGACAAGGTACAGCAAGCACGCTTTCCACCGTATTTCGCATTTCGCCTACGAAATCGGGTGAGATCAAGTCATTCTCATGAGCAAAACTTGTGGGATGGCATGCATAATTGCAAATAACCGCCTTTAAATTTTCGGCACTGTCATGTAATCGCCCGACCAACAGCGTTGTATCGGCTGTTTTCAATGGATTGTAACCAATCAGATACTGTGCATCCACCTTCAAATCACGGTCGCTTGCCAAATCACAAACGCCATAATTCCAGATCAAACTTCCTTTAAACAGCGTACTGCGTGCCGTTTCAATACAAGATATCGCCTGTTGTGTAAGAAATTTCAGGTAAGGCACAATCAGTTGTCCGCCAGGCTGCCCGGCATCGCTCGAACAGATACTTGGGCCTGCATGTGTATGTGATAGTGCAAAAATCAGCTGCGATTCATCGAGATCAAAATGCTCAAGTAGCGCAAAGCGCAAAGCTTTCTCATCGGCTGCATTTTTCCACCAGCCCAGGTCTGCAGTTACTATAATTGCAGGCGGTTGATCAAAGGATGCGATATACAAACAATGCATCATCAGCGGCTGGTGGATAGCTGTCGCCTGATCAAAGGCAGCAGCACCCCAATTACGGGAATAAATACCGATCGGCGGCGTAATATCAGCCTGACTAAGTCCGAACCTTGCGGCCAACCTTCCTGTTGTATCTTTAAAGCTATCTTTTTGTTTCATAGCCTAAGGTCTAATCAAGGAAAGACCGCCATCCATCACAATAGAAGTACCAGTCATATGCTTACAGTTGTCTGAACAAATCCAAAGGACCTGTTTAGCGATCTCATCAGCTTCGATGATCTCACCGAGGGGCACGATCGCTTTTGCTTTTTCCTGAAGTTCACTATTTGTCGACCATACAATTTTACTCAATCCTGCATTGACATAGCCTGGCGCAATTTCATTGATGCGAATCCCATCTTTGGCATACTCAAGTGCCAAGGCCTGACAGAGCATCCTTATCCCTGCCTTCGAAACACTGTAAGCCGGTAAATTCTGATGGACTGCATGTGCTGCCCAGCTACCGAGAAATACAATTGAACCCGCAGTACCACCCGCTATAAATGATTTTGCACAGGCATTGGCCATAAAAAATGCACCATCAAGATTAACGGCCATTTCATTCCGCCATTCGTGGCTTGTCAATGTCCTAAAATCTTTGATCGTAACACAGGCAGCATTGGCAATCCCAACGGATATCGCCCCAAACTCGCGATGTATGCGTGCAACCCAGGCGTCCACCTGTGCTGCATCAGCCACATCAACCTGATCGTAAAAGATGCCAGTTTGGGATCTTCCTAATAGCGGCCATCGCTCGTTAGCGATATGGGGTTCAAACCGATCTGAGATACAGACGATGGCCTGCTGCGCTAAAAATGCCTCAGCCATTGCTCTTCCGATATCACCGAGCCCCCCGCTGATCAACACAACTTTATTCTTAAATTCCTCCATCTACGCTATTTTAAGAGTACCAATATTAAGACTACCAATCCCCTACGCTACCATCCTTGTAAAATGTTCGCTGCAATATCTCCTGCTGAAAAGGATGTCTCTTCACTTCTTCTTCATTGATTTCAATACCCAATCCAGGTCGTGTATTCGGAAGCACAATACGCCCTTTCTCCTGAACCTTAAACCCTTCGGTAACTACATCCTGCCGCCATTCGACGTCCTTATGCACGCTCTCACAAATAATATAGGAAGGTGTTGCAAAACCCAGCTCGATAGAGGCTGCTGTACTCACAGGGCCCTGTGGATTATGTGGTGCCATTGACACACGATAGGCATCAGCCAAAGCCCCGATCTTACGCGCTTCAGAAAGACCGCCGCAATGAGTGATATCGGGTTGAATCACACTCACCGCGCGCCTCTCGAGCATATCCCGGAATGCATGTACACCAATCAATCGTTCGCCCGAAGCAATAGGTGTGGTAACAGCACGCTGGATTAAGGCAATATCTTCCATGGTCTCTGGCCAGCAGGGTTCTTCAAAAAAATACAGCCCATAAGGCTCCAGCGCTTTAGCAAACTGCATCCCCATACGTGGACTAGGCCGCGCGTGACAATCTACCATGATGTCAATATCGTCGCCCACCGCATCACGCATGGCCTTTACACAAGCCTCTGCATATTTAATTGGGCGAAGACCTTCTAAAGACATGGTTTCAGGAACAGCCATCGATTTAAAAGCTGTAAAACCTTCATCAACGGCTTTCAGCGCAAGATCACCAAATCTCTTCGCATCATCTGGAGCCGTCTCATAAAAATCCTCCATGCGACCACCTCCTAAATGACAATACAAACGAATATAATCACGTACTCGGCCGCCCCACAGCTCATGACAAGGAACATTGTGTATTTTGCCCAGAATATCCCATAAGGCGATATCAATACCACTGATGGCCGTACCTCGAACGATCCCGTTTCCATGCCAGAAGTGTTGTCTATACATCATCTGCCATAGATACTCGATACGACGAGGATCCTCCCCGATCAACAATTGAGAAATATCTTTGATTGCACCGACCACACTCTGCGTGTGCCATTCTAATGTGGCTTCGCCCCAGCCCCAAAGACCAGGCTGGTCGGTGATGATTTTGACAAAAATCCAATTTCGCATGCGCGCATGGCACACAAAGGTTTCAATAGCGGTTATTTTCATAGTTAGGGTTTACAAACTTTTTATCACGCGTTCAGTTGCTTCCAAAGTCCTGTCAATATCCTCCTCAGTATGTGCAAAGGAGATACTTCCTTGTTTAATTGGCGCTGGAAAATTGAAAATTCCCTCTTTAATGAGCTTCTTACGATATTGGGTATCCAATTCAAAGTTGTGGTTATCCAAAATATCATGAAAATTCACAGGCGCATGATCCATAAAATATGTACAGAAGGCAGATCCTTGTCGTGCGACATAAAATGGTATGCCTAATTTAGGAAATATTTCCTTATATCCTTGCTCCAAACGCGCACCTAATGCTTCGACATGGGCATAAACGCCATGTTTGGAGCTACCCAATTTTTTCAATGTCGCAATTGCCGCCGCAGTAGTTAATGGAAAAGCATTAAAAGTACCGGCAATCATAACTCTTTTGGATTTGTCGGGATCCACAAAGTAATCCATATATTTTTTCTTTCCTGCAATAACACCCAATGGATAGCCGTTTGCAACCGCCTTTCCGAATGTTGAAAGATCTGGTTGAATACCGCAGATCGACTGGTATCCGCCCAGTGCGTGTCGAAATCCGGTTTTCACTTCATCAAAGATCAATAGAAATCCCTGCTCGTCGGCCATTTTACGCAAACCCTCCAAATAACCTTCCTGTGGCTTTACAATTCCAATATTCTGTAAAATCGGTTCCAATAAAATACAAGCAACATCATATTTTTGAACCACATACAGCACGCTTTCTAAATCATTATAGTTCACAATATGGACTAAATCGCTGTGGTTTTTGGGAACACCGGCACTTAATGAATCGAAAGGATATTCCCCAGGGCTTTGGTACGACCCCACATCTGCACGTTGGCTGATCACATTACACGACACATCATTATGCCAACCATTATACCCGCCCTGCATCACAATCACGTGATCACGCCCTGTTACAGCCCGGGCAATACGGATGGCATGGTAAGTTGCTTCCGATCCTGTCGTCGTGATCTGAACACTCTCCACGGAAGGAACAGACTGACAAAAAAGCTCTGCAAATTCACCTTCTAATAAGGTTGGCCCTGCTCCCATCAACACTTGCTGCTCCTGCAATGTCTGCAACACTGCAGCATTGACATCGGGATCATTATGCCCCAAAAAAGATGCTGCAAATCCGGCCTGATAATCAATGTACCTATTGCCGTCAATATCTTCGACTTGGCTGCCCTCTCCTTTTACGAAGCAGATATTAGGATCTGACTTCCTGTTTAAGGACACCACTCCACCAGGTATCCATCTTGCATTCTCCCGCAGTATAGCGGATGATTTTTCATTTTCTTGCATGCTTATTAAAAATTTTGCTATTTATTATTGTTATAATTGGATCATTACGGCTGCGTATGACGCAGCAATTTGTATTTAAATTCGCATTACTTTATGTATACCAAATTACGATATTTTTGTATACATTTAAAATAAATTTTAAAATTTTTAAAAATGAATATTCTTTTAGACGGACTTCAATTTCCGGAGGGCCCGGCTTTCGATCATAAGGGCAACATATGGCTTGTCGAGAAAGAAGCAGGAAACTTGGTTTACTATAAAAACAATCGGCATAGCAGAATAGCCGTTGGCGGCCATCCCAATGGGATTGCGATAGACAAAAAAGGAAATATCTGGTTTTGCGATTCACAACAAAATAGCATACGCTACTATGATCCCATTCACAAAAAATGCACGACCATCACTACAGAAATTAAAGGAAAACCCTTAAAGATGCCCAACGATTTATGTTTTGACCGACTTGGCAACCTATTGTTTACCTGCCCAGGAGATGACTTAGCGGATGGCACAGGATACCTCTGTTGCCTGAATACACATGGCTTGCTTGCTAAAATCCAAACCGATTTATTCTATCCAAACGGATTGGCCTTCGCAGCAGATCACTGTTCGCTCTTCGTGGCCGAAACAGGTACCAAATGGATATGGCGAATGCGCTGGAATCCTATATCATGTCAGGTAGAACATAGTGAAAAATTCCTAGAAACAGGCGGGAGCATCGGCCCAGACGGGATAGCTTTAAGTCATGATAACCATCTTTTTGCGGCAATCTATGGATCACAGCACATCCTCTCGATGGATATCAACAGCAAGACTACAAAGGAAATTTTTACTCCTGGAATGAATCCAACGAATTGTGCCTTGGATCGACAAGGCATTCAAGGACTAATTGTTACCGAAGCCCAAAATGGGCAATTATTACAGTGGGACTGTACAAAAAAGGGTCTATTGTAACCAATAGACCCGCTATAAAAACCAAAAATACTAAACTAATTCCAAAGCTTCCTGCTCACCTCGATCCAAATGATGCACCAGCGTAGTGTAAGCCTTATTCCAATCATCAGCTTTCAGCGCATCCACAATCGCACGATGCTCTTTTTCCGTATCCAAATAATCCTCCATTTGGCCCATAATAGCTCCAAGTTTCATATGAAATAAAGGGATATTACTGTTCTTGTAAATGGAAATTAATCTTGAATTACAGGTCCCCTCAATAATCCGCTCATGAAAGCGTACATCCGCTTCACACGCACCACCATAATACCCTTTGCTAACCATTTCAGAAAAATCATTGCATATCAATTCCAAATCTTCGATAAGTTGTTTATTTTTCTTTGAAAACAAAATCTTCAAGGCCCCTATTTCGAGAAGTTCTCGAAGTTCACGAATATCCTTTACATCTTCGACCGTCATTTTCTTCACAAAACAACCACCTTTTTCACCAAATTCAACCAGACTTTCTCCAGCTAAACGCATAAATGCCTCGCGAACAGCAACTCTGCTTACATTAAGCTTATCTGCCCAAGCGCTCTCCACCAATCTTGCCCCCCCAACCAGTTGACTAGACAAAATTTTCTTACGCACTTCTAAATAAACCTTATAGGCAAGCGAATCCTCTTTCATATTGTATACAATTTGGCACAAAAATAAGAATACAAAATCATTAAAAAAATTTAAACAATATATTCTTTAATTAATCCTTCCTTCTTGGGCATCATACCGCCTACCCGGAGATAAATAAATAGTTTCGGCTTTAGATTTCCAACTGGTTGTATGATTTCCCTTAAGAACATTTATATTAAAGCTACTATTTTTTAATGAACTTTTCATATTCCAGAAACCATCTTTCAACCCAACCACAACAACTTCATAAGACTGATCTCCCGGCACCACAAGCTCAATAGGCTCATCAAGATATCGGTTTGGTTTTGCAATAACAAGCAAACGATCAGCTACTTTGATGATGTAATAATTCGATTTTTCGTCGTAGTGCAATGGTAATTTTGAAGAGCCGCTTTCCGTCATCTGAAAAACCGAAGCATAACTAAACTGATTATTTTGCTGTTTAGGAGAAACCATAATCCGCGTTCCCCGTGCCTCTGGCCAAGGAGATTTCACGTGATAAAGATCACCAAAAACAAAAGCTGTCGAATCGCCTGAATACATATTAACCTCACTGTCCGCTAGCTTCGGTTTCAGCAGATCCACATAAGTTGAACCAGCTACATTTTTAAACGTACTGCTCAGCACAAATCCTTGTTCCGTCTTCACTGGCTTTTCCAGGGTATTAATCTGCCAATAGGGCTCAAATTTTCGATCGTTCGTTTCCAGCTCGTCCAATAGCACAATGATAGCCGGCACATCCTTTCTCTTTAAATTCAGAAATAAGAAACTTTTAGCATAAGCTTTTACTTTAGCCGTGTATGCTGCGGTTAGATCTACATTAAAATAGCTGTAGTTCGGCTGAATGGGATCCGGACCGAAAGCTGAAGCCCTAATTTCACCGGTATGATACCACGAATCATGGATAACTTCATCAACCGTCCTCGGAAAACGCTGACTGAAGCGCGTTCCACCATCATTGGTTTTTGTTCGGAACAAAAGGGGCTCGGCAGGATCACGCACCAGCATCATACTGTGCGAGACCGACCGTTTATTAAAGTTAAAATCATAGGGAGAGCCATACGAAAGATACAAACCCAGATCGCCGACCTGAATTCCATGGTGGTAAATCTGTAAAGCCCCAGCATCTGCATGCTGATGATTGCCGAAATGATAACCACCCCCCTTAATCTCTGCAACAACATTAGAACTTTCTTTATCTTCACTCCATCCTGTGCGGGCAACCATAGACCCTAAAATAGGTCCAAAATCTTTGGTCAACGGCATTTTATCACGTCCAAAATCTGGTTTCAATTTAGGATCGTCCAACAAGAGAAACAAGATTGGATTATCTGGCAAACTGCCCTGCTTGATAAACTCAGCCTTGATTACCGGATCACCTGAATAAGCATAACAAAGAAGCATGGTTTGGGGATTTTTCCAATAGAAGTCATCACTGCTGTTGTACTTTACGTTGAACATATCTCCGTCACGCAACATTTTACCATCCGGCGTCCGCATGTAGAGCCAATAGTACGGCATATTTTTGATATTATCATCGAAAACTGGATAGCCCAGCATGCGGTCAAACAACCAGGCACCATGCATTTCCCAGCCAAAACGATATCCGCCGTAATCAACCCCTTGATTATGACGCGGCGACTGATACTCAAACTTGCGCATCGGAACCAATTCTTCCAAAATGGAATAGGAAGTATATTTATAAGGTACGGGATCTTCGTCATACAAAGCAATACTCATTGCAAGCAAATCGCGCGATATCTGCGCCTCGTTCCCATGTCCATTAATAATACTTTCGATACCATAAAACGGTGGCCAGCCAATTTCCATATCCTGCGCCAGACGCATCATATTTTTATGTAAGCCTGTTTTGGTGCGCATATCCAACAAAGCGTAACACCAGTCATAAACCAACGCTCCGGTATAAATAGCACGCCCTAACTCACGCGTTATATCTCCATAGGATACGTTCCCAAACTCCAACATTTCTAAGTACTGATCTGCCAGTACCACCGCCTCCTTCCCTATTTTTTGGTCGTCAGACATCAGGTAATAAAATGCTTTAGCTTCGATAGCGCGCTCGAGCTTTTCGTCGTAAAACGTTTCTTTATCCGGATCGAAAGTAAACTGAACAGGCTGCAGCGCAAGCGCTTTCACTTTTTCCCACGCCTCCAGATGATCAGCCTCTTTAAGCCTACCTTTAACGAGCAGCAAAGATTCATTATTCACCCATAATCGGGGATGTCCTGCAGGCGGAACAATACGGGGTTTATAATTTTCTGCCGCAAGAGGCACAACTGGTGGTACAAATGCATGGATCGAAACAGCTTTAACCTTAAAATCGGCAGGCAACAGCATATTGACCGTTTGCTTACCTTTCTCAAAATAGAATTTACCGAGATCCTGCTTCGCACCCCTAAAACTATCAAATACGATACGCTTGGTCGGTCGCGAAGCACGAACCTCAATCGTAGCATACAGTGTCACCATACCCGTTTTATCGGCGGCTTTTATTTTATTCAAATCAGTCACTTCACCTTCCGAAGTTAAGCTATAGACACCTGCAGCCGGGATATCTACCTGTACCTGCAGATCCTGCGCCTTACCTTTTACCGAAGTGACCTTTGCCTGTTGCCCGTAGGCGCTACCGAGGATCGCCATAAAAGCGACCCCCAACATGCCTAACTTGACTTTTAGCCATATCCTCACACCCATATCCTTATTTTACTTGCAATCTTTTTACACTTATCTTCATTTCTTTGGTGGTATTATTTACGCTATTCACAAATACATAAGCGTTGTATTTACCATCGGCTGTCTGCACCCATATTCCTGCTTCAGCTTTGAGATTAATGGCAAAATCCGGGGCATCTGCAAAAGATTTATCTTCCAGATCCATATCATCAACAAATACACTATATTGCAATCTTGCCAGCTGCTGGTCGCGCACGGTCCAAGCCTTCACAATCTTCGTTTTATTGGTTAATCCTGCCGGCAAAGTGAAACTCGGAAAATAGCCGGTATCCGCCGTGGGCGCGACCAAGGAATGTGCATAGGTCACTGTCGGCAATGCCCGGTACAAATAAACAAAATCAATTTTATCCGGGTTTGCTGCCGCTTCTGCCGCAGTATACCATTTCAAGTCGGCAACAGAAAAAAAGCAAGCCGCACCATCCTTCCCCGTCAAGTCCAAAGCCATATCCATATTACGGATCGCATAAGCTTCCGTTTTCAATGTGATCTCCTGTCCATTACTGGCCTTTGCCCTGAAGGTAAAGGTAACGGCTTTGCCCTTTGCCGCTGCCGGTATTTTATAACTATAGCGCAAGGTTGAAGCTGAGGTATCTTTTGTAAACTTTACCTCCATGCTATTTCCATTTACGGTTGCCGGATCACCAACGACAACACCGACATCAGCCCCTGTACTACTTGTAGCATATGATTTATTTTCAAGCATTGTACCTTCATCCCCCACAATACTGGCCTCGACCGAAATAGAGGTCAGGTTTCCCTGATCCGGCAATATCGCCGCAGCATAAGCAAAATCTAGTGTAGAACCAGCCACATTGGGTCCTAGAGAACGTTTAATGATATCGTTTTGTAAGCCATCTTTTGCTTTTGGAACTTCATAAGCTTCTTCTTTACAAGAAACGAACAACAAGAATCCAAATCCGAGAGATAACAGCCCTATTTTTAAATAATTTGTTTTCATCTGCTTCCTTATTTTTGTACTGTCAAATAAACCTTATAAGTCTTGCGCACCTTTCTGTTTCCCGACACGACAGTCCATTCGCGCGGCGTACCCAAATTGGAAAAATCTTCCTTTCCTAAAATCTTAGGATCAAGTACCGCATCAGTGACCAATGAAAACTGTGGGTATAAATTTTTCAAATCTGTGCCAAATAGCACCTCTACGTTGATGGTCTGCGCGAGGGTATCAACTACAGCAGCCTTCGTACGTACTGTCTGAAAATCAGCCCCCAAAAGCTCAAAACTACTGACATAACATTCCGACCTATTTGTGATCAATAAACCATCCTCATCGATTGGATAATCTTCCTTACAACCGGACAAGCTAACAAATAGCATTCCGATTAAAAATAACGTATATTTCATTTTATTACAGTCAAGTGTTACCATATTATTTCCAAGGCATATTTTGTGTTAAATTCGGATTTCTTGAACGTTCTGTTTCTGGAATTTGATAGATATAACATCTTTGATACGTCAATTCAGACTCATTGAAGAAAAAGCGCTCCCAATTATTACCAAAGCTATCCTGAAACCATTTCCCATCCCCATAAGGTTTACCAAATGCCGTTTCCAGTTTACGCCATCTCCTCAGATCAAAAGGACGTTGACCTTCACCAAACAACTCAACAATTCTTTCCTGCTCAATAGCATCAAAGAAGGCGTCCCGAGAAGCAGTTTTAGCGCCAGCCAGTGCCGGCAGATTACCACGACGCCTCACCTTATTGACTAGCTCGATTGCATCTGACTGTGGACCACCCACCTCATTGGTTGCTTCTGCATACATCAGGTATACATCAGCGATACGCATTAAAGGCCAATTGTAATTTCCATCGCTACGCGCCACACCGCCATAATTGCGCACAAATTTACGCGATTGCAGTCCCGAAAGATTGGTGGTATTATCGGTGAACGAAGATTTATAAGAAACACCGTTTACGGTCACTGCTGCCCCCCAAGTCTTGTAGATAAATGGAATATAGCCGGTCAATTCTGTAGGGCTCATGCTCATAATCAATTCGTAATCCCACAACAAAGTTGCTTTCATGCGATAATCGCGATTACGGTACGATTCGGGGTTTACAGCAGAATTTACCGTCGTACGTGCGGCTGGATTTTTCACTGGATCCATCTGCACCATTTTAGGTAAGAAATCTCCGGTAACGGTCGATTGATACCGGTCGGCCAGTTCATAACGCGGAATAGCCTGATTCTGCCCCAAAGACACCAGCGGTCCAGTCCATACCCGCTGATACTCCTCACTCTGTTTTGTTCCGACACCACCATGCGTCAGCACCATGACCATCTCTTCATCCTGACTCAAGTTACCTGTTGACGGAATAAACATATAATAATAATTCGGCAGCACATCTGCTTTACCCAATTCACCCCATTGACCCGGATCACCATTTCTAAACATTTTGATCCCAAAGTCATTGATCACGCGCTTAAAATCCGCAGCAGCGGCAGCATATGCCGCCTTGGCATCCGCAGCAGACTGGACAAATCCATCCAATTCGGGCCATCCATTTTTCTTCCACGAGCCCCAGTACAATTGAAACTTACCACGAAACGCCAAGGCTGCAGGTTTTCCCGCCCTACCAATAGCAGCCCCTTTATTGGGTAATTTGTCCACCGCATAGTTCAAATCAGCCATAATGGAATCTTTCAATTGTGCAATAGGCATTCTCCGTACCGTATCAGCCTCGGCAGGAGCGGGTGCCGACTTATAAAAATAAGGCACATCACCCCAAAGGGAAACCAGCCTAAAATATGCGATGGCGCGCAGCAATCTAGCTTCCGCTACGATAGTTTCCAATGTTTGCTTTACCGCATCTGTTTTTGCAAACGGCAACAAACGCGCATTGGTATTTTCGATGACAAAATTAGAACTGAATACAGAGCCATATAATGCCCTATACATTGCAGAAGCTCCAGAACCATAGTTCATGGGACTATTGACGGTCATTGAGATTGGCGCCGCACCCGTATTGTACATCTTCAGAAAATCTCCATGTCCATCAAAATGGTAATCGCGATCAAAACAAGGTCTGAAGATGGAATAATTTGCCATTAATGCAGCAAGTGCATCATTCTCATTCACCCAGAAAGTTTCGGAACTTGGTGTTGTTGTCGGATTCTGATTTAACAAATCTTTGCGACAGGCGGATAAACCAAGCAGCAGCAAAGAAGAAATAAACAGTATGTTATATATCGATTTCATAAGTTTAAATATTATAAGTCTACATTCAGTCCAACCACAAAACTCTTCGTCATTGGATAGGCATCATTGGTATAGGTACTTTTTTCCGGATCCAGCCCTTTGAAACTGGTCAATACCGCTAAATTATCTACCGAACCAAACACACGCAACTTTTGAATACCAAGCTTCGTCAGTAATTCTTTCTTAAAAGTATAACCAAGCTGCAGATTTTTCACCCTTAAATAAGACATGTTTTGCAACCAAAATGTACTCAAATATCCATTAGGGCTTGTTGACCCCAGCGTACTTGGAAGCAACTTAGGATAGTCGGCATCGCGGTTATCTAAGCTCCACATATTATTCCACTGGTCTTCAGTAATGGCCTGATTTGCCGTGCCTAAAAAGTTCGAATTCGCTTTATTCATCCAAAATTCTTTTCTTCCAGTAGCAGCTTGAAGCAGAAAGGAGAAATCAAAGCCTTTGTAATCTACCGAACCTCTAAACCCGTAATTAACCTTGGGTCTACCCAACTGATACGCTGGATACGCCACACGATCATTCGCATCCAATTTACCATCACCATTTACATCTTTCAACAAGATATCCCCGGGAGAAGCGCCCTGAGGAACAGCATTATAAATATCTTGCCAAGATTGTGCGATACCCAGCGACTCAAAGGCATAAATAAAGTTATAAGGCATATCAATAAATACCGAACCTCTTTGCAATTGTTCGTTCCAGGAAAGCAACTTGTTTTTATTATAGCCCACATTAAAGTTCAGCATATACCCAACATCCCCTTTTCGGTCATTCCAGGTCACATTTGCCTCGAGCCCTTTATTCATCATATCGCCAATATTCCTTCGGGGAGCGGTAAATAAACCTGTCAGATGCATCGATACGTCCGAAGGGCGATTCATACCAATCGTTTTTCTTTCGTAGTAATCCAACTCAGCGGTTAGCTTATTGTTAAAGAAGCCAAGATCCAGACCCAAGTTAAACACACGCGTCTTTTCCCAGGTCAGGTCATAGTTGATCAGTTTCTTATTGATCAGACCTTTTACCACGGAACCGGTACCTGTACTGTTGTCGATCAAATAATAAGGACTGGAGACCAAAGATTGCTTTTGCTCATACAAGCCTACACCACTATTATTACCCAAAGAACCATAAGAAGCTCTGAATTTGGCCGAACTCATTTTGATTTTATCTTTGAGTGACCTCATGAATACCTCATCCGAAATTCGCCAACCCACTGCGGCAGAAGGAAAGAACCCATATTGATCGCCCGGCAAGAACCGGGAAGAACCGTCTACCCTAAAGTTCCCTTCAAACATGTATTTTCCAAAAGCCGTATAATTCAATCGGCCAATATAAGAACGGAGACCTTCTGCGGAGGATGATCCAGAAACATTTTGCACATCTTCGGAAGCACCATCGATTTCATGCAAACTCGGGTGTAAGCGATCCAACCGGCTCCCCGCCAGCACACGATTATTCCAATATTCTTCCGAATACACGGCCAGAGCAGAAAAATCATGATTGGCACCAAACTTATGGTCGTAACTCAGCTTGAAGTTCAGCTGTGTTTTGTAGTTGTTTCTGTCGGTATTATAAATACCATCATTTGTTGGAACAAGATCCCGGATAGACAATCCCGTCCGGATATTATATAATTTTGTCGGCATATCTGCCTTCCATTGAAAACGGGTATCATAATTTAGGGCATAATCTATTTTGGCCTCAAACCCTTTAAATGGTTTCCAGTTTAAATATCCATTCACCAAAGCCTGTTTTTGATTCATATGGTTTTGGTTGCGTGTCATGTAATCCGCATAAATATTGTTGGCCTGTGGACTTTCGTTGTAAGACATCGCACCTCCATAGTACCCTGTAACAGGATCGTAAGGCAATATGCCTGCAGGGGAAGTAAACAAATCCATTCCACTGGTCGAGTTTGCAGTCATACCGTCCTCGTAATTATACCGGTAGTCAGACCAGTTGCCCGAAAACCTGACTCCAGCGCCAATCGTATTCGTCACCTTGGTTTCAAAGTTAAATGCAGCATTGTAACGTTTAAAATCATTATTAATCTGTATCCCTTTCTCGTCAAGCATACCGACTGATAAATAGTAATTATTATTTTCAGTACCCCCGTTGATAGAAACGTTATAATTACCACTTTGACCATTGCGGAGAATGACATCCCACCAATCGGTACTCGGATACAATCTTGGATCGATCATACTTAAAGCCAACCACTCGTCGATCGTCCCATTTTTAAAATTGAATGCAGATGCAGCTGTATTATAAGCTTGGGCTCTTTGCGTAGCCGTCATCGCTTTTGCGTAATTATTCACAAAATCAAAAGAGCGAGTGGGTTTGACAAGCGACCTGTTAGCACTAAAAGAGATAGCCGTTTTACTGTTTCTTTTACCAGATTTTGTCGTAATCAAGACAACTCCATTAGCTGCCCTGGAACCATACACCGCTGCCGAAGAAGCATCTTTCAAAACGGTGACACTTTCAATATCATTGACGTTCACACGGTTCATATTCACGTCAGGCATACCATCCACCACGATCAGAGGTCCAGCACTATTGACAGTCCCTAAGCCCCTGATCAAAAGATCTGCCGCGTTATTTCCGGCCATTCCAGAATTTTGACTCACTGCTAAGCCAGGAATAACACCTTGCAATGCTTGAGAAGCATTTGAAAGCCCCCGACTTGAAGTCGACTGATCAAAATTGACACTAGCTACTGCTCCGGTCAAGTTGCCTTTTTTCTGCTTGCCATAACCGACCACAACCACTTCATCCAGCGCGCTTTCACTTGCTTCAAGCACTACAGCCTGTACTTCTTTTCCTGATACCACTTTTGTACTAAAACCAATTAACCGAAATTGAATCTGATCCGAAATGGCACCAGTTAACTTAAAACGCCCCTCCTGATCCGTAACGCTGACGGTCGAATTTCTAAGGTTACGCACCTCTACGCCAGACAAGGCTTGCCCTTTGGCATCCAGCACCTGCCCAACGAGCTGTTGCTGAAATTTAGCTAAACCCGTCGACGGGTTCAAAACATTCAAGATCGGAATCTTTCCATTATTAAGGGAAGAAGGCGTATTTGCAAAGGTCGCCATTGAAATAAAAGGCAGCCCTATTAATAGGCAACTCCTGTTTATTACATCCCGGATTTTAATCTGCTTTAGTATCATGAATACTCAGGTTAAAGTGGTTAAATAAATGATTTATAAGCTCTTTAGTTTATTGGTGTTTTTTAAGAAAAAGCAATTTTTAATTCGAATACGATTTATATCGCTTTTCTTACTTTATCATAGTGAATACAATAATATATATTTTTTGTATACAATTCAATATTTTTTTTATTTTTTTACAAATCGTAATGAATGTAGCAGCATGTTTAGCCTATCGAACTATAGCTTTCAATAGAGAATTCAATCCTTAGTGGCACAAAAATCTATTTGATAAAATAATTTTGTATACAATTTAACTTATTTTTTGTATATTTATTTTTATTAAACTACATTTGACTAACCAAATAAATCAAAGGAGTAACCGCAAATCCTATATGAAAAAACAAACATATATCTGGCTTGCATTGCTAATGCCCCTGCTTTCTTCCTGTGTTGCAAAAACGGAGACAGAAAGCGCGGCAATAAACAGCATCCAGCTTGAACATAGTGTACTGTCGCTATCGAAAGAAGCTACAAAGCTCCATGTCCCTTGGGACTTGCAATACGACAAAGTCAACGATGCCATCTTGTTTTCCGAAATCAGTGGAAGTATACGAAAGCTGGATATAAAGACGAAAGCAGTTACTTTAATAGACAGCCTAGCTGACGTGTATCATCAGCGCACTTTGGGACTATTAGGAATGGCACTGTATCAACCGGAAGGTCAGCAAGCCTACCTTTACCTTTCTTATACCAGCAAGAAAGATAGCTCCATTTTTTCCAATTTATATCGATACGAATACAGCCCAGAAGGCAAGCTCGCACATCCAAAATTGCTGTTGCAAATACCGGGGAATACCGGACACAACGGTTCTAGAGTGATTGTCTCAACCGACAAAAAAGTCTATTGGGCCACAGGAGATGCCGCAAGTGATACCTTCGCCCAGGACAGCAGCACTTTGAACGGCAAAATCTTGCGCCTCAATCTTGATGGAAGCATCCCAAAAGATAACCCGATTGCAAATAGTTATGTATATGCATGGGGGTTTCGGAACATGCAGGGGCTTACGCACGACGCCAAAGGCCTGATCTACACATCTGAGCATGGCGATGCTATTGAGGATGAAATCAACCTGATACGACCGCTTAAAAACTATGGCTGGCCACAGATCGAAGGCATGATTGATACCGATAAGGAAAAGGCGATTGCAAAACGCTCGCCAAGGCAGGAACCCATTAAATCCTGGACTCCCGTCGTTGCACCATCAGGACTGGCCTATTATGGATCCGGTGTTATCCCCGAATGGAAGCATAGTTTATTGCTTGCGACCTTAAAAAATCAATCTTTACGCATCCTAAAATTATCCGCCAATGGCCAGCAGATCGTCGATGAGAAGGTTTTATTCAAAGATCAGCTTGGTCGTCTCCGCTCGGTATTGACTTTACCCAATGGAGATATTTACTTCTGTTCCAGCAACCGCGACTGGAATCCCCAAAAGGGATTTCCAAAACCCGATGATGATGTGATCTATCGCCTCCGCATCACGGATAAGGCCTCGGCTCCAATTATTAAACCCACTACCCCCAAAGCAATGAACAATCCGGCCAAAACTGGACAAACACTATATGAAGCGTATTGTGCTTCCTGTCACAAAGCAGACGGAAAAGGACTCAACAATACATTTCCACCATTGGCCAATTCGCCTCTTGTCAACGGCAATCCAAAGGATTTATTGCAAGTTATCTTACATGGACTGAAAGACAAGCATATCGGTGGAGCAAAATACGAGAGTACGATGCCCTCTTTTTCCTTTCTGAAAGATGAAGACATCGTTGAAATCACCAATTATATCCGCACACATTTTGGAAATTCTGCCAGTACAATCAACCAACAGCATTTAACCTCATTACGATAAATTCTATGGAACACCAACACGAGCCCAAGCCTTCTTCTATACTTAAAAATTGGCTTTCAATTCTAGGGCCAGGCGTTATTACCGCTGCCCTGGTTTTCGGCCCCAGTAAAATGACCATCACATCCAAAATGGGCGCAGATTACGGTTTTTCCCTATTATGGGTTGTCGTTGTCGCTATTTTCTTTATGATGGTATTTACCAATATGGCTGCACGTATCGGCATTGCTCGCGACGAGTCGTTACTCGCCATCATTCGCAACAAATTTGGAAAAACAACTTCCATTATCATCGGTCTGGGAATCTTCGTCGTGTCGACATGCTTTCAATCCGGGAATGCTACAGGTGTCTCCATCGCTGTTTCAGAAGCCACGGGTAGTAATCCTAAGATATGGATCATCGTTTTTAACGTGATCGGCATTCTATTATTATTCTTTAAGTCCTTCTATGCGCTATTGGAAAAGCTCATGCTAGCGCTTATCATACTCATGTTATTTGCTTTTCTTTCCACAGCTATTATGATCAAAACGCCATCGCATGACTTTTTCTTCGGATTTTTACCGAGTATCCCGCCCGCTTCTGTAGGATTAATTATTGCTTTTACAGCGTCCTGTTTTTCCATCGTCGGTGCATTTTATCAAAGCTATCTGGTGCAATCAAGAAGAAAGTTATCGCCGACCCACGAGACTTTGAAGCGGCAAATTATAGGAAGTAGAATCGGGATTATTATCCTTGGAATCATGAGTGCAGCCGTAATGGTGTGCGCAGCCAATACTCTTCATCCCCAGGGAATTAAATTAAGCTCAGCTGCTGAAATGGGCCGTGCATTGGAACCTCTTTTGGGAACCTACGCTTCACACCTCTTTTTTATCGGTCTTTTCGGCGCTTCATTCTCCTCATTGATCGGCAATGCGGTGCTGGGCGGCTCCTTATTGGGAGATACTTTCGGCTATGGAAACGATCTTAATCACCCCAAAGTGAAATTCTTTATTTCGCTGGTCATGATTTTTGGATCTGCAATTGCACTTATTTTTGGGAACCTACCGCTTGAGCTCATTGTTTTTGCCCAAAGCATTACGATTTTCCTAGTCCCTTTTATTGGATTGATCCTATTTCTAGTCGCCAATGACAAAGAAATCATGGGTGCCCTGACAAATACACCTTTAACAAAATTATGGGCTATCCTTGGACTTATCCTACTTGTTTTTCTTGCCTTTAGTAATTTCTATAATTTAATTAAATAATCAGCCATGGATCATAACAGTTTAGCAGAATTGGAGCAGCAAATACTTGCGCCATCAGTAGACCTCATTGAAGACATCAAAAAGATAGAAGGTGACATTCTTTTTTTAGGAATTGGCGGAAAAATGGGTCCGAGCATGGCCAAATTGGCTATACGGGCTATCCAGGCAGCCGGGATTGACAAGAAGGTCATCGGGGTTTCGCGTTTTTCCACCAAACAACTTCAACAGGAGCTGGAGGATCTAGGCATAGAGACCATTGCCTGCGACCTACTTAATGAAGAGGAACTCAAAAAAATACCACAAGTTCCAAATGTCATCTACCTTGCTGGACATAAATTCGGCACCACCGGAAATGAAGATTTTACCTGGGCAATGAATACGTACCTTCCCGGAATGGTGGCTTCTCATTTTAAAGGATCCAATATCGTCGCCTTTTCTTCGGGAAACGTACTGCCATTTGTACCGATAAGCAATGCGGGTGTTTCCGAGGAAACATCCCCCCAGCCGATTGGCGAGTATGCACAATCCTGCTTAGGCCGCGAGCGCATATTTGAGTACTTTTCAAAGAAAAATAGTACACCTACCCTAATTTATCGATTAAATTATGCGGTAGATTTTCGCTATGGTGTATTGGTAGAAATCGCTAAATCAGTCAAAGGCCAGCTTCCCATAGATTTGACGACAGAAAATGTCAATGTTATCTGGCAGGGAGATGCCAATGAAATTGCTTTGCGATCGTTGCTGCACTGCCAGTCGCCAGCCAAAATATTGAATGTCACAGGGCCAGAAATCCTCTCTATCCGATGGATAGCCGAGCGTTTTGCAGAACATTTTAATACAAGGCCGATATTTATTAATGCGCCTGCTGGCACAGCATTACTAAACAACGCTTCAGAATGTCACCGTCTATTTGGCTATCCTAAGACAACGATTCGGGAAGCAATAGACATTACTGCTCAATGGCTAAGCCATGGCGGTGAACTTTGGAACAAGGACACGCATTTTCAAGAACGAAAAGGAAAATTCTAATGAATACTTTAGACCACACATTACAACAGCTACTTTGGGAAGGAACAGTCATTCCTGCACATCCCCTAGCCCTAAATGAGGATCGCACTATCGACGAGGTACATCAACGTCTCCTGACCCAATATTACATCGCCAGCGGAGCAGGCGGAATCGCTGTCGCTGTCCATTCGACCCAGTTTGAAATCCGCGATCCTGAGGTCAATCTCTTTGAAACGGTATTAAAATGGGCTAGCGAAGAAGTCGAAAAAGCACAACTTAATAGGCCATTTATCAAAATCGCGGGCATCTGTGGTACCACACAACAAGCCATTCAGGAAGCCACCATTGCCGTCAAATACGGCTATGATATTGGACTTTTGAGTATGGGTGGTTTACAGACCTGGACAGAACAGGCGATATTAGATCGTGTCAGAGCAGTTGCAGCTGTTATCCCTGTCTTTGGCTTTTACCTTCAACCTGCTGTTGGGGGCCGCATTTTCTCTTATTCCTTTTGGCGGCAGTTTGCCGAAATCGAAAACGTGGTCGCAATCAAGTGTGCCTCATTCAACCGTTACCAGACCTTGGACGTCATGCGGGCTGTAGCCAACTCAAGCCGAAGAGAGCAGATCGCCATGTATACCGGCAATGATGATAATATCGTGAACGACCTTATGACAACCTATACCTTTCCCGTAGCTGGAGAAAACATTTCCATAGGATTTAAAGGAGGGCTATTAGGCCACTGGGCCGTTTGGACAGCAAAAGCCGTGGAACTCCTACAAGAAATAAAAGCATATAAGCAACAGCCCAATAACTGCACCGCAAGTCAGCTACTGAGCAAAGGCATTGCTGTAACAGATAGCAATGCTGCCTTCTTCGATCCAGCGAATGCTTTCCATGGATGTATACCGGGATTACATGCGGTACTCTGCAGACAAGGGCTGATGAAAGGTATCTGGTGCCTAAATCCGGAAGAAAATCTATCCATCGGACAGCAGGAAGAAATTGATCGCGTATATAGCGATTACCCAGACTTAAACGATGATGAATTTGTCAAAGAATTTCTGAAATCGAGATTCTAATAGGTCAATCTTTTCAAAAGGTCTCATTGTCCCTGGCCCGTCACGACTGCCAGAGCAATGGGACTTTTCTTTTACCCCCTATTCTTATTTGACGAATCAATGACCAAGCAAGGAAAATAGTGGACAGAACGAAAGGTTTGCTTTTTATAACTTTGCGTCATGAAATTTTTGAAAATAGCATTAATCTCCACCCTTCCGTGACATGCCCGCTATTTAAGGCAGCGTGAACGTCCGTAGCGACGGAAAACAAATAAAAATTTTTAAAGGATGGAAAAAAACACTACCTCACAACAGTCATTTATACCGACAATACTTGCATTTGCACTTGTTCCGATTACCGGGCTTGCCACAGATATTTATCTTCCTTCAATGCCACAAATGGCGCAGGAACTTGGCTTAAATGAAAGCAAAATTCAATTGACGCTTTCGCTTTTTCTAATTAGTTATGGTATCGCTCAGTTCTTCACAGGAGCATTGGTGGATGCCTGGGGAAGGTATCGCATTAACCTCATTTCACTTTTTCTTTTTATTATCAGTTTTTGGGTCACGGCACACACGCAGGATATCTGGGTTATCTACCTAATGCGGATTTTACAGGGAATTTTATCGGCATTTGTTGTCATCTCCAAAAGAGCCTATTTTGTAGATGTCTACGACGGTGAACAGCGTAAGCACTACCTGAGTATCATGACCATCGTCTGGTCGATCGGACCGATTGTGGCTCCCTTTATCGGTGGTCACCTCCAAACACAATTTGGCTGGCGTTCCAACTTTATTGTTCTGGCTGCATATAGTGCTGTGCTCTTTGTACTTGAACTGATCTTTTCCAGGGAAACAATCAGACAGAAAAAGCCCCTTCACATCGATTATTTGATTAGCGAGTTTAAAATGATGCTAAAAAGCATCGATTTTACCTTCGGCATATTCATGTGCGGCATATCCTATGGCCTGGTCATGTTCTACAATCTCAGTGGCCCCTTCTTTATTGAGCATCAACTGGGATATAGCGCGATTACCACTGGCTACATCTCCCTTATTATGGGTTTAGCCTGGATGTGTGGTGGATTTATTGGAAAAGCATTGATCAAAAAGGCATTGATACCCAAACTGAGAATTGCCAACTTTATTCAAATATTGCTCATCATAGGCATGCTGATCGTTTCACTTTATAAAGCGAATTTATACACGCTTACGTTCTTTGCATTTGCAGTACATTGTACTGCCGGATTCGTTTTTAACAATTATTTCAGCTACTGTTTGGGAAGATTTCCATTGTCGGCTGGTATTGCCGGAGGACTAGTAGGCGGAATAACCTACCTGCTCACATCTTCACTCAGCTATCTCACCGTGAGTCTAGTAAACCCTGCTACTCAGTTTCAGATTGGATTAGGATATGGCGTATTTTCCATATTGGGTTTGATCACCTTATATGTGATAAATAAGCTCGTCAAGAGCAGCTAGTTGTTGAATGAGTCTTACACACAGAAAACACAGACCCCCTGTAGTCGTTTGACCACAAAAATACACATACAAGATGAATTGTTTTTAACTTAGTATCAAAAACAACTATATTTGTATCATCATAATTTAGGTTTATAATTGGTTATTGAAGGTTTTCATTCTCCCCGTTTGAAAACCTTTTTTTTCTCCTAATTTTTTAATATCCCCGGTAGCACTTATTCTGGTCTTTTGTGCCGTACCCCAGCTATTAAAAATCGAAATATCAAAAGAAATACGTAGGATCAACCAAATGATTTTTTTCCCCAGCACAAGAGGGATGTCTTAAGGAGATTTTCAAGTGCTATATGAGCTCGGAGATTACCAATTCTCCAATAAAATCGATATATTGTACCCCAAATCAATTTTAAGTGAGGGAGTCGATGACAATAAAAAAATATAGGAACGTCTATATCTTTTGGTTTTGCACCATTTTATTTATTTTTCCAAACTGCAGCTATTGCCAGACCATCATACCTACAGGTACACCTTTTGTTAAACAATTCAAAAAAGACCAATACAAGGCTGGAAATCAAAACTGGTCGTTGGCAGTAGACAAAGATGGCCGTATCTATAGTGCAAATACTGAAGGTCTATTACAATTTGACGGACAGTACTGGCGTATCTTTCCGCTACCAAACCATTCCACCGTCCGAAGTGTTTCGATAGGTAAAGATGGTAAAATTTATACCGGTGGCAGAGGAGAATTTGGTTATTGGACTGCTAAGCCTTTTGGAAACTTGACTTATCATAGTCTTTCGAGGCTGGTACGCGACAAGACCTATTTTCCAAACGAAGAAATCTGGAAAATCATTGTGGAAGACCAGCGCGTATTTTTCCATACCTTTTCCAAATCCTATATTTGGGAAAACAATACGATAAGGCAGTTAACGGCAAAAGGAGAGCCTTTTTTATTCCCACATCAGCTTAATGAAAAGTTGTTTTTCGAACAACTACCAAGTGGTCTGCATGAATTTAGACAGGGTAAATTGATTCCAATCAAAGGCAAAGACGTCTTAAAAGATAAAAACGTCCTTGCCCTATTGCCTTTCGACACAAATACTTCGCTCATCGCCACCGCACGAAACGGCCTTTATCTGATGAAAGCCGACGGAACTATCGAACCTTGGTCGGTTCCTGCAAATCAGCTATTGAGCCAATCACAGGTAAATAATGGCATATACCTCTATGATGGACAATACGCCTTTGGCACCATCCAGAACGGCGTTATCATTATCAACAAGGATGGCCAAGTCATTCAACACATCAATAAAAACAATGGGCTGCAAAACAATACGGTGCTCAGTATCGTCAAAGACAACCAAAAGAATATCTGGGTAGGACTGGATAATGGTATCGATCGTATTGAAATCAACTCCCCTATTTCATTTTATACAGATTTTATTGGAAAAATTGGCACGGTCTATACATCTATTATCTATCAGGGAAAAATCTACCTGGGTACCAATAAAGGATTATTTTCCAGTGAATGGAAGG
This sequence comes from Sphingobacterium sp. UBA3549, assembly GCF_002376635.1. NCBI lineage: Bacteria > Pseudomonadati > Bacteroidota > Sphingobacteriia > Sphingobacteriales > Sphingobacteriaceae > Sphingobacterium > Sphingobacterium sp. UBA3549. The sequence continues at coordinate 87,100 of NZ_DFOE01000028.1, read as the reverse complement.
GATTGAACAATTACAATGCATTAAACTTCACTCAGGTCCCAAATTCAAATGGCCAGGTTTGGACGTTAGCACTATTCGGTGATGAACTCATCTGTGGCCACAACGATGGAACATTTAAGCTACTTAACGGCCGTCTAGAAAAGATTTCACAGATCACCGGGGGGTGGATTTTCAAACCTATATTTGGCACGAGAAATATCCTGCAAGGAAATTATACCGGTCTTTCAAAATTTACCTTCGATGGTATGCAATTACAATTTGTGCAGCAATTTGAGGGTATTAAGGAGCCCGTTCGATTTTTAGCCCAAAAGGATACTCATTCCTTTTGGATTGGAGACTGGGGACAACTACAACTTATCGGATTTGACCCGAGTTTTCAACAGGCAAATATATTATTCTCCTCCAAACAGGACAGTATTGCCTCGAAGAGACAATTTAAAGGGGTGTATACGTTAGAAAATAATCTTGTATTCGCCACTGACAGCGGATTCCTTCAATTCGACAATATTGTAAAGAGATTCAGTTATGCGAATGAATTGAACGCCGCACTAGGTACCTATAAAAACTCGAATAAGATCATACCGATCAACACAAACAGTTATTGGTTTATTCAGAAGACTAAAATTGCCAAAGTAGATTTTGATAGCAAGGGTAAATTACACATTGACTCCAACCTATTAAGTCCACTACAGGACCGTATGATGAATAACTATGAAAACATCCTTCCTATTGAAAATCAATACTACCTCATCGGGCTAGATGATGGGTTTGCGATCTATCGACATACAGACAAATCACAAAAACATAGGTTGCCACTTCCGCAAATAGCACAGCTCATCAACTTGACCACCGGACAAGCTATCTTTCCAGATTCAACATTTAAATTATCGTCTTCAGACAATAACCTTAGAATTAGCTTTTCGAGCCCCTATTACTCATCTTCACCGCTTCAATATCAATATTATCTGGAGGGATACTCAGACAATTGGTCCGAATGGAGTGAGACTGCCTACCAGGATTTCACAAATCTGCCCTATGGAAAATTCCAAATTAAAATAAGGGCAAAAAATAATATGGGGATGGTTTCTGAAATCCAATCATACTCCTTCACAATTCAGCATCCCTGGTATCTATCCTGGTGGGCAAAGGCTTTGTACACACTTGCTGTTTTAATACTTCTATATTTTGCTTATATCTTTAATGTTCAACGTGAGCGTAGGCGTCAGTTCCAAATACGGCGAAAATGGCTCGAAGAAAAAAAGATTGCTTTGGAACGCGAAGCTGAAAAAAAGGAAAAAGACTGGATCAAACTGAAAAACCAACAATTGGAAGACCAGCTTCAATTAAAAAACAAAGAATTGGCGAATGCAGCACTCAATATCGTCTACAAAAATGAGATGTTGAACAACTTGCACGACGAACTTAAACAGCTTAAAGATGCGGATGGGAACAAACTGAGTTCGGATGAGCTGAAAAAAATCAATAAGCTCATAGACGATGCGCATAATGACGACCGTGACTGGCATATATTTGAAAGAAGTTTTAATGAATCGCATGAAAACTTCTTTAAAAAATTGAAGCAGGAGTTTCCTGATCTAGTCCCCAATGACCTTAAGCTATGCGCCTATTTACGGCTCAATATGTCGAGTAAGGAAATCGCTTCGTTGCTCAACATTAGTACGCGCGGCGTCGAGATCAGACGCTATAGATTACGCAAAAAACTAGGACTTCCAACAGACAAGAACCTATCTGAATTTCTGTTAGAACGTTAAATTCCCCTTTCAAACACTACATCATTACCACACACACTCTTTAGTGTATAAAACACACTAAAGAGTGTGTTATTTCATCAAAAAAAACAATTTAAAAAATTGATTATCAAAATAATAACATACACATAAAACACGATTGAGCAGGGGAAATTTTCGTGTAGTAGTGATGTGAAAATGTTAAATTTTGGGAATGTTGTACTACATCAACATATTTGCCTCAGGGAAATAACCAACTGTATTTTAAACAAACACCAAAAATTTACGATATGAGGAATCTATCCGCATTATTTTTGACTTCCATGGTCGTCTCTGTTGCCTATGGACAAACTTCTATACAAGGAGTGGTCAAAGATGGCTCAAGCATGATATCCATGCCTGGCGTAACCATTAGTATTAAAGGGAAAGCTGTATCTACGAAAACCGACGCAACGGGGAAATTTCAGATTAACGCCGCTCCTACCGATTCTCTAGTCTTTAATTTTCTCGGTTATCGCAAACAAACTGTATACATCGGCAACCAAACACAGCTGAATGTATTTTTAGAAAATGAGAATCAAGCATTGGAAGAGGTTGTGGTTATCGGTTACGGTACGCAAAAGAAAGCCGATCTAACCGGATCGATCAGTTCATTGAAATCGTCCGATATCACCAAGCAACCGGCCATGTCAGCCATGCAATCTATACAGGGCAAAGCTGCCGGTATCAATATCATTGCCAACGAAGCTCCGGGATCGTCACCGAACGTCATCATCAGAGGTCTGGGTACAGCGCTTGGAGGCAGAAATCCACTCTATATTGTTGACGGTATCGCACAGACGGACATCAATAATATCAATCCATCCGATATCGAATCCATGGATGTTTTGAAAGATGCGTCTTCGGCTTCAATTTACGGTCTTCGGGCTGCAAATGGTGTCATCATTGTAACAACAAAGAAAGGTAAAACTGGAACGACAAGTATTAATTACGAAAGCTTTGCAGGCATTAAGAACGTTCTCAATCGCGTAAAAATGGCCAATGCTGATCAGTTTAGAATATTTGCCAATGAATACCTTACCTCGACTAATGCATCTTACCTCTTAGCCGAGAAACAAAAATATAATACAGATTGGTATGATGAGTTGTTACGCACAGGTTCTGTCTTTAATAATGCTGTCAATCTTTCTGGAGGAACAGAAAAAGTGGACTATTTTGTGTCTGCAAACAATTATACCGAAAATGGTATTCTTGATGGTTCTAAATTTGTGAGAAATACAGTACGCAACAACAATGTTTATAAATTTTTAAACAATCGTCTAAAATTCAGTCAAAATTTAAATCTTACTTTAACTAACGCAACACCAAAACCATATAGTGCTTTTACTACCGCTTATCGTCAATCGCCGCTTGCTCCAGTCATGTTTGACAATGGCCGCTATGGTCTTGGTCGCGTAAATACAAAAACGGGAGTGGCTGGCATTGACGCAGCCAACGGGGAACCTATTGGAAATTTAAACTCTATTGGTAATCCAGTTTATGAAGTTCTCCGCCAAAATGAAAGAACAAATACATTCCGTCTACAAGGAAGTATGGAAGGCGAATTCAAAATAACCGATTATTTAAAAATCAACTCGCGTATCGGCGGGAATAAATTCTACTCAAAACAACGGATTTTTAATAACGTAAAAGATCAATGGTTAAATGCCAACACATTGTTGGATGAAGCTAGATTCAACCAATTAAAAGCCGATAATCCCAAGGCCGTTGAGTATGTCGACAACAGCTTAAAATACGAGAATCTTGAGCAATTTCGCTGGTCATTCGAAAACTTCCTGACATTCAACAAAAGTTTTGACAAGCACAATATCGAAGCCGTCGTTGGTATGTCGCGTGAAAAATACGATATCAACAGTATGAGCAGCCAAACAGGCTACAATGTACCGGAACAAGAGCAATATTGGAATATTAACTTAGCCAAAGGTACTAATGATTACGGTATAGTCTCCTTACAAACCAATTACACACCAAGGGCATTAGCATCCTATTTTGGTCGACTACAATACAATTACGATAGTAAATACTACTTAACAGCTACTTTGCGCCGTGACGGATCAAGTGTATTTCGTAATACAGGAAAATACTGGGGTACTTTCCCTTCTGTTGGATTGGGCTGGACCGTCACCAATGAAAGCTTCATGAAAGACGCTACTTGGATCAATTTACTAAAAGTGCGCGGAAATTGGGGTAAATTAGGAAATCAAGATATTCCATTAAATGTTTCCACGATCTTATCAAGTCCGGAAAGCGCAAACTACAATTATGTACTCGGCCCTGAACAAAATATGGTGTACGGAAGTGCAAAAGGTACTCCTGCCGTAGATCTGACCTGGGAAGTAACCAGGGAAACTGGTGCTGGATTAGATTTTGCATTCTTAAACAATCAGCTTTCAGGATCGGTTGACTATTACCATAAGTTTAATACCAACACCATTCTTGATGTAACGCCACTTTACTCTGCTCCAGATGAGAAAAATTATTATGCGCATGGTGCCAAAGTGCTGAATCAAGGTCTGGAAGTGGCATTGAATTGGAACAAAAATATAAGTCCCGATTTTAGCTATACTGTAGGCGTGAATTATGCTTATAATAAAAACAAGGTTACTGAGGTAGTCTATACTTTTGACGGTGCTACAGGAGGTAGCTTAAATAATGGCGAAATCACCAAACGGCTACGTGTTGGACAACCCATCTATGCGTGGTGGATGTTTGAGACAAATGGTGTGTATCAAGACGCCGCAGATGTCGCTAGCACACCATCTTTTGGAGTTGCGAAGCCGGGCTACCTGAAATACAAAGACCAAAATGGTGATGGTGTAATTGACTCTCGTGATAAAAAATTCTTTGGCTCATTCCTACCAACCTCCACATACGGCATTAATATAGGTGTGAATTATAAAATGATCGATTTCAATGTTTCGGGTTATGGTGTTGCCGGCAATAAGGTTTACAACGGTTTAAATAGTGTACGCTCCAATGCTGGGGAGAATATTGCCCTGTCGACTTTTGAAAATCGCTGGACTGGCGCAGGTTCAACCAATGAACATCCTGGTGCTGAAAGAGCATACTGGGCCTCTAACTATTTTCTTGAATCAGGAGCTTACTTCCGAATCAATAATATCACTCTTGGCTACACCTTCAACAAACTTTATAGTTCAAAATCTAAGCTGAGACTCTATGTGACGGCACAAAATCCATTTATATTTACAAATTACAGTGGTTTCTCTCCTGAACTGGCAGGCGATGGCAGTCCAAACCTTACGTCTGGTATCGAGCTTTCAGCTTATCCAACTACCCGTAATTTCTTATTTGGACTTAACATGCAATTTTAATCAATTAGTTTTGAAAACAATGAAAATTAACAAACTCTATATAGCGCTCATGTTCACTGCAGGAATTGCATTACAGAGCTGCAAAGACAATAATTTCCTGGATGTACCCTCAAAGGAACTGGTTGAAGCTGAGGATAGTGAAGAAATTTATACACCAGAGCAATATGTCAATGGAATCTACGGCATGTTTACCGACTGGGATTACTCATTTTCGTATATAGGCATTACAGAAATGATTTCTGATAATGCAGATAAAGGCAGCTCTGAAACCGATGCTGGCGGCGATAAACTAAGTTTAGACAATCTAACCTATACCTCAACAACTGGATCCTTTCTTTCCATGTGGGCGCGTTGGTATAAATCTATTGGTCGCGCGACAAGAGCCATAGAATATACTGAAAATTACGGTTTAACTGATGAAACCTATAAAAATAGATTAATTGCTGAAGCCCGTTTTCTTCGTGCTTTGAATTACTTTTATCTTGTACGGGGTTGGGGTGATGTGCCTATCCAAGAACGAGATTATATAAAGAGAGAACCTGCAGCTGAAGTGTATGCCTATATTGAAGCAGATCTACAATTTGCTATTGACAACCTACCTATCAAATCTGCTTATGCAGCAAAAGATTTAGGCAGAGCGACCAAAGGGGCTGCACAAGGATTGCTATCGAAGGTATATTTGTACCAAAGCAAATGGCAACAAGCGGCTGATATGGCTAAGACTGTCATTACATCAGGTGGATACAGCCTTGAGCCGGATTATGCAACGATTTGGCGATTAGCGGGAGAAAATGGTCCGGAATCACTCTTTGAATGGCAAGCCCGTGGTACTTCCATTGCTCACGGCATCCAACAATATAGTCAGGTACAGGCGCCTCGTGGTGGAGCCGTCAATTTAGGCTGGGGTTTTAATATTCCAAGCCAAAACCTATTGGATGCCTTCAATGCCGAAAAAGATAATATCCGTCGCGATGCAACGATTATTTTCAGGGGTGAAACTCTTTACGACGGTCGTCTGATTGACAATGGTGTAGAGAATCCGATGTACAATGAAAAAGCGTATTCTTCTGCAAACGGAGGTGCAGCTGATGGTGATAAAAATGTACGTTACCTTCGTCTGGGCGAAATTTACCTTATCCTTGCTGAGGCTGCGAATGAACTAGGAAATAACAGTGAGGCACTCACAGCGTTAAACACTGTTCGTACTCGTGTGAAACTGCCTAATGTAACAACAACAGACCAGGCACAGCTCCGTCAATTGATCTGGAAAGAAAGACGCCTTGAATTGGCATTTGAGCACGACCGCTGGTTTGATCTCATTCGTACAAAACAGGCTAAAGCAGCCATGGCAGCCAATGGAAAAGCGTTCCAGGAGAAAATGATGCTTTTCCCTATTCCGGAAGATCAACGTATCCAAACTCCAGAAATGTCGCAGAATACCGGTTGGTAATCATATAAGTAAAAGTAACTCCGTTCAAACGGCCTTTGGCCGTTTGAACATTTTTTCAAGAATTAAACAACATATCCATGAGAAAACGAATAGCATATCCCGTATTCACCGGTATAGCTTTGGCGCTTATTCTCAGCAGTTCGTGCCAAAATGCTATCAATAGCAGTCCAGACAATCCCTCAAAAATTGATTCAACAAATGCAGGCCGCGTCAATGAAGATTCGCTATTGACCAATATTCAGCAACACACATTTCAATATTTTTGGGAAGGTGCGGAGCCTACTTCTGGCCTCGCCAGGGAACGCATCCATATGGATGGTGTCTACCCTCAAAATGACCGTAACGTCGTCACCATAGGTGGTAGTGGGTTCGGTCTTATGGGGATGATTGTCGCCATGGAACGCGGGTTTATCAGCAAAGAACAAGGTGTCCAAAAATTGGATCACATCATGGATTACTTAGGAAAAATCGAACGGTTCAAAGGTGCATGGGCTCACTGGTATGATGGCGAACTAGGCACAGCTAAACCATTCAGTGAAAAAGATAATGGCGGCGATATTGTTGAAACCGCATTCTTAGCACAGGGTCTGATTGCCATTCGGGAGTACCTAAAGGATAAAGATGATTCTGCTCAAAAGGTTGCCCAAAAGGCTGACAAGCTATGGAAAGAAATCAATTGGAATCATTATACAAATGGGCAAAATGTCATGTATTGGCATTGGAGCCCCAAATTTAACTTTCAACAAAATCACCCGGTAAGAGGGTATGATGAATGTCTGATCACCTATATCTTAGCAGCCTCCTCGCCTACTTATCCTATTGCTCCATCGGTATACCATGAGGGCTGGGCAAGATCAGGTGCGATTAAAACAGCAGCTAAAAAATATGACATTCCACTCGTCCTTAAGCATAATGCCAAAGAAGGCGAAGTGGGGCCACTTTTCTGGGAGCATTATTCTTATTTAGGATTAAGCCCCAAGGGATTAAAAGATCAATATGCAGATTACTGGGAAGCAACAAGCAACCATGCCAAAATAAATTTGGCCTATGCTGATCTAAACCCAAAAGGCTACACGGGTTATGGTTCCTCTAAAGGATGGGGCTGGACAGCCAGTTATTCCATCAACGGTTATGATGCCCATCACCCAGACAACGATCCTGGCGTGATCGCGCCAACAGCGGCATTATCATCCATTCCCTATACACCGCACGAAAGCATTCAATTTGCACAATACCTCGACAAACAACTTGGCGACAAAATTTGGGGTAAATATGGCTATTACGACGCGTATAGCGAAACAGCAAATTGGTATCCACAACGGTATCTGGCGATTGATCAGGGACCTATTATAGTGATGATCGAAAACTATAGAACTGGTAAAATCTGGGATCTTTTTATGCAAGCCCCGGAAATTCAACAGGGACTAAAAAAACTTGGTTTTACAAGTCCCTATTTAAAATAGTGGTCTGTGGAATCATTTTCGATCCATCACACGTTGAAAATGGTTCCTACCACGAAAATAACATTGCATAGTATCAAAAAGTTCAACAATTAAAATTGAACATCTACCCTAAATATTAAGTAGCGCAGAGTAGAAGATTCATGCGCACATAAACAAAAGATAATAAGATGAAAAAAGTAGTAGGTGCTTTCCTTCTTGCATTTCTAGCTTGGCATACAAGTTCGGCTCAAAGCAATCAGAAAATGGACAAGTTCATTGATCAGCTGATGGCTAAGATGACTGTCGAAGAAAAGATTGGACAACTTAATCTAGTAACAGGTGGTGAGGCGACTACAGGAACGACTGTCTCCACTGATGTGGAATCAAAAATTAGAAATGGTCAAATCGGTGGTATTTTCAGCATGAGTACCCCCGCTAAGATCCGCAAAACACAGGAGATAGCCATTAAACAGTCCCGTTTAAAAATACCCATTATCTTTGGTATGGATGTCATTCATGGGTACCGTACCGTATTCCCTATTCCTTTGGGACTTGCCGCTACTTGGGATATGAATTTAATTCAGCAATCTGCACGTATTGCGGCAGAGGAAGCTACTGCGGATGGAATCAATTGGGCATTTTCGCCAATGGTCGATATTTCTCGCGATCCACGATGGGGTCGTATTTCTGAAGGTGCAGGTGAAGATACCTATCTTAGCTCAAGGGTTGCTGAGGCTATCGTCCATGGTTTCCAAGGTGATAATCTCGCGGCATACAACACCATGATGGCCTGCGTCAAACATTTTGCCCTATACGGTTCAGCCGAAGGCGGTCGTGATTATAATAGCACGGATATGAGCCTTCACCGGATGTACAATGAATATTTACCTCCTTACAAAGCAGCAATAGACGCCGGAGCTGGAAGTATTATGACGTCTTTTAACGATATTAATGGTGTCCCTGCTTCAGCAAACAAATGGTTAATGACTGATGTTTTACGCAAACAATGGGGCTTTAAAGGATTGGTCGTAACCGATTATACAGCGGTAAATGAATTAACGGCACACGGTCTAGGTGACCTCCAGCAGGTGTCTGCTTTAAGTCTCAATGCGGGTGTTGATATGGATATGGTCGGTGAAGGGTTTCTTACGACGCTAAAGAAATCTTTGGACGCTGGAAAAGTCAAAATCGCAGATATTGACAGGGCTTGCCGTTTTGTTTTGGAAGCCAAGTACAAATTAGGCTTATTTGATGATCCATATCGCTATTGTGATGAAAAACGGGCGAAAACAGTGATTGGATCTGAAGCCAATCATGCGAAAGCAAGAGAAATTGCAGCAAAATCTTTTGTTTTATTGAAAAATGAAAACCAAGCGCTTCCATTGAAAAAAACGGGCACAGTCGCTGTTATTGGCCCTTTAGCCAATTCAGGAGCAAATATGCCAGGAACCTGGAGTGTCAGTGCTGAACTAGACAAAACGGCCTCGTTGGTTGAGGGCATGAAAGCTGTATTGGGTAACAAAGTAAATATCCTGACACACCTAGGCAGTAATCTGTTGGAGGATCCGAATTACCAAAAACATGCAACTATGTTTGGACGTACAATCGCACGTGATCCCCGAAAAGAAGAAGAGATCATTGCAGAAGCCGTGAAAGTTGCCCAGCAGTCCGATGTCGTCGTCGCTGCGCTCGGCGAATCGTCGGAAATGTCTGGAGAAAGCTCCAGTCGATCTGAACTGGATATTCCAAAAAATCAACAGAATCTTTTAAAAGCATTGTTGGCTACCGGAAAGCCAGTTGTTCTTGTGCTATTTACGGGTCGACCACTGACGCTCACATGGGAAGATGCTCACGTGCCCGCGATATTAAATGTTTGGTTTGGTGGGACAGAAACTGGAAAAGCAGTGGCTGATGTCTTATTTGGAGATGTTGTACCATCGGGAAAAATTACGGCAACTTTCCCACGTAATGTTGGTCAGATTCCGATTTATTACGCGCACAAGAATACCGGTAGACCTTACGGAAACTCAGGTGATTTTGAAAAATTTAAATCCAATTACCTCGATGTAAGTAATTCGCCACTTTACCCTTTTGGATATGGTTTAAGTTATACGACCTTTACCTATAGTGACATTCGTCTCGACCGTACCAAAATCGACGAAAAAGGTACGCTACAAGCGAGTATAGACATCAGTAATACTGGAAACTATGATGCTGAGGAAACTATACAGCTCTATATACAAGACGTAGTCGCATCAGTTACGCGTCCCGTAAAAGAACTAAAAGGGTTTCAGAAAATATTCCTTAAAAAAGGAGAACAAAAAACGGTAAACTTTAAAATTAACGTGGATGATTTGAAATTTTTTGACAACAGCCTGAATTATATCGCAGAGCCAGGAAATTTCAAAGTGTACATTGGCCCCAACAGTCGCGATGTCAAAGAAAAAGAATTTGAATTGCTTTAAAACTATTTTTCTATAAAAAAACAAAGCGGCACTTAAATCAATAAGTGCCGCTTTGTTTTTCTGTGGCGATCGTCAGTCGATGCTAACAACTTCATCTTTAAAAGACCTTTTATTTTAAAGATTTCAAATAGGTTTTGATCAACGATATTCCGTCATCATGCAAGATTGTGGTTCCCTTTTGGGGCATATGCATCTCTCCTAATGTTGACATTCTTCCAATCATCTTGGCCTGTTTCAACAAAATTCCAGTTTCATTCAAGGGGCTTTCGTAACGGAGATCCAGCATAGTCATATAAGCGGTACCTTTAGGATTATGACAATGGGCGCAATTAAGATCCAAATAAGCACGTGCTCGCACAGGTGTCGACCGGGTCACATCATCATAACTTGGCAGGGCGCTAAAATCACTCAACGATTTTAAATCAAGCATACCCCTATCCCTCAAATATAACAATTGCTGGAGAGGTTCTTTATTGACATGGACAATACGGTTCATATTTCTTATTTTGGGACCTATTGGAAGCATATGATTTCCTTGACGGTGGCATGCGATACAATCCTCCCGCGAAGGAATGATATAATTCGTCTGTCTTTCGACACCTTTGCTGTCTAGAAACGAAACATGAACGGAAGCGCTGTCCATGAGTAGAAAAGCTTCATCTTGAGCTGCATTCCATTGATAGGTAGCCGCATTCCATTGCCCATCTTTATTGATAATAAGCCTAGTCTCAAGCAGCTGTAATTTAGCCCCTTTTACCACATTTGCTGCCGAATAGAAAAAAGTTTTAGCTATGATAGTACCATTGGGGAATTCGGGTAGTCCATCGTCCGATGCACTCATTTTTTCCCCTTTGGGAAGAAAGATTGCACGCTTTTTATCAGCATAGTCTGTGAATAAGGCAGATGCTAATTCATAGGAAATCCCTTGGTCGTTTGGCACAAGATCAGCCAATTTACCTTTGAACAGATTGTAATCCGATAATTTGCTCCTAAATACAATATTATCTTTAGCAGTTCTTCCGCGACCGATATTATTTACGACAATTAAAAGTACAGGTATTAATAAAACACCCATCAAAATGATTATTTTCTTCATTTCCCTTTATGTTCTTCTCTCCCTTTCTAGTCCATCATTAAATCGGACGAAGATAAGATAAATAAGGGATTATGGTGAGTCATGAGGGATTATCGTTCTACTATTTTACAATTAACTCAGAAAATGATAAAAATGAACAATTTTTAGCAAAAAATAAATTGGCTCCAAGCTAAATCGGGAAATAAAATGGCTATATTTAGCTGTCTTTTAACCAAAACTTCGGATCCATGGAAGATATGATTCTCTACAATCGGCTTCAGTTCGCATTTACTATTACATTTCATTATCTTTTCCCCCAATTGACCATGGGTTTATCGCTGATGATCGTGTACTTTAAATGGAAATTTCTGCAGACTCAAAACGAAGATTACAACCACGCTTCAAAATTTTGGATGAAAATCTTCGCCCTTAATTTTACCATGGGCGTTGTCACGGGCATCCCCATGGAGTTTCAGTTTGGCACAAACTGGGCGAAGTTTTCGGAACTTACCGGTGGGATTATTGGGCAGACCCTAGCTATGGAGGGCATGTTCTCCTTTTTCCTAGAATCTTCGTTTCTAGGAATGTTCCTTTTTGGAGAAAAGTTGCTCGGCCATAAGCTCCATTTTCTATCAGGACTAATGGTCTTTATTGGATCCTGGGCCAGTGGCTTCCTGATTATAGCCACACATTCTTGGATGCAACATCCGGTGGGCTATGAGATTCTTGAAAACGGCAAATTTATACTGAATAATTTTAGCGCATTATTCAGTAATCCATGGCTCTGGCCCTCCTATCTTCACAATCAAGCCGCATCTTTGGTTACAAGTTCCTTTTTTGTTGCTTCTATTGGCGCATTTTATCTGCTCAGTGACAGGCATAGCAAATTTGGTAAGATATTCGTTAAAAGCGGGGTCATCTTTGGTGCGATCTCTTCGGTGATGCTTGCCTTTCCTACCGGAGATTTGGCTGCAAAAAATGTGGTAAAATACCAACCCGCTGCCTTTGCTGGGATGGAAGGAATTTTCAAAACAGAAAAAGGCGGATCAGAGATTGTTCTGATCGGTCAACCGGACATGGAAAATAAAAAATTGGATAATAAAATAGCCGTACCGAATGTCCTCAGTTTTCTTACCTATCAACGCTGGGATGCAGAAATTAAGGGATTAAATGAATTCGACCAATCGTTACACCCAACGAACGTGCCTGGACTTTATTATAGTTATCACATCATGGTAGGTCTTGGTACCATATTCATTGGAGTCATGGTGCTCGCAGTGCTACTGCTTTGGAGAAACAGATTATACCAAACAAAATGGTTATTATGGATTATCATGTTTATGATCCCTTTTCCCTATATCGCCAATACGGCAGGCTGGTACACGGCCGAGCTTGGAAGACAACCTTGGCTTGTGTATAATCTCATGCGAATGGTAGACGGTGTATCCCCTACAGTCTCTTCTGGAAACACCTTATTCACCTTTCTGGGATTCGTTGGTCTGTACATTCTTTTGGGTTTACTATTTCTGATGTTAGTCCTCAAAATCATTAAAAAAGGTCCCGAAACTTACCCTGCATTAACCTAATTAGCTATGGAAATATTTTGGTTTATCGTATTAACTTTTATGTTGGGAATCTATATTGTACTCGATGGGTACGATTTTGGAGCAGGAATTGTCCATCTATTTTTCGCTAAGACGGAACAGGAGAAAAAAGCTGTAACGAATTCCATTGGACCATTTTGGGATGCCAATGAAGTGTGGCTTATTGCTTCCGGAGGTGTCTTGTTTTTTGCTTTCCCTACGCTTTACGCTTCCTCTTTCAGTGGATTTTACCTACCGCTAATGCTTGTGTTATGGCTACTTATTTTTAGGGCAATAAGCCTCGAGTTGAGAGGTCAGATACACCATCGCCTTTGGGAAGCTTTGTGGGACAAAGCCTTTGGACTAGCAAGTTTATTGCTTGCGCTTTTCTTTGGCGCGGCCCTGGGAAACGTCGTTCGTGGAGTCAATCTTGGTATGGTCGAAAATGGTGTATCAACACAGGAGGCACATTATTTTTTCCTTGCACTTTGGAACCCGACCTTTGACCCCTTAGCCCAGCATCAAGGCATTATTGACTGGTTTACCGTTATATTGGGTTTAGTCGCTGTCGTTACATTGACGATTCATGGAGCAGGCTGGATTATCCTCAAAACCTCCAGCACCTTAAACGATAGATTAAAACGTATTGTTTTTAAACTCAACATTGTCTTGCTTATTCTCGTTATGCTATCAGCCTATGTATGGCATTACGTAAAACCCATCTCTTTAAGCAATTTTCAAAATCATTATTGGCTATGGTTATTTCCCCTAATTGCAGCAGCTGGATTGCTCGGACTATTCTGGATCAGGAGCTTTAAGAAAGACGGTATGGGCTTCTTGTTTTCATCCCTCTTTATACTCGGGAGCTTTGCCACAACCGTGGCTTCCATGTTTCCCATATTATTACCATCAACGAATGACGTAAATCCGTCCTTGACGATTCAAAATACTGCTGCACACGAATATGGTCTTTCTGTAGGTTTAGGCTGGTTTATAGTTGCTGCCATTTTAGTAATAGCCTATTTCATCATCCAATTTAGAGTATTCAAAGGTAAGCTAGATAATGTAGGTTACGGCGAACACTAAGATGCGCCCTCGATTAAAGGTCCAATAACTTATGCTTCATTGCAAACTGTACAAGTTTAATCATATTTTTGACTTTGAATTTAGTCAGTAGATTACGCCGATGCGTTTCTACAGTAACTGGGCTTAAAAATAACTTTTCTGCGATCTGATTCGTTGTCAGTCCATTTGAAATCAAAATCAAAATCTCCTTTTCACGTTGTGTCAGCCTAGGAAGGCTTTTCATTGTGGCAACTGCGCCCGTGTATAGCTCTTTTGCACGATCACAAATTGATTCTTTGCCATCTATCCCCAGTTGTACGCAACCTAAAAATTCCTCGTTGGACACATCCTTTAAAATATAGCCATTTCCGCCGGCACGCATAAACTGAAAAATAAGATTGCCATCGGCTAAATTGCTCAAGGCGACTATAGGAACCAAAGGGAATTGCTTCCTGACCTGCCTACATACATCTACGCCGCTAATGTTGGAAAGCTGCATATCCATCAGAACCAAGTCAACTCTCGTTGTATCCAAAAATTCAATCATGGCCACCTCTTCCAAAAATGGATATACCCGATACCCGTCCTGATTATTGAGAAAAGAAACAACTCCTTCCAACAGTAAGGGATGATCATCTAACACCGCAATTATCTTCATGACTCAGCCAATTTAAACAGTTATAGCAATTTCGATTTGGGTTCCGGATCCAAGCTTGCTGTGAATGTCAATTGATCCGTTGATCCATTTAATCCTATTGACCATATTATTTAATCCCAATCCATAATTTAATACGGAGGAATCAAAGCCTTTACCATTATCCTCCACAAGTATATGTAATATTTCTTCCGATTTACTTACCTGAACAATAATCGTATCTGCATTTGCATACTTTAGTGCATTTGAAATCGCTTCTTGAACAATTTGATAGAGGGCCAATCCTTTTTGAAAATCGACATTCAATTCAGGTTCGTAATTCTCAAACTGAATGGAAACATGACTATTTTTCATTGCCAGACATAATTGCTCCAATGCTGCTATCAACCCAAACTGACGTAAAGATGCAGGCATTAGATTATGTGAGATCCGCCTTACTTCGCCCAAAATATCATTCAGCTTCTGCGGTATTTCGTCCGTCAAGATTGTACTCTTCGCTACGTCGCCCGCAATCTTAAATTTTAACCCTGTCAACATACCGCCTATGCTGTCGTGCAGATCCTGAGCAATGCGCTGCCGCTCCTGCTGCTCCCCCTTGAGCATAGATTCCGAAATTTGCAACTGCTTTTCCTTTTCCAATTTTTCCAATACTATGTCGTGGTTGAGCCGTATCTGTGTATTGAGCTTCCGCTGCTTTCTGTAAAAAAAAGCAGTAAATAGCACAATGAAGAAAAGCAAAATAGCAATACCCAAAACTAGAAAAACTCGAAATTGGTTCCGGTCCTTTTCTGCACGCAGATTCAGAATCTCCTTTTCCTTTTCAACGGTCTTATACTTGGTCTCCATCTCATTCATTTTTTCCAGCAGTTGGACCTGCAGAATGCTATCGGATAGCTTATTTGCGGTATTGGACATCTTCAGTGCATCCTGATAATTACCCATCAGCTCATTTACGGCTGCCAGTTGACTATATACTATTTTGCTATTATAAAGATCTCGGGTCAATAGGCCATTTTTTACAATTTCCTCCAGCTGCAGTTTGGCATCGGCATACTTTTTCTGCAGGAGATACACATTAAACTTTCTGAACCGCATCATCTGGAATAATTTCCAATTGTTCATCTTGACCGACCAATCCAAACCGATATCCAATAACCTTAACGCCTCATCCGTTTGCTGCTTTGTCGTAAAGTAAAGAGCCTCGTTGTAATAGTAATTGGGCAGCTGAGAAGAATTTGGATACTCGTCCAATAGCTGCTTGGCTTTGTCCAATAAGATTTTTGCTTCTTTGGATTTTACCTGATAGCAATAATTGCTTACTGCGTTGAGGTAAGTTACTAAAAGTGCGGCACTCGGAGGTTGCTGCTCAAGCTGCTTAATCGCCAACTGATGGTATTCATCCGCTTTTGCAAGCTGATTGGACGACATAAAAGTCATACCGATCATCGTATTTATACTACCTTCCATAATAGGATCGTGCGCTTTAGCGTACGGTAAGCACTTCCCATTAAGAATATCCAAAAAGTCAGCAAATCCCTTTTTAGGAAATCGAATCAAGCCCAGATTGTACCATGCTCTAGCCAATAGCCCTTGTTGGAAAGGCTTTTGCGTATTGCCAAGCAGGTCGATACATTTCTGGACTTCAATGCTCGCGTTTTTACTATCCAGGAATTGCCCATAATAATAGCTTTTATATAATGCGCCCATGGCCTGTAAGGTCCTGAATGGCCTAGCCAACCGCTCACCCGCACGCATATGATTCCAAAATTTCGCCGTATCTCTAAATCGATAGTAATCTGCCAAATAAAAATGTTGCATTGCCTTCACACTATCATTGGACCTCGATAGCAATAACTTCTCCGCGTCAACTCGATATTTATTCTCATCCAATGGTAGGAAACTCTGTCCAGCTGCAGCATGTATAGTAAAGTATACTATAAAAAAGGCCATTATCTTCATTAACTCTTTCAACTGAAACATCATTAATCCAATATATTATATCATTTAAACAACTAAACTAAATCGGGCCTTTTCAGCCAATGGTTATATAATATGTAATACTGAATATCTTATGGTGGTTCAAGACTTCAATCTACTTCTATTAGCATGCTATTAGACTTCATCAATGTCGACAGCAGAAAATACATGCCGGAAAACCGCATAATCAAATGGCGGATCGCAAAAAAACAAAGATATATCTCCACAATGAATTGTTAAAGACATTCTTCTACTTTTTTGAAATTAATTGCCAACACAAGAATAGGCTAGTCTATTTAAAAACAGGCCAAAATATTTCAACTAAAAAAAACGCCTCCAGATAGCCCGAGAGGCGTTTTTAAAAGATATTAGCTGCTCTTTTTTGTCGCAATATCGATCAGCCAATCTAGCTTACACTGGTTGGTACGCCGAAGACAGCACATTTGGATTATCGGACTCAAAAAGCGCCGATTTCATCATACTTTACGTTTTAAAACTACATCCTGTCTTCACAAGGTATGCTAAGATTTCGAGATAGTCACGCTGAAATTGCGGTACAATTGTTACAATCGATTTAACATGTGCTTGGCGGGAATGCGTTAAATCTACTTTTTAGTGACCAGGAGTCTAAGATATATCAAAAATATGCCGAGGCAGTAAGGGATATCGACTCAATTGAAAAAAACTCAAGGTTATAGCAGCTAACAGGCTGAAGAATTTTCAACAACTGGTCGGTCCGGCCTATGTCATCAGCAGAACGGAATATATAATAGACAACGCTCCACGTTGTACGTATCGCATTATGGAAAAGAAATAAGGCTACCCTATCGAATTAATGCTAAGAAACTAGTAATATACCGATAAGTATTTTCTATATTTGCACGCAAAGAATAGAATTCATCATGTCGAAAGCAGAACACACACGGCAATTTATTATTGAGAAAACTGCGCCCATCTTTAATAAAAAAGGTTACTTTGCGACTTCCCTATCAGATATCACAACAGCGACAGGCTTAACAAAAGGAAGTATTTATGGTAATTTTAAGGACAAAGACGATCTGGCCATACATGTTTATACTTATCAGAGCAAAAACATTTCCGATGCGGTTCATCAGCAGATTATTCAGCAAAAAACAGCGTTAAAGAAGCTTTTGTCTTTTTTTGATTTCTACAAAGAGAATTTTAAAGCTATCGCAGCCTCTGGCGGATGTCCAATGATGAACGCTGCTGTTGAAGCAGATGATTCACTGCCTTTTTTAACGCCAAAAGTGAAGCGTTCATTTGACCTTTGGCGCCAGCGTTTAATCTTGATTCTGGAGGAAGGAATAAAAAATGGAGAATTTAAGCAAGATGTTTCTGCTGAGGATTACGCCATTACGTTTATGGCGATGATCGAGGGCGGAATTTTGCTTTCAAAAATTACCGGAAGAGGAAAAGATTTAGCGATTGTCTTAGAAAAAATGAGAGAAATGGTCAACCGGGAAATCAAAAGTTAGTTTTTTTAAAAATTCAAATACCAATCGGTATATTATTACAAAAATATTAAAATAAAAAGAGATGAAAAGAGTTGTAGTTACCGGCATGGGAACCATAAATCCGCTGGGAGAAAACATTGATACATTCTGGAATAACATTTTGCGCGGTGAAAACCGCACAGCAGCGATTAGCCGTTTTGATGCATCCCTATTTCGAACACAGATTGCAAGTGAAATTAAGCAATTTCAGCCCGAAAAATACTTAGATAGAAATGAAATCAAAAGGAGTGATCTTTTCACGCAATATGCGTTATACAGTGCAGCTCAAGCACTAGAAGATTCGGGACTAGTACCTGAAAGCATGGATCCCTTTGACATCGGTGTCATTTGGGGTGTTGGTCAGGGTGGAATGGAAACTTTCGAAAAAGAGGTAGAAGGTTACGTAACGGGAGATTACAAACCGCGATTCAGTCCATTTTTCGTTCCGCGCCTCATCGTGAATATGGCTTCTGGAATGATATCGATGAAATATGGTTTAAAAGGAATCAACTACACAACAGTATCGGCGTGCGCAACATCCAATACTGCTTTTATGGATGCCTTCAATTACATTCGATTAGGGAAAGCAAAAGTTTTTATCAGTGGCGGCTCCGAGGCTCCCATCACACCCGCTTCCGTTGGAGGCTTTTCTGCCATGAAGGCCATGTCGAGCCGGCATGATAGCCCACAGACTGCAAGCAGACCATTTGACCGCGATCGCGACGGCTTTGTCATGGGAGAAGGTGCCGGTGCGCTTATCCTCGAAGAGTACGAACATGCAAAGCAAAGAGGCGCAAAAATTTATGCAGAACTTGTAGGAGCTTCAATGACTGCGGACGCTTACCATATGACTTCTCCCCACCCCGAAGGAATAGCTGCTGCAAAAGCCATGTCTCTAGCGTTGGAGGAAGCCAAAATTAACATCAGCGAGCTCGACTATTTAAATCTCCACGCTACTTCAACTCCGGTTGGAGATATCGCTGAACTAAAAGCGATGCAACGCGCTTTTGGCAACTCCAACAATTTATGGGTCAGTTCTACCAAGTCAATGACAGGACATTTACTTGGTGCGGCGGGGGCTATCGAAGCAATCATTGCCGTAAAATCTATCAACAACAATGTTATCCCCGCAACGATAAACATCGAAAATATAGATCCGGAGATTCCGGAAGGGGTAAATATTGTGATCAATCAGCCACTGGAAAAAACCGTGACTGCAGCAATGAGCAATGCATTTGGGTTTGGAGGACACAATTCGAGTATAGTTTTCAAAAAGATTTAATTTTTTTGAAATAATTCTTGACAAAGTGTATTAAACACACTATCTTTGTACTATCATAATTTAGGTTTATAATTGGTTATTTAAGGTTTTCATTCTCCCCGTTTGAAAACCTTTTTTTATGCCTATTTTTTTGTCCAATGCTATTTGTAGATCTACTTTTTGCGGACACTATACTCCCCTCAATCAATCCCACCATTATTTAGATGAGCTTGTTATCGCTTTCTCACAGGCTATGAGAACAGCAGGCGGGATCGCATACTTGGTTTGATAATGAATACTGCCTTTTTAATCGTTGACGCAATCACTTGCTGATCATAATTTAAGCTAGCTGCAAAAATAAATACAAAAGCATTACCAAATTATAGCTAATCACAATTTTCAATCAATATTTAGACAGTTATCGGTCACTGATTATTCAGTCCTGACTGACGAATCACTGAGCAAGCACTGAACGAGCACTGAACAAGTAGTGTCAAAAGGTACAATTTGGTCACCTTTTGGTCCCAATGTGTTGCCGCTCCAAATCAAAGGGAAATTTAATTGAAGCGTTCAAATAAAACTGTTTATACAAGACAGAAAATGCAAATGGAAATATGAAATTGCACGACCTTATCGGACTAGAATCTACAAAGGGGATTCTCCAACATATTCCCAGACAACCGGATGGTAGAAATACAGTTAGTCTAAAATTACAATCACTTGGATTTGTAGATGCATTCGACTTAAAAAAATCTATAGAAGCAATGATTAATTCTTTAAGACAGGATAAAAATTTATGAAAAAAAATAGCGAGACAACCGAAGTTGCCTCGCTAGGTAATAATAAACATATGAAATTAAAATTTTCCTGTCCGTTTATCCCACCACATCTGTTCACCCCAGACATTGTCAATTACTTGGGCCGCCGCGGCATCAGTATTCGCTTTGTTGTATAAATATTCGTTATTGGGGTACGGTAATCGCCATGGTTGATCATTGTGCTTCTTCCCAAAAATAGAATTCAACGAAGGATAATTTGTTGTAGGAACTCCAGTTCTGCGGTATAAACTCCATGCTTCAAAATTTTCCTTAAACAGCGCTACCCACATATCCCACCAAATACGTTCTTTTGTATTATTCCATCGCCCCGCCCCCTCTAAATATGCATTTGTAGCTTCCGTAGAAATACCATTATCTTCCATGGATAGATTTACTGCTTTTTCATAGGCTGTCTGTGCAGATATCCCCACATTATACCCTAGCATTGCTGCCTCAGCCAAAATATAGTAAGTTTCACAAGATTTAAAAAATGGTGTTGCACCAGCTGCATTGGTTATATAGCGATCACCTATCCAAGAAACCGATGTTAGGCTCGAAGGACCTTGCTTTGCTCCATTAGGATAGCCGCGATATTCTCCGTCATTTGCTTTTAAAGCAACCGTAGCAATACGAGGATCCTTAGTATCGATTAAATGATCTATAAAAATATCAGAAAGCGCCCAATTATTTCTTCTATTCCCTATCATCCCGGAATTATACCATGGTTCATAATATGGTGGAGCTCCAGGATAAGTCAAAGCACAATTTTCACTATTGTCCTCCAAGACTGGATATTTCCCTTTATTCCCTGCAATTTCTTCTATAGTTGATTTTGCTAAATCCGATGCAACCCCAGAAATGCGTAACGCTAAACGGAGTCTCAAGGAATTACAAAACTTCCGCCACTTCAGCATCTCTGCTGACAAAGATTCTTGATCGTCGCCCATATAATAGATTGCATCAGCTTTTCCCAGTGCATCGTCTCCATAGCCTTCCGCCATTTCATCAGCAATCTCTTTTAAACTTTTTAATATTGCTGGATAAATATCCTCCTGCTTATCATATTTTGCTCTTAAAACACCGCCTTGAGCTTCAGTACCTTGAAAAGCCTCTGTGAATGGTACATTTCTCCATCCATCTGTTAAATAGGACCACATATAATTTTGCCAGATTCGTGCAATAAGGCGAACATTTTTATAGCCTGCGGCAGTCGTTTCGGTATACTCAAGCATATCTTTTAGCTGCGTATTATTATAATAACACGCATACCAACGATTGCCATAAGTGTTATTTGTAGGCACCAATCCTGACATAAAGTCCATATATTGAATCTTAACAATATAGCCTGCGAAGGTACCATAACCATCAACATCCCCACCAAACTGTTCTCCGGTATTGCGGAGTACATTAACCAAAGTATTTGTGGGCGGGCTGTATGGCAGTGCGTCCGGGTTTGTATTTATTTCTTCGAAATTCTTCGTACATCCCGAAATTAACAGGAGAGATAACGCCGAAGCAGCTAATCCTGTTTTCCTAATAATCTTATTCATACTCATTGTATTTGTTGAGAATATAAAAAACTCTTGAAGTCTAATTAAAAAGTAATACCTAGTTTTAATCCTATACTGCGCGAACTTGGCACTGATGCTTGCTCAAAACCAACACCTCTACTATCACTTGATACACCGCTAGTTTCTGGATCAATCCGCATTGTATTTGATTTATCCACCCATAATAATGCTAGATTGGATCCTATCAATGACACATTCGCACGTTTGATCCCCTTAATCTTACCATAAACATGCTGCGGGATTGTATAAGTAATATATCCTTCACGCAATTTCAAGAAAGACCCGTCAAATACATACATTTCCGCTATTCCTCCTGATTCATACCAATCTTGTGTATTTACAGCAATAGTATTTTCTACCCAACCTCCTTTCCCGTCGGGCATAACGAATCGTTCGTTTTTCATAACATCTTTCCCTGCAATAATAGTACGCTCACGAACGCCATTCTCAGCAGTGATAGCTGCAATTCCCGAAGCATAAGCATGATTCATCGTTTGTGACCAAATATCCCCACCCTTTCTAAAGTCTAACATGAAACCAACTGTAAAATCCTTATATTTAAATTCATTTCTTAAACTCATCAAATAGTTGGGCGTAACATGTCCAATAACCTGAGTAGATTTTGTGTTATCTACAAATCCTTCTTCGGTAACTTTAATAGCACCTTTCATTGGACCATCCTCGACACGATTATACCCAGGGCCAACTAATGCTCCCCACGATTCACCCACCTTAGCCATATTGGCAATTCCCCATGTCCAACCAATTTGGTAGGTATCCAAATTTAATTGAGGGTACAATTCTAATATCTTATTTTTATCTTTTGCAAAATTGAACGATGCCGTCCAATTTACTCCTGTCTCACTTTTTAAGATATCACCACGTAACTGGATTTCCACCCCCTTACTTTCAATATTCCCTGCATTCAAAACCATACTACTAAATCCGACAACATTAGAGGTTGTCACCGGTAGGATTTGTTTTTTTGCATTTTTGTGATAATAAGTAAAGTCAGCGTGTAAACGGTCCTTAAATAAGCCAATTTCGGTACCGACTTCCCAAGTACGTATACTTTCTGGCTCTAAATCAGGATTTGGATAAGTCATACCCTTATAGATTTGAGCAACCCCATTAAATGAGCTGTTTTGCGCGTAATAATATCGTTTATTTCTGTACGCTGAGGTTGCATTGCCAATTTCAGCTAAGTTGAAGCGCAACTTCCAAAAGGAAAGTATATCTCCTTTCAGACCTTCAAAAGTCGTTGTAGGAAGCCAACTTAGGTTGAAAGATGGATAGAAAAAAGACTTAGTTATCGTAGACGACCAATCATTTCTTGCCGTCACATCTACGTATATCTGATCTTTCCAGCCTATTGAAGCCAAACCATAAATAGAATTCGATCGAATATGACTATGGTCCATTAAGTTGACCGCATCTCCTACCCGATTAGAAATCGTATAAATCCCTGGCACAGTTAAGGCGTCTGCACCCACAGTACTGTTTTCATTCTGTGCATCTCTATAATTTGCACCCGCGCTTGCAAGTAAATTGAAATCACCGAGTTGTTTATTAAACGTAGCAATAAAATCTAAATTCAACTCTGTATTATTTGTTTTAAGATCTCGAAAACTTCCGTTTGGATTATCATAATTGAAATAATTTGATTGAAACATCTTCGAATTGTAATAATCCAACCCTACGCGTCCCTCAAATTTTAAGAACGTATAGGGTTGGTAATATAAGGACGACTTTCCAAAAACGCGATTTTTATTCAATGAATTTGTTGTCTTGTTCATTGTGAAATACGGATTCACGTGATAAGATGAATTCCAGTTGTAAAAGTCATAATTACCAGCGGCATCCTTCTGATCCCAATTGTCTTTTAAACTTTGCATATTTACCTGTCGACCAAACCAAATAAAACCATTGATCGGATTGGCGCCGTCATACCCTTGCATAATCAAATTATCACTTTGTGTCCTCGAATAGTTAGCCATCACATCATAGGATATTTTATCTGATAATTGATAAAAATTATTGAGTTGCATGGAGTACTTAGTCTGATCCGTGTTAGGTACAGTTCCAGTTTGATTTCTATAGGATAATGCCGCTCTAGTAGAAGACTTATCCCCTTTTGATATTAATGAGAGATTATGATTTTGCGAATGTCCCAATTGAAAAAAATCTCGCACATTGTCTTTATGTGAAATCCAAGGAGTCGCTTGTCTAACCCCATTTACCACAGGGCTATCAAATTGCCGCAGATTCAAGCCTATATCCAAACGAGGTCCCCACGATTCATCAAAACCATCATTTACACCTTCATCTGATTCACCCGTACCATCGACATAATTAAAAGATTTTTGTTCCGCATACTGCTGATAAGTCAATCCTTTTCCATTCAGATTATAATGATACTCGTCTCCTCGTGATCCCTGGCCATATAAGTTTTGGAATTTTGGCAAGGTCGCAACTTGATCCACGGTAAAGTTTCCGTCGTAGGCCAAACTCACTCCGTTTTTTGCCTTTTTACCAGATTTTGTCGTGATTTCAATAACTCCTCTTCCTGCACGCATACCATATAATGCAGCTGAACCACCTTTTAAAATGCGAATATCTTCAATATCCTCCGGGTTGATATCATTTAAACCAGATCCATAATCAACTCCTCCATAGGTATTGTCTCCCGAACGTTGTGTATTATTGCTAATAGGAACTCCATCCACAACAATCAACGGCTGTTGATCTGCCTGCAGAGAAGAGTTTCCTCTCAACGAAATCCGCGCAGATGCCCCTACTGCTCCCCCAAATTGATTGACTTGCACCCCCGCAACTTTTCCCGATAAAGAACTCGTTACACTCAATTGCCCAGCGTCGGTCAAGTCTTTGGCTTTTACTTCTTGAATTGCGTATCCTAGCGATTTTTTATCTCTGCTAATTCCCATCGCTGTCACGATCACCTCATCCAAGCTCCGTTCATCAGATCGTAATGTAATCTGAATTGTACTCTGATTGGTTAAGTTCACTTCCTTACGACCATAACCGATAGCCGAAACGCTTAAAGTCCCTGCCTGCTTGTAGTTGATCGTAAACTCGCCGTTTTGCCCTGTTTGTGTCGCTGTTCCATCCCTCAGTGTCAGTGTAACTCCGGGTATAGGCTTTCCGTCTTGGTCGACCACCTTCCCTTTTAAAACTGTTTGCGCATATACCGCCGAGCTTACCAAAACGGTAGCGGCTAGCATAGCAATGCTTTTTCTGTTCATAAGTTTAGTTTCAGATGTTAGTTTTTAGTGTTTTTATAACAACTAAGTTAGGGGTACTTAGCTTGCATTGATAACCGAATTTTGATCATTAATACCCGATTTTTAACCTAAAGTGTTAAATAAACAACATAATAGCAGCAGAAAAACTTCACACCACCTATATTCCTCAAGAAAAATACGTCAAAACACACTAAATACCCTTTTTTGATTAAAAAAAACTACCAAAAAAGCAAAAAATCAATCAACGCATCGACATAACATCTATTTAACACCTTATTTTTCAAAAAAACCAATAAAAAAAATGATTGATGTGTTTTTTTTGATAATGAAAAAAAAAGATGATTTTTTTTCCTCAAAAAAAATAGGGATGAAGAATAGGTTCTACTATCGGATTTGGTAAGCTATATCCGTTTCTTTAGGGAAAAAGACAGAT
Source organism: Sphingobacterium sp. UBA3549 (assembly GCF_002376635.1). NCBI lineage: Bacteria > Pseudomonadati > Bacteroidota > Sphingobacteriia > Sphingobacteriales > Sphingobacteriaceae > Sphingobacterium > Sphingobacterium sp. UBA3549. Next base: position 61,388 of record NZ_DFOE01000028.1, on the reverse strand, counting down.
AAATATAAAAGCAAAAATCTCATTAAAAAGAATTTTAACATTACAATTTAACGAGATTTTATTACCGCTGAATTTTAATAGCTATATAATCACAGCGAGCCAATAAAAGAATATTTAATGGCTTAAAGTATCCTTCATACTGTATTCCCGATTAGCATTAGATCACAGAATAGAGCGTTTGTTTGTACTGCTGCACATACTCTTTTGGATTGCAGCCGACGATTTGTTTAAATACGCGATTAAAGTTGGTAATGCTATTGAAGCCACAGTTGTAGGCAATAAAAGAAACACTGTCCAAGTGGTCTTCGTTTAACTGATTACATACTTCTTTGACTCTTATGCGATTAAGATAAGTCACAAAAGTAACCCCGCAATGCTTTTTAAAATAGCGACAAAAAGCTTGTGGCGTAAGATTGGCGTGATCAGCAACTTCTTCCAACGTCAGTTCGTCTCTATAGTGTTCCCTGATATAGTTGCAGATAAAATTAATACGATTTGATCCATGTATTGTTTCCAAGCCTACTTCCACGCGCTCGTTACAAAGCGCATCGGCGCCCCTAGAAATATTTGCTAGCGTTCTCAATAGATAAAAAAAATGCATCAACTTGTCCATCTGATCCGCAGATTTCAACTGACAAACCCTTTGTGATATCTGGTCAAAATAAGTCTCGGGAACTTTAAATCCTCTGGAGTTACTATAGATAAATTGATTCAGCGATTCAAATTCGTCCAGGGAAAACAGAGATTTAAGCTTTCCGTTTGGATCGAAAAAAATGGAAACAGAGCGAGATTCATTTGAAAAACCGTCCTGAGAGGCCGATTTAAACACATGCGGTTGGTTTGCCCCCAAAAAGAAAATATCATTTTCCTTAAAGGGGTGTAAGGTATCTTCAACAATCAAAACTCCTTTGCCTTTTTTTATCCACATTAATTGAGCTTCTTGATGTCGATGAAAATGGGGGTAGAAATTTTCCAAAACATCTTCTTGAATAGTAAGGCTCTGGCCTCGCATGGTAGGAACATTAAATTGGAGCGTTTTCATAGGTATGTTTAGTTTATGTTACTGTTTAGTTAACATAAATATAACAACTCCAAAGCAACAACAATCTATTTAGTTTGTTCATAAAATTACAATACTAAAATATGTTTAGAATCCGACAATATTTAATAATCCTTTAACAATTCTTCTAAGGAAAGGTATAATTGGTATTAAAAACGCTTTAATATTAAAAAAATGGGTTAAAATACAATTAGACTTTGATAAATTGTGATAATTATAATTCAACAGAAAGATAGAACTTTATTAAATTTCGTTTTCGATTCTTCATAGTGTATAAAAATGAATCTTATTCGTTTGTAACAACAGCAAAAATTGCACTATCAAAGATAAACCTCTTAAATAAATCGTTTTGAAGCGCTTAAATTTTACGATATTCGTGTTAGACAATGTACATCTAAGGGGCAAGCCAATTGCAAAACAAAATATAACAAAAAATCTATGGCTTTAACAAAATAAAAAGCATTACATTCTAAAATTTCCAAAATTTATGTTCAAAAAAGAAATATATCTTCATCGCCGAAATAAGCTTTTATCATCGCTCAGTTCTGGCAAAATTCTTTTGTTAGGCAACATTGAAAACCCGATTAATTTTGAGCACAACACCTATCCATTTCGTCAAGACAGCAGCTTTTTATATTACATAGGAATAAAAAGTCCAGGTTTGGCTGCTGTATTGGATATTGAAAAAAATGAGACTATACTATTTGGTGACGAAATGACGATCGACGATATTGTGTGGATGGGTCAGCAGCAAACTTTAGCGGAAAAGGCAGAACTTTCGGGTATAAGTGCGGTACTTCCTTTCAATCAACTCTTCGACTATCTTAACAAGAAAACGCAAGCAGAAATTCACTACCTTCCGCCTTATCAATCGCACAACAAATTATTACTTCAACAAATAACTGGCCGTTCTGTAAGTCAGTTAGAACCCTCGGTCGCTTTAATTAAAGCCGTGGTTGCTCAACGAAGCGTCAAATCGGAAGAGGAGATCGCGGAACTAGAAAAGGCGGTAGATATCGCTGTTGATATGCATCGCATAGCTATGCGAATGACAAAACCTGGTTGTTATGAATATCAGATCAGCAATGCTATGCAACATTTTGCGCAAGATCAGGGAACCCCATTCTCCTATCCTCCGATAGTTACAAAACGGGGTGAAATCCTGCATAACCATATGCAATTTCACCAACTTTGTGAAGGTGATATTCTCCTTAATGATTCGGGCGTGGAAACCGCTATGGGATATGCTTCTGATCTAACCAGAACATTTCCCGTAGGAAAACGATTTACAGCGTTGCAAGAAGAAATTTATCAGATTGTTCTACATGCTTTTAAATCTGCTGAACAGCTGCTGACATCCGGAATACGTTTTAAAGAAATACATTTAAAAGCCTGTGAAGCGCTTGTAGACGGACTAATACAAACAGGATTTATGAAAGGTAACGCGCAAGATGCGGTCATGAATCACGCGCATGCACTTTTCTTTCAATGTGGACTCGGGCACATGCTCGGTCTTGATGTCCATGATATGGAAGATCTTGGTGAACAATATGTAGGCTATACCGAAGCTGAGCCAAAAGATACCAAGACTTTCGGTATCAAATCACTCCGACTAGGGAAGGAACTAGAAGCTGGCAATGTACTAACTGTTGAGCCTGGAATCTATATTATCCCTGAATTAACGCAGCTTTGGGAACAGCAAAATTTACACAAGGACTTTATTAATTATGATTTCTTAAAAAAGCACCTCAATTTCGGAGGGGTTCGTATCGAAGACAATTATCTTATTGAAAAAGATGGATATCGCCGTTTAGGGAAATATCTTGAACGTGAAATACACGAAATATATCAGCTTAAAGACAACCCAATTAATTAAAAAACAGATAACGAACATAGCAATAAACCCGAAAAGTGAACTTTGATCACTTTAGGGCCAACGCTCAAATAGATAAACAAATGAACAGCATTAAACAGTCGATCTTTATTATTGTAATACTGATTTTTCAGGTTCCAGCCTCCATTTTTGCGCAACGACTATGGACAGATCAAGGTGATCAGTATTATGAATTTTCTGATAAGGGAATAGAAATGGTCAACCCTAAAAATGGGATGAGATCCATCTTTCTTTCACAGCAATCGCTTATTCCAAAAGGGACAACAACAGCACTAAAGGTTGAGAATTTTTCGATTTCCAAAAACAAGGAGCTTATTTTACTGTATACCAATAGCAAGAGAGTCTGGCGCGAGAATACAAGAGGTGATTATTGGGTCTATAATAAAAAGTCCAGTCAGTTACAGCAGCTAGGCAAACAATTCCCGGCTTCGCAACTGATGTTTGCGAAGTTTAACCCGCAAGCAGATAAAGTAGCTTACGTCAATAAAGCCGATCATAATGTTTACGTGGAAGATCTTGCGAATGGCCGCATCGTTGCCGTTACGAAAGATGGAACAGACCGTCTAATCAACGGTACTTTCGACTGGGTATACGAGGAAGAATTTGGCTGCAAAGATGGTTTCCGCTGGTCTCCGGACGGTACTTCTATTGCTTATTGGAAGCTTGATGCCCGCAACATCCGTAATTTTTTGATGATCAACAATACGGATAGCCTCTATTCCTATACCATCCCTGTGGAGTATCCTAAAGTTGGACAGCCACCGAGTGCCTGTTCGATATGGACCTATGAAATCGCCACGGGAAAAAGTACGATGCTGAATATTCCGGGAGATCCCATCCAACACTATATTCCCCGCATGGAATGGTGTCTTGATAGCAAACAGGTCATCGTAGAGCAGCTCAATAGAAAACAAAATGAGAGCAAGATCTATACTGTCGCCCTCTCCGACAATAAAGCGCAAAACATACATCAGGAGCAAAGTGACTCGTGGATTGATATCAAATCACGATGGAACAACAACGATCCTTCTGGATGGGACTGGGTTCAAGGCGGAAAGGCCTTCATCTGGGTGTCTGAAAAGGACGGCTGGCGCAAAATTTACCAGATTGATCTCGCAGGCAATGAGAAACTGGTTATGAAAGCAGATTATGATCTGATCAATATCGACTTTTTCGACACGAAAAATGAAACTATTTATTTTACCGCTTCTCCAAATAATGCAACGCAAAAATATCTGTATAGTGTATCTACGAAAGGCGGCGTTCCTAAGAGACTAACACCGGCGTCATACGAAGGAACCTGCGATTATGATATTTCAAAAGACGGTAAGCTAGCAATCTTCAGCTTTAGTAACCGGGCAACATTAAAACACAATGCCGTTATCGAATTACCTACACATAAAACGCTTGTAGATTTTGAATTTAAACGCGAGAAGAAGGCCAATGATGGTATTGCTGAGTTTTTTAAGGTAAAAACAACCGACGGTGTCGAATTGGACGGATGGATGGTAAAACCCTTGGATTTCGACCCCAACAAAAAATATCCAGTCGTATTTATGGTCTATGGCGAACCTGCATCACAGACGGTAATAGACAACTTTAGTGCGGGTTACAACAGTCTATATAAAGGGAATATGGCACAGGACGGCTACATTTACATTTCTTTGGATAATCGTGGAACTCCTGCTCCTAAAGGCAGCTTGTGGCGGAAAAGCATCTATCGGAACATCGGTCAGCTCAACATCCGCGACCAGGCCCTAGCAGCTCAAGAAATACTGAAATGGTCTTTTGTAGACAGCTCTCGTACTGCAGTTTGGGGATGGAGCGGTGGCGGATCAAGCACACTTAACCTACTGGGACAATATCCTCAAATCTATAAAACAGGTATCGCCATTGCAGCAGTAGCGAATCAGTTACTTTACGACAATGTATACCAAGAACGCTACATGGGTCTTCCCCAAGAAAATCTTGCCGACTTTGAAAACGGTTCTCCACTGAAATATGCAAAAAATATCAAAGGTAATTTACTCTATATCCATGGAACCGGGGATGACAATGTGCATTATCAAAATGCTGAAGTCCTCATCAATGAATTGGTTAAAAATAACGTGCAGTTCCAGTTGATGTCCTACCCCAACCGTAGCCATTCGATTAGTGAGGGACAGGGTACACATGAGCATTTAAGAACATTATTTACAAACTATCTCAGGTTACATTGTCCTCCGGGAGGAAGATAGATCGAATAGCCATTATTTACAATGAAAAAAATACTATTATATGCATTGGGAACCTGCAGTCTACTGACCGCAGGTATACAACAATCAGCAGCGCAGCTGATGAAAGAAAAAAATGAATTTACCAGGGCTGATTCACTGCGCGGATATCTGTCACCGCTGCGAACCTGCTACGATATCCAATATTATCATTTGGATGTGAAGGTAGACATAGACAATAAATTTATTTCGGGTTCAAATCTTTTCCGTTTCAAGGCCAAGACTGATTTTAATCGCCTGCAATTTGATCTTTTTGCAAATCTTAAAGTAGACAAAGTCGTTTACAAAGGAAAGAAACTTTCCTTTACTCGAGAACATAATGCTGTCTTTGTCGAATTTCCAACGGCTATCAAGAAAGGAGCGCAGGAAGAATTTACGGTTTATTACGAAGGCAATCCTACAGAAGCGGTTAAAGCTCCCTGGGACGGCGGCTTTGACTGGAAGAAAGATAGTAACGGCAAACCCTGGGTGGCCACAGCCTGCCAGGGTATGGGTGCGAGCGTTTGGTGGCCAAATAAAGACCATCAATCCGATGAAGTGGATAGTATGCTGATTTCCATCGCTGTCCCAAAAGAGGTGATGAATGTATCCAATGGACGTTTGGTTAAGGTTGAAAAGATGAAGGATGGTTACACCAAATACCACTGGAAAGTTGCCAATCCAATCAACAACTACAATGTCGCCATCAACATCGGCGACTACGTGCATTTTAAGGAAAAATATAAAGGGGAAAAAGGGCCATTGGATATAGACTACTATATTTTGCGCGAAAACGATACCGCAGAAAAAAAAGCCCATCTTCAAAAAAATGCCAACCAGACTTTAGAAGCTTTTGAACATTGGTTTGGCCCATATCCATTCTATGAAGATGGTTATAAACTTGTTGAAACCTATCACACAGGAATGGAACACCAAAGTGCCATCGCCTACGGAAACCATTATCAAAATGGCTATCGTGGCAGGGATGCTTCGGAAACCGGATGGGGACATAAATGGGATTTTATTGTCGTCCACGAATCTGGGCACGAATGGTTCGGAAACAATATTACGTCAGCCGACTTGGCCGATATGTGGATCCATGAAAGCTTCACCAATTATTCCGAAGGCTTATTTATCGACTATTTCTATGGCAAAGAAGCCAGTCAGGCTTATGCCCATGGTATCCGAAGTGGAATCCAAAATGATAACCCTATCCAGGGTCCCTACCATGTCAATAAAGAAGGTTCTGGGGATATGTATCCCAAAGGTGGCGTCATGCTCAACATGATCCGTACGATGATTGACAATGATGAAAAGTGGCGGAATATCCTACGGGGATTAAACAGTAAGTTTTATCATCAGCAAGTCGATTATCATGATATTGTCAACTATGTAAGCCAGCAGTCTGGATTAGACCTGTTAAAAGTATTTGAACAGTATGTACAGCATACCGCCATTCCTACACTGGAAATCAAACAAGATCCTTCAGGGAGAGTCTTGGGCCGCTGGATCAGTGAAGTCAAAGGCTTTCATATGCCGATACATATTGGACTAAAAGGTCAAAAAAGGGAACTTATCCAATTGGACCAGCATTTTAGACCAATTACAATAAAGGGATTGACCAAAGAGAATATCGATGTTGATACGTTCAATTATTATGTCGGACTATTGGTGGAATAGAGACGGCGACAACGTTAAAAACATCGCAAATTAAACAGCCCCCAGAAGTTTAGTGCTTCCTGGGGGCTGTCTCATTCAACGTATTAATTTGTTAAAGACAAATTGACTGCGCTGTGTCACATCGAAAGAATCAATACTGATTCCAGGCGGGCGGATCTACGCCAAGAAGGTGCTTTACAAAATAGTCTCTTCTTTTTCGTTCACCATAATCTCCTCCAGAAGAATGCCCCATTCCAGGCACCATGATAAAATCATGATTCTTACGCGCTTTGATTAAGGCATCAACTAATTGGAAGGTGGAAGAGGGATCCACATTATCGTCCAGCTCCCCAACAATCAATAAAAGATTTCCTTCCAGCTTAGCTGCATTTTCAATATTGGAGCTCGCCGCATATTCAGGACCTACTGGCCAACCCATCCATTGCTCGTTCCACCATATTTTATCCATTCGGTTATCATGACAACCGCAGGAAGAAACGCCAACTTTATAAAATTCGGGATGGAATAACAACGCACCGGTTGAACTTTGTCCACCCGCAGATGTCCCATAGATTCCTACTCGACCGATATCCATGTATTTATATTGCTTTGAAGCAGCCTGCATCCAGGCAATTCGATCCGCAAAGCCCGCATCTTTCAGATTTTTCCAACAGACATCATGGAATGCTTTTGAACGGTTTGACGTACCCATCCCGTCGATCTGTACCACAATAAAGCCCAATTCAGCGAGTTCGTACATCCCACTCGGGTTGCTGTAGAATGATTTGGGCACAAAAGAACTATGCGGTCCCGCATAAATGTATTCGATGACAGGATAGCTTTTAGCGGGATCAAAATTCGTCGGTCGAATAATAATCCCCCAGATATCTGTTGCGCCATCACGCCCCTTGGCTTTAAAAACCTCCGGTGCACGCCATCCAACAGTTTCTAGCAAACTACTGTTTGTTTTCTCCAGTTCCATGATAAGATGACCATCTTTGTCGCGCAATACTGAAATTGGCGGCTGATCAACCCGGGAATATGTATCGATAAATTGCGAATAGTCTTTATTGAAAAAAGCTTGATGATTCGCATTTTCTTCGGTCAGCAGTTTTAAGCCCTTGCCATCCAAACCGATGGTATAGTAGTGGATCAAATAAGGATCCTCTCCGGCATTCATACCGCTGCCTTCAAAAATAACTGTTCGTTTATCAGCGTCAACATGCACAACTTTCCGAACAACCCAATTTCCTTTGGTTATCTGGTTCTTTACTTTTCCGGTAATTCCATCATACAGATACAAGTGGTTCCATCCGTCCCGCTCAGAGGCCCATACGATTTCCTTGCCGTCGGATATATCTTCTCTAAATTTCTTGCCGCTATAATCAATAAATGTCTTATTCTGTTCACGGATCAAATAACTGGATGTACCGCTGTTCGCATCCATCTGCATAAGGCCATAAACTTGATGCCCCCGTTTGTTATACTCAAAGGTAAATGCTCTGCTATCATCGCGCCAAGCTAGATCCGAAAGGGAAAATTGATTCGGTATGAGCGCGGCATCAAACACGGACAGCCGGTCTTTTTCAAGATCATATAAGATGGGTAGTTTCTGTGCCAGCTCATCTCCGGGCTTAACGTAATCGCGTGTCTGAATTTTGGGCTGCAGCTGATCTTTAGGGGATGATTCGATTAGCGTCAGTTGTCTGATCTCTATTTTTTGAGTTTTTACTGTAGCGAGCTTACGGCTATCTGGCGCCCATTGAATATCATTGCTATAATAATTTGCCGGATTGCCATCAAACGTAATTTGTCGCGCCTCGTTTACACTTCCCTTTTTTGCCAGGAATACATTGTTATTGCGAATAAATGCGACATGCACTTTGTCTGGAGATTCGACTTCCCTGTAGGCATTTCCCTGTTCACGCTGACCCCAATACCGCGTATTTCGATCTCTACTTCCACTTGCCGCCCCTTGGCTCAATTGCGAAGAACGACGGTTCCAGATCCATAAATAGCCCGCAATATCGAGCGACACTTGATCCTGATCCATCAGTTTTATCTGTTCATTGGAAATAAAACGGCTTTCGACTTTTCGTCCTAGTTTTTCTTCCACTAACGAAAATACCTTCGTCAGATCAAACAGCTGTTCTTTTGTTTTTGCCTGGGGATTGACCAGCATATACTCTTTCCCCTGCACCGTATTTCGATCATACCAAAACAGGTCACCCTTTTCACTCCAATAAAACTGGCCCGGCAGATTGTCAATTTTGTTGGTCAATTGTTTTTTTAAGTTTTGTGCACGTGTATAGTCTGCCAAAGTTCCTTGACCAAACAGAAACTGTGCAGACAACAACAAAACCGCTGTACTAAGAAATTTCATGCTTTCTTCGTTTAGGATTGATTAAATAATAGATAGGAATACCCAATAATGCGATTATAATACCCGGCCAGGTATAATTTGGCTTGAAAATCACCATTAGGCCGATAAAAGCGAGTCCCATCAGAATATAAAGTATGGGAAGAAAAGGATAGCCAAATGCTTTATAAGGCCTGTTCAAATCTGGCCGTGTAATGCGGAGACGAATAATGCCCGCAATCGCAAGCACATAAAATATAACGACCACACAGGTAATCATATCCAATAGATCACCATATTTACCACTTAAACACCATATTGATGCAGCAAGACATTGTATCCAGAGGGCCCATGCAGGTACCGCATGCGCATTGAGCTTACCCGCCCTTTTAAAAAACAAACCATCTTTCGCCATCGAATAATACACCCTCGCTCCTGCCAGAATAATTCCATTATTACAGCCAAAGGTGCTAATCATGATCATTATGGCTATAATAGTAATCCCAAAAGGACCAAAAACCTCTTGGGCTACACTCATGGCTACACGATCTTTTGGCGCATTGACCATTTCTTCTAAGGGCAATATGCCGGTGTACATCAGATTAGTCAGGAGATAAATTACGGTAACGAGTAAAGTACCTAATGCTAAACTCAAACCAATATTACGCTGTGGATTCTTAATTTCACCAGCTACTGCGGAAGAAGAGTGCCACGAATCGCTACTGAAAAGGGCACCGACCATAGCCGCAGAAAAAGCCCCCATTGCTGAAAATCCATCATAAGATGTGTACGTTCCATCCGTATTTAAGCGGCGCATCGACCAAAGTGATATATTGTCCCAGTTCCAAGACCAAACTTCATGTTTCAATGCGAGGAAGCCAAAGAGCAGTAAGAGCAACAGACTCCCGATCTTGATTAATGTGATGGAGGTTTGTACACGCTTTCCGCTATTCACGCCCCTTGAATTAATATAGGTCAGCACAACGATGATGGCAATCGCCAATAGCTGCGCTGCTGATACCCGATAATCAGACCATTCAAGCAAATAAACATCTTCATCCATAAAAGGGAAGAGATAGGCTGTAAATTTTGCAAAAGCAACCCCCACAGCGGCTATAGTCGCGGTTTGTATAACTGCAAAAAAGGTCCATCCAAATACAAAGCTCAATACGGGTCCATAGGCCTCCCGAAGATAGATGTACTGCCCTCCTGCCTTTGGAAACATCGCACTTAATTCGCCATAACTCAAGGCTGCAGTCAATGTCATAAAACCGCATATCAACCATACCACCATCATCCAGCCCGCGGAACCTGTGTTACGTGCAATATCGGCTGATACAATAAAAATCCCCGAACCGATCATACTCCCAACGACCAGCATAGTGGCATCCAGTAACCCGAGCGACTTTTGAAAAGTTTGTTTAGACTCACTCATAAAAACCTAGTTATTAAAATGGTAAAACTTCCAGTTTGTCTCGTGATCGGGCTTTAACTTCTCCCCCTTGATAATCGCTCTCAACATTTCCATCGGCAGATAATTTTCTTTGATCACGCGGTCATGGAATGCAGCATATGACATTTTCCCTTGATCTACTACCTCCTCTTTGATGCGCATCAACTGCAAGCCACCTACGAGATAGGCCAACTGATACAGCGGATCATAAGAGCCTTCAAAGGATCTCTTCACTTCACCGTGCGCATTAGCCGACTCAAATCCCACGCGGTTTACCAGATAATCGATGCATTGTTGCGGCGTCCACTCCCCTAAATGAAATTTGATACTAAAGGTTATTCGTGCGCAACGGTGCATGCGCCAAAATAACATTCCGATTCGCTCCTCTGGCGTTTTTGCAAACCCCTTGCTATACAGCAGCAACTCCCAGTACAATGTCCATCCCTCCGTCCAGAACGGCGTGTTAAATGCCTCTTCGCGATAAGGTTTGTACCGTCGATTCATAAAATATTGCAGATGATGACCGGGAATTAACTCATGCTGAACTGTACCGCGGGAAAAATAAGGATTATTGCCGCGCATGCTCATCAATTTTGCCTGCTGATCCATGGTATTTGTCGGATAGGATATGCTAATTTCCCGCCCGCCTGTAAAAAAGGGGTTGACCCGCTGCCGTTCAGGTGTCATCATGATCATACCCCAGGTCTCGTCTGCCAGCTCGGGAATATCCATGAGTTTATTTTGTTCGATAAATTGCTGTGCATCATTATACAATTTCATAATGAGCTCGGGCTGTTCCCCAATGGGTACATAGGAGTTTTTAACCTTTTCCTGCGCTGCCCGCCAGTCATCCCCAAAGCCCATTTCACGGCTTGCTTTCAATAACTCCGCTTCACACCATTTAAACTCTTGATCAGCCAATTTTAAAAGGTCAGTAGCGGTATAACTGATCATTTCAGCTTTGAGCCTTCGGTTTATATCCTTTTCGCCAATTGGCACACCCGCAATCTGGCTACCATCATCAAACACTTTCCGGTCGCTTTTTGCACCTAATTTTTCCTTGTAGTCTGACAACTTGTTTTTCACCTGTTGAAAGATGGCGGGTACCCACCACGTAAATTCGGGGTCGTAACCATTGTAAAAATCGAAGGTGCTCGTGATCCTTAAATCCAACGAATTTAATAAGGCGGTTAGAAAGTTCACATCGGCATCAGGAATTTTGGTTTTTCCCTGCAATGCAGCGATTGATTGATCTATTTCTCCCACAACGAGCGTCAGTTCTTTCGCGACATCTTCTCCCGCGAGACGCTTCCCCCTACGACGTTCCTTTTCAAGTGTAAATATTCGCTGTGCAAAAGGTAAATACATGGCTAACCGCTTGTAATTCGACTCATCTTCTTCCAATGAAAGGAGATCACTTTTTAGTTTGCGCTTGAGTAAGATAAAATCTACCTGTCCCGATGTCTCGAGTTCTTCATAGGGAAACTTGTCCAGTTTGTTCAAATATTCGTTATCCAAACGTTGGAGACGTGCCAACTGTTCGGGCGAAGCGGCAGCCTGTTGATTGCCCCAGCCTTTGGGCATAGGGCCATAAAAATAATTTATCGCCTCGACATCATGCTTGTATTGCACAATAAAAGGTTCTATAGGGGTTGTATGGTCGTATAATTTCATCTTCTGTGCATGCATGGAGATGGGGAATAGAAAGAGCAGCCCATAAAACAATGTTTTGGGAGCTTTAAAAGAAAAAGAACGATTCATAATTTGGGTGTTGGTTTATATCCTAATTTTATCAGTCAAAACGATCAGGCCTAAAACCAGCGATTTCAGGCTCGATTTTCTTTCCTGCCAATAAATCTGCAACAACTTTCCCATAGGCAGGTCCCAAGCTCAACCCCATCATTCCACCCCCGCCCGCAATTAGGACATTATCAAATTTTTTCAATCTGCCCAGATAGGGCAATCCATCAGGCGAGCATGGTCTGTAACCATACCATATTTTTTCGCTTGGGTAATCTACCTTCAATTCGGGATAATATTTAGGAATAGATTCTACAATTCCGCGGACACGGTTTTCATAAATCCGATCATTTGCAGGCCCCAACTCCATCGTACCACTGAATCTGATCTGGCCATTCATAGGCGTTACAGCAACACGAGCCTCCAGTAATAATGCCGCATGATTCAATGTGTTCTCTTTCTCGGGCTGATACATAAATGAGTATCCTTTTCCAGGCATAAGCGGTGTATTTATGTGCAACTTTGAGGTCAGCTGCGGCAAATAAGCACCACCGGTCAATACAAAAGCATCTGCTTGAAAACTTCCCTTATCACTGATTGCCTCTTTAATCTTATTTCCGGACGTAACAAACTTATGGACTTCAGTTTTTTCAAAAAAAGCTACGCCAGCGGCTTTCAGGTAGTGAATCAATTGCTGCATTAACTTGGAAGGATATAGTTTTCCATCACATCGATAAAGTATGGCGCCTAATACATCCAGTTTCAGATTGGGTTCCAGTTCTTGAACAGCATTCCCTTCCAGAATATCGACATCCAGTCCGAGATCCTGCGCACGATGGGCCAGCTCAATCTCTTCATGCTGCATTTCCTTTGATTTATACATCATCAGTATACCGTTCTGCTTCAGTTCAAAATCAAAGCCATCTTCCACAGCCAATTCATTGTACAGCCTGCTGCTATATAAGTTCAGATCGCGAATAGCAGATGCATGTTGGTCTACATGGGCGCGATTGGCATGTTTTAGAAACTTTAGTCCCCAATTGACCAACCGAGGGTTTAGCGAAGGCCGTACATAGAAAGGGCTTTTGCTATTGAACATCCACTTTATCCCTTGTGCTACTATACCTGGGGCTGCCAAGGGAGTAAAGTGACTCGGAACGATCATACCAGCATTACCGTAAGAACAGTTATTATCCAAAGTGTTTTTTTCCAGTATTTTCACTTCCCACCCGTCTCTCACAAGGTAATAGGCCGAAGCAAGTCCGGCAATTCCAGCGCCAATTACGACAACTGTACCTCTATTGTTTTCTTTCACGTTGCTATTGTCTTATTAAATTACTAAATCACCTGAAAACCTCCAAAATAAGGATCTTCATCATCTAAAAAAATGGTATTATACCCTGTTATCCGCGCCCAGCCTTCTATGGAGGGTACAATAGCCGGCCGACCATCCACGGTTGTCTCAGCTTCGATTTTACCGGTGAATTGCGAACCTATATAGCTTTCATGTATAAATTCGGTTCCTTTTTTGAGTTTTCCCTTTGCATACCATTGTGCCATACGCGCAGAAGTACCTGTTCCACATGGAGAGCGATCCAGGGCATTATCTCCAACCAATACGGCATTACGTCCGGATGAATTGGAAAGCTTTGGATTGCCGGTCCATTGGATGTGTGTCAACCCATGGATATTGGCATCTTCGGGATGTACGAAGGAATATTTTTCGTTTAGCAACTGGCGGATTATCTTACCATAATGGATCAATTGGCTCGCCGAATAGGAGCTAATATCATCAAAATTAGCCTGCGGATCGATAATACCGTAGAAATTCCCACCGTAGGCCACATCAACGCTAATTGCACCCAGATCCGGGCAATCGACCGTTAGGCCTTCAGCATATAAAAATGATTTTACATTTGTAAGCTTGACACTTTTTACTTTGGGTCCTTCCTGCACATAGTCAATATGTACAAGTCCAGCCGGAGTTTCCAACCTCAATTTTCCGGGAACCTTAGGTTGAACGAGTCCTTCCTCAATGGCAATCGTAACGGTACCTATCGTTCCATGTCCACACATGGGAAGGCAGCCACTCGTCTCAATGTAAAGAACACCAATGTCGTTTTGAGGATCGAATGGTGGATAGAGCATACTTCCGCTCATCATGTCGTGTCCGCGTGGTTCAAACATCAATCCCATACGGATCCAATCGTAGTCACGTATAAAATGTAATCTGCGCTCCATCATGGAATTTCCCGCTAATAACGGGGCTCCCCCGGCGACCAATCGCACGGGACAACCACAGGTATGCGAATCAATACAAAAAAAAGTTTTCTTCATTTCTGATTCTTTGTTGTTGATATGGTCATTTGTTTAAATTATGCTTTAGTCCATTGTTGATTGACCAAACGATCAATTTGTAATGGATTTCCATCCTGCAATTCTTTGGGTAAAAATTCGTTTGGCCAATTTTGAAAGCTCAAAGGTCGCAGAAAACGCTTTACCGCATCGGGTCCCACAGAAGTAAAACGCGCATCTGTGGTTGCCGGAAAAGGGCCACCATGCTGCATGGCATATTGAACTTCTACGCCTGTTGGCATACCCTGAAACAAAAGCCTTCCGCATCTATCCTGTGCCAAGGCAAAAAGATTCTGACAGTCGCGAATATCATGCGCCGAAGCTGCGAAAGTGATGGTTATCTGCCCTTCGAGCTGCTCCATTACCTGTTTCATTTCGTTGAGATCCGCACAAGATATAATTAGTCCAAAAGGTCCAAAAACCTCTTCCAATAACTTAGGATTAGCTAAAACTTGGCTTGCCTCGGTTTCCACAAGTAGTGCCTGAGCAAAATCTTGCGCTGCATTATCCTGTCCTTCTTCTAATATACGAACACCATCGTATTGAACCATTTCCTCTTTTAAACGGTTGTAGGTATCCAATATGCCTGCGTGCAGCATTTTGCCAGTATTGGCAGCTTGAAGTTCTTTCTTCAGCTCCGCTTTAAGTCGATCCAGCTGTTCGCTTCCGACACTGACCAAAACACCTGGATTGGTACAAAATTGACCAACACCTAAAAGTAGTGAGGAAATATACTGCTTTGCAAAAGCTTCAAGATTGTTAGTAAGGTAATCAGGTAAAAGAAAGACCGGATTTACGCTTCCCATTTCAGCAAATACCGGAATAGGATCGGGCCTTGACTGTCCGAGATCAAACAAGGCTTTCCCGCCATGAAATGAGCCTGTAAATGCGACCGCCTTCACACAGCTATGGCGCACCAATTGCTGTCCGGCGTCGAAAGAATCCGACACCACATGACTAAAAACACCTTTTGGAGCACCATACATTGAAATCGCCCGATCGATAGCGTCGGCCATTAGTTGAGAGGTTTTGCGATGAGCAGGGTGAGCCTTTACGATAACCGAACAGCCTGCACCAATGGCACTTGCTGTATCTCCGCCAGCAGTCGAAAAGGCGAAAGGGAAATTACTAGCGCCAAAGACGACAACTGGACCGAGTCCTTTGTTATATTTCCTTAAATCAAATTGGCCATTTGGATCCCGATCTATCCGCGCTTCACTGTATAAACCTGTGCGGACGGCATCGGCATACCGACGCCACTGATTGACGGTTCTCGCCTTTTCCCCTTGCAGTCTTCCCAAAGGAAGTGCCGTTTCCAGATGAGCTGTTTCAATCAATATTTCGCCCAGTCCCTCAATTTCAGCGGCAATAGCATACATTAATTCCGCTCTTTCAGTGACATCAGTTTTCTGAAGAAACTGAAATCCAGCATCTGCCTGTTTTACGACGTAATCAATGTCATTTTGCGTTCTATCCATTCCTTTTGTTTTTATTGTAAGTAGTATCTTCAAAAATCAATAAAAACCTTCCCTATATTTTCATCCCTTGTGGCTTGAATATAAATAAGAAGGTTCTTTCCGCCTATTATTAACAGACCCTAAAAAGGAAATTTTCTGAACCTTCTTTCAGAAAGTTCAGAAACGTCCCTATAGTTGTGGTCTGGTTGCTATTGAATCTGCAATAATTTTTTTCACCCGTTGTTCTTCCTCACCAATCAATGGTAATCGAGGGGCGCGTGTATAGGGTGTTGAAATTCCTTCGGCTGTTGCAGCTAATTTAATATATTGGACCAATTTAGGGTGAATATCCAATTCTAATAAAGGCATAAACCAACGGTATATTTCTACGGCTTTGTTGTACTCACCCGCCTTCACTAAATCGTACATAGCAACCGTTTCTTTAGGAAACGCGTCTACCAATCCAGCCACTAAGCCATCAGCTCCCAACATCAAAGACTCAAGTCCCAACGTATCAACGCCAGCCATAATCTTCAAGCGATCACCGAAACGATTTTTTAAACGCGTAATATTGGTTAAATCGCGTGTCGATTCCTTCACTGCCTGAATATTTGGTTCTAATAATAGTTCCTCAAACATGTCGAGAGATACGTAGGTACTATAGTCAACGGGATTATTATAGATTAAGATTGGCAGTTTGGTACTTTGTGCTACAGTACGAAAATATGTCACAGCTTCTCGGTCATCAGCTCTATAGCGCATCGGTGGCAATAACATCAAACCATCTGCCCCCAATTCTTCACTGGTCTGAGCAACTTTAATTGCAGCAGCCGTCGTATTTTCTGCAATATTAAGCAACACCGGGACGCGCCCATCGACAAGTTTCAACGCATATGTCAATAAATCATATTTTTCTTCCGTACTTAAAACACTTGCCTCTCCCAACGATCCAGCGATAATTAGACCGTGAACACCTCCATCCAATTGTGCTTCAATGTTTTTACCAAACATATCAAAATCCAAATTTCCATTTTCATCAAATGGAGATAACATTGCAGGGTAAATTCCTTCCCATTTAAATTGTGCCATAGCGTATATTTTATTATTTCTTTATCACAAATCTATCTGAAATAAGATACACAGTCTTCTTATGAATTAATCAACACTGACCTAATATTGACCTTTTCCAGCAAAATCATTCATGACAAACCTGAAGAATGGCTTTTTAACTTTAAATGCAGACTTGGAACTTTTTTCAGTACGCGATGTATTATTTATTTTTTAAGATGAAGTTCGGTTTTAACAACGTAAATGTAAGTTCAACATTTATAATAATATTTACAAAAAATGGGCTATAAAAAAATACGTTCCAATACATAGGGGGCGCGTCGGCTTTTAAAATGTCATTATCTGACGTTTTGAGTATTCCTTAAATAGAAATTACACCGATAGGGACTACAACCAACAAAGGCTGCACTGTCAAACAGGCAACCTTTGCATCGTATTATAAATACTTAAAAATGGTTAACTAAATGTTGCTTTCCTTTCTATATGCATAATAAAAAACTATGGGTAATATTGAAAAGGACAGTATCATACACATAATCAATCCACCCACAATCATGATAGCTAGCGGCTTTTGAATTTCGGATCCCATTCCATTGGAAAGCGCGGCTGGTAATAATCCCATTGCACCCATTAAAGCGATCATTAAAATGGGCCTTATGCGGCTCTTTACAGCTTCATAGATAGCAGGTTTCAAACTCATCTTATGTACCAGATTTTCTTTCATAACCCCAATTAAAACAATACCGTCAATCGTGGCTACACCAAAAAGAATAATAAATCCAATACCTGCCGAAATTCCAAAAGTTGTTCCGGTGACCCACAAGGAGATAAATCCGCCAATAAATGCAAAGGCGAGGGTCAGCGAAGAAATCAGTGTATCTTTTACATTGCCGAAATTGGCATAAAGTAGTAATAATATTAAAATCAAAGAAATAGGAACGACGTTCATCAACTGTTTGGTTGCCCGTTCTTTGCTTTCAAATTCGCCAGCCCATACCACTTTATAGGATTTAGGCAACTGAATATCCTGATCTATCTGTTTTTTTGCGTCGGCAATAGTGCTTCCCAAATCCCGTCCTTCAATGTTAAAACCAACGCCAATATACCGGGAATTACCTTCTCTATAAATAAAAGCCGGACCGGTATGATAATCTATTGTTGCGATCTCGCGTAGTGGCACTTTCTGATCATTCATCGTCGGTATGATGATATTTCCGATCTTTTCTGGATTATCACGATATGATTTTTGGAAGCGCAGGCGAACATCAAAAATCCGCTCATTTTCGTAGAAATGCGTAACAGATTGCCCACCAATAGTCATTTCGATAACGGACTGTACATCTTTGGTTGAAACACCATATTTAGCCATCTTTGAATCATGCAATTGGATACGCAATTCAGGAAGGCCTATATTTTTAAAAACATTGACATCTGTGATGCCATCCACCTTTTTAAGTGACTCTGCAAATCTATTAGCTTTATTTTCTAAATCTTGTAAGTTTTCACCAAAAATTTTGATCACTAGTGGACTTTTTACTCCTGCTACATACTCCTCTACATTATCTTGGATGGGCTGGCTAAAACCAAAGTTGATTCCAGGAAATGTCTGTAGGCTGTCCCGCATCTGACCGATCAATTTCTCTTTTGACAGTTTACGTTTCCATTCACCCTGAGGTTTCAATTCAATATTGAATTCTATATTAAAAAAACCTGTTGGGTCTGTTCCATCATTGGGACGACCTGTCTGCGTCATAATAAAATCGATCTCATCAAACTGCTTCATCAATTTTGTCTTCATCGTTTTGGTCAACTTAACCGATTCTTCCAGATTGACACTGTTGGGTAGAGTTGCACGAACATAAATTGCCCCCTCATTCAGTTTAGGAAGAAACTCTGAACCATAGTGACTAAATCGAACAATACAAACTAACAACACACAGACAAAAATAGATAACGTCCATTTTGGATGATCAAAAGCCTTCTTAAAACCTTTAAAAATGGCATTCCGACTAACTTTAGTGATCTTATTTTCATCCTCTTTGATATTTTTTTTCAGCAAGTATTTACACATGGCGGGCACATAGGTCAAACTCAGGATCAATGAACCCAGCAAAGCATAACCGAGTGTAAAAGCCAATGGTGAGAACATCTTTCCTTCCACCTTTTGAAAAGAGAAGATCGGAGTCAACGCGACGATTAAAATCAACAGGGCAAAAAAGATATATCCGGCTACTGAACCTGCACTTTTTTTGATAATTCCTAACTTGGATATCTTATTAAAACGGGCTGTCCCAAGCCGATGTGCCTCCTTTTCCAAAGAGACAAAAACAGTTTCTACAATGACCAGCGTACCTTCGAGTAACAGTCCAAAGTCTAGGGCTCCCATAGAGATCAAATTGGCCGGCAATCCTTGAATCTTCAATAAGATGATTGCGAATAGGAAAGCTAATGGAATAACAGATGCGACAATAAAGGTTGTCTTCCAGTTGTTTAAAAAGATAAAGACGATAATCGAAACGAGCAGAACTCCCTCTATCAGATTTTTAGAGACTGTATGCACTGTATTGTTCACCAATTTCGTACGATCTATGACGGGTTCAATCTTGACATTTTCGGGTAAAATACGTTCATTCAGTTCAGCTATTTTTTCTTTTAACTTTGTCACGACTGCAGATGGATTTTCTCCCCTAAGCATAATGACAATTCCCTGGACAAGATCATCTTCTTGATTGAGACCTACCTGCCCGAGCCGAGGCTTGGCCCCTAATTCTACTTCGGCGACATGCTTGACGAGTATCGGTGTATTGCCCACCACTTTGATCAATATATTGCCTATATCATCGATTTTATCCAACAACCCTACACCTCGTACCACATAGGCCTGATTACCCTTTTGGATAACATCTCCGCCCACGTTGATATTCGACCGCGAAACGGCCTCATATACATCCAACGGCGAAAGGTTATAATTGGCCAATTCTGTTGGATTGATTTTTATTTCGTAAATCTTTTCCTCGCCCCCAAAACTAACGACGTCTGCCACCCCAGGCACACCAACGAGTTCCCGTTCAATCACCCAATCCTGAATGGCAGAAACCTCTTTAATCGGAAGATTACTCTTCACCACATAGCGAAAAATTTCTCCTGTTGCGCCAGAGGGTGGTTCAATGGAACTTTCAGCACCTTCTGGTAATTCAATAGAGCGCATTTTATTACCTGCATATTGCTGTGCGTAAAAGTCTGCTACACCATCTTCAAATTGAATCGTTACAACAGATAAACCAAATAATGATATCGAGCGAACATCCGTTTTCTTTGGAATCGTATTCATTTCTTTGGTGACTGGCAGTGTGACGAACTTTTCTATTTCCTCAGCACTGCGTCCCGGCCATTGCGTGATAATCCTAACCCTTGTATTGGTAACATCGGGAAAGGCTTCAATCGGTGTATGCAAATAGGCATATATACCGCCGAATAACAATGCCATCGTAAAAAAAAGGACGACCAAGGAGTGTTTCAATGAGAATGAAACAATATTTTGTACAACTTTCTTCATCCTATTTATTTATCAATTCATCAAATACAATCAGCTCATTTTCAGTCATCACCTGATCCCCCTCAGCCATTCCTGTTTTGACGAAAGCATAGGTTTCATTCTCAGCAACAATGTCTACTGGCTTTACAGCTAAATCACAATCATTCTTATAGAGAACTACAAAATTCTGATTGTTGTGAAGAATAATTGCATCTTTGGGTATTGCCAACATGTGCTCTTCCTGTCCAGACACGGCTTTTTCTACCAACACATCTACACTCATGCCGGGCTTTAATCTCAAGTCTTTGTTTAACAATTTTATACGCGCTTTAACAACACGTTCATCGGGATCAAAAAAATTCGCTACTTGATCAATATAACCTTCAAAAGATTCTCCTTTATAAGCTAATGTTGTGATCTTGACGGGAGCACCATTTTTTACAAAAGGCAGGTTATTTGCATAAATATTGACCGAAACCCATACTTCATTCAGTTTACTAACCGACAGTAACTCCGTATCATCGCCAACTGTCATACCGGGGCTCACCTTTTTATCCACAATATAACCAGCTTTAGGTGCACGGATATAAAACATACCGTTTTCTAATGATCCATTGAGCAGATTCATATTGGCCTTTACATTGCGAATTCCGATCTGTATGGCTTTCAGTTCACTGTCCATCTCTTCCAGCTCGCGTTGAGAAGCCATACCATCTTTCAGCAAGCTGTGCAGACTTTCCAATTTACGCTCCGTCAAGCGCTTACTATTTTCGAGCTCACGTAGCTCCTTTCCCAAATCATTGACTGATGTGCCTTTAAGCGACACAAGAATCTGTCCTTTCTCCACGTAGTCACCCATTTTGAACGAGACAGACTGCACGATACCGGGTATCGGACTCTTCAGCGCTGCAAGTTCATCCTGATCATATTGGATCACACCATTCAAAGCAATCTGTTCAGATACCGCCCTCTTCTTTATAGCATCAATTTTGATTTGGTTTTTGAAATCAGCACTAAGGCAGAAACCTTTGGTTGACAGGTTAGCCTGCTCTTCGTTTTTCGTCGATTGACATCCCCAAATTACACAGATGGACATCAAGGTCAATGGCATTAATAAGTTTCTTTTCATTAGACAATATCCTTTCCGATTAAATACATCAATTCTTCTCTATACTGTAGGTATTTGACCCTACGTTCCAATATCGATTCCTTATTTTCCATATAATTATTGATAAAGTCTATAAATTCAACAATGGTCAATCTCCGCTCTTGAAAATTTCGGACATAGCGCTCCAGCGCTACATCAAGATTATGATCAAAGCCTGTATTCATCGTTTTCAAACTCACTTCGAGATTGGTCAAGCGCGCCGAAAGGAAATCAATTTCGCGTTCGATGTCGATACGAAATTGCTCGATCTCCACTTTATTTTTCTCAAGTTCCAGTTTAGCGATTTTGATATTGCCCTGATTTCGATTAAATAAAGGAAGATCCATGGTCACCCCCAGCCCTACGAAATCACGCATAATATTTCCACCGCGGTCATAATTGATTGATACCTTCAAGTCCGGTATACGTTCTGCCTTTTCTATTTTCAGCTGAGCATCACTTTTTTTCAATTCGTTTCGGACGATTTTATAGTCGCTGCGATTGTTGAGGGCCATCATTTTCCACTCCTGTTTTCTTCCCTGCAGGAAATGTGGCATGTCGATCGTATCTGATATCGTGAGTGCGGCTCCTTCGTTCCCGAGATAGCGCGCAACCGCATTCATTTTTTCAATTTTCTCCTGTTGGATTTCATTTAATTTGTTCCCAAACGCGATAGATTCGCTTTGAATCCTAAGGTAGTCCATCTCACTTACATTGCCTTCTCTCCATTGATTTTGATAGGATTGAGCCAATGTCTGAAAGATATTGACCTGATTACCGTATAACTTTTCTTTTTCCTGCAAGATCTGTAATTCGAGACACTGACTCCGAAGATCATATTTCAGGTTCCGCAGCAATTCTTGGAATTGAAGCTGCGCATTCTCTTTTTCCAGCAGTTGCAGATGAACCCTTTTCTTTCGTTTACCAGCCATTTCGATAGTCTGTTCCAATTCGACCGACACCTGCTGGTATTTACCGTAATTACCGATCAGCGCTGGAAGCGATTCGCTGGAGGAGTTTTTCCAAAGATTGACCTCAGAGATTGAGATCGTTGGATTGGGCCACAACTTTTGCTGAAGCACAGCTGCCTCGGCTTGTTGCATATGAAAACGTTGAGCCATTAAGTTCAGGTTATGGGCCAGGAAAATTTGTTCTATCTCTGATTTTTGTAAACGGTTTTCGCCGGCTTCCTGTGAAAATAGCTTACTATTCAGGCCAAGTAGTAGCAATAATGTAATCTGTAGTTTTCTCACCTAATTTTGAATTTCTACAAAACTAACTGGCGAGGATTACAGGTAACTTTAGGGTAAATTAAAGTTTGATTAGAAGAGATTAGAAAACGGTTAGAATTTAGGGAATAGTAGCGATACCGTTGTACCCAAATCGGTTGAATGGATTTCAAAGTCAACCCCTTGATCCTTAAATACAATTTGGGCAAAAGAAAGACCTATACCACTGCCCTTGACGTTGCCTACATTCGAGCCACGATAAAAAGTCTGCTTCACAGACTCCAGTTCGGCTGCTGGAATGCCAATGCCGTGGTCTATAATCTGCAAAGACAATCTACCATTTGAATTTGTCATTCGGACAAGTACTTCTTGCCTATTTGCATATTTAAGTGCATTTTCTATTAAATTAGAGATAGAAAGTGTGACAAGCATCTTATTTCCCCAAAAATTAAAATGTTGCGGTTCATCGACCTGTATATCAATCTTCAGAGGAGCAGTAAACGATCGCGAAAGCTTAGGTACAAGATCCCAAACCACCTCATCGATCCTAAAAAGTTCTTGGGAACGTTTCACGGCCTGATCATCTGTGAGTAAAAGAAAATTACCAATTAGCTG
Source organism: Sphingobacterium sp. UBA3549 (assembly GCF_002376635.1). NCBI lineage: Bacteria > Pseudomonadati > Bacteroidota > Sphingobacteriia > Sphingobacteriales > Sphingobacteriaceae > Sphingobacterium > Sphingobacterium sp. UBA3549. The sequence goes on along the minus strand of NZ_DFOE01000028.1, from coordinate 37,565 downwards.
ATTCAGAAATTTCACATGGTCGGTAATAGTTTCAGCTAATTCACGATATTCTTCTTCGCTTCTCACTTTTGTGCCGAAAACCTCCATTGACCCGAGTATACCTGCCAGAGGCGTTCGAAATTCGTGTGAAACATAACTAACAAAGTTCTTTCTAATAATCATGTTTTCGCTAATCCGCCGCAGAAGAGCATTATAACTTTCAATAAGATCTTGCAGTTCATCCTTGGTATTTATACTTGTCAAGGGCTCTTGGATGGTACTTAAATCCTTGTGCTGAATTTCCTGGATTACTTTACGAATGGGCAGATAGGCATACTTACTTAGCCAAACTGACAACAAGGCAATACTGATCAATGCGACAAGAAATACAAGGACAAGTGTCATGAGCAAACGATTCAATTGATGATCAAAGTCAGCACTTGATTCTTTTACAAACACAAAGAAATCGCCTTGATTATCGGGATAATACAAACCAAAATAAAAGCTATCTTCTGTTTTTAAATAGATTGTTTTGTCTGTTTTCAGCTGGCGTAATAAATCCTTATTAATTAGACTATCGAAACGCATACCGCCGTAACTTACTTTTCCTGCGGCATTGTAGACTGCTACCATAGCACGTTTGACCAAACTTTCATATTGATTTTTAGATTCCAAATGCTTTAATGGACTCTGTTCATCCGCTTCAAGGTAATAAATACCGGCAATCTTTGCATTTTTTTCCAGCGAGCTTATTAGATGTCGTTCAGACGAATTGTAAAACATCCAGTAAATGACTACTGTTGCAAGTGCGAAAATAATGGTGAATACCAACGTTGAAAAGAGTGTAAGCCGAATCTTTAAATTCATAATCAGTCCGTTGTAAGCATGTACCCCACACCTTTCACTGTTTTGATAATGGAAGCCACATGACCAGTGTCGACCTTACCTCTTAGATAAGAAACATACACATCGACTACATTGGTATTATTATCAAAATCAATGCCCCAAACAGCTTGTAATATTGCTGTTCGCGAAAGAGTTTTATTGCGATTTTCGATCAGATACTTCAATAGCTTGAATTCTTTAGGAGATAGATCGACATTTTTACCATTCTTGAAGACTTCGTAGCGTTCAAGATCGACCTTTAAATCGCGAATCTCTATACTACTATCATTTTGTACATTTTTATAGTTGTCCCTGCGTACTAGCGCTTTAATACGGCTTACCAATTCCTTAAAAGAAAAGGGCTTGACAAGATAATCGTCAGCCCCACTTTCTAAGGCCTCGACTTTATCTTCAATCTCTCCTAAAGCACTTAAAATCAATATCGGAATATGATTTTTTCGATACCTGATTGTCTTTGTAAACTGTATGCCATCTATACCAGGCAACATAATATCAAGTACAATAATATCCAATGAATCTACATTGATCCATTCGCGTGCCGCTTCCGCAGATTCAACGAGGATCACCTGGTTTCCCATTTCTTCTAAGCCTTTAACGACGAAGCTGCTAATGCGGCGATCGTCTTCTACTAAAAGTATCTGCATAGTATACGCTGTTTATTTTTATGTGGGATTATAAAAATCATGAATTCCTCTTAGAATCTTACAAGTATACAAATTTACAATTTAATCGTCCGATAATCCATAGGCGCCCCCACTTCTTCAATCCTGTCCACTGATTTTTAGGGATACATCCAATCAACATTAATCGATTCTGATATAAAATACTTCGCATCACCTAAATTGATTATCCTTAACCAAATAATTAACGCCGCATCAATTGCCTAGCACAGAGCAGCATTGGGCGGACTACCGGATATAGAAAAGATTGCGCCTCAGGTTGAGTTTCTTGTCACCGATGGCTGTTGAATAGCCTGCCAGATTACTTATAAATTAATATTGCTCCCATACAGCAGTTTTAATAAACGACATGATTGTGATTTAAAAATAGCAACATAATTACTATTTTGGTTTATAGGCAACCCAATGTTAGGTACTATAAAAAATGTGCGTATGACTAGAATTAAAGCGTGTTCTACTAATTTTTCGAATAAAAAGAGACTTGAAAATGACTGTCCTGAAGTATTTGCGGCCAATGTGATTGGCGGTCAGTGGGCTTTAGCAATATGTTGCTATCTCATCAATGGAAGTTTGCGCTATACGGAGATCAGAAAATGTTTACCCAGTATTACCGAACGCATGCTGACCCTACAGCTGCGGAAACTGGAAGAGCATAGAGTTGTAAAGCGTCACGTATATGCGGAGGTACCTGCACGCGTTATGTATGAACTGACCAAGCTTGGTTATCCGCTCAGACCGATCATCGAGGAACTGGGGAAATGGGGGGAAAAATTAAAACAAGCTCCAGAATTTAATAAATAGGCTTTATCTAACTTCACGTAGTTTCATTTTTATTGGAGGCAACGTGCCGTTACCAGCAATTGGCCCACGTGACGCTGCGCATGTTCTGCAGCATGAAACAACAGGCCAATCAATGTGGTGGGGATGCGTTTTCTTCCCAAAAAACGTTGCTCGGTCAATATATTCGGATCGATTAAAGCTAACTTTTGCAAAGATCTGTTGATCTGTTGATGTAAGTTTTCGATAAGAGATGCAAGACTTGCATCGACATCTTCTATACCTTCTCTGTGGAGATAATTCAATTGCTCATCCGAAAGGGGCTTGCTTTCAGCGTAAGTAAACATTCGGTCGATTACCCCACTGATATGCTGTAGGTGAAAACCTATGCTGGCATTCCCACAGGGCTTTGTCCAGAGCTGTTGTGCAGACAGCTGATCAGTATAGGTGGATACATCCTCTGCGACTTGCGAAAGTGTATGTGCAACAGGCTGCAGCAGATCGGGAATTCCAGCAATGGGTCCGCGCATCCACACTTCTAAATTTTCCATATAAATATCTAATATGTTATTTTCAACTATTAATGTACTGCCATGTCCACCTCGTGAAAATTTGTAAGTAAAAACAAGCTTTGATAACGTAAAAATAATGACTTCTTTTAATTTGTATAAAGAACATCAAATTATTTTAAAATAAATTTGCATAGTGTAGAAAATACACTTACATTTGTACCATCATAATTTAGGTTTATAATTGGTTATTTAAGGTTTTCATTCTCCCCGTTTGAAAACCTTTTTTTTGGGGCTGAAGTAAAGTATCGGTTCATCAAAATAGACCTAATTTTTCTCTCTACATCTAGATTTCGTATTTATTACTATCTTCCACTCATTAATATGTATTGATGGCAGGCGAATCATAAGGATAAGAACAGCGCTTTTATTAACGTAAAAGGGCAACGTTTTACATTGCCCTTCATTTCTATGTTTAGTCTTCGATTCTTTACATCTTATAATACTGTTCCCAGCCTCTAGCCGGTGGAGGTCCGGCTAGAAGAGCATTGGCAAATTTATCATTGACAATTTCTTTTGTCTGAGTATTCAGTACCAATTTACTGTTTAATCGCTGGGCAATGACACCTAAACAAAACACTTGGCTCAAAGGACCTGCAATTTCAAAAGCCGACCGCGTCTTCTCTTCACCTTTACACCCCTTTAAGAAATTAGCAAAGTGGTTGGATGGTGATATTGGCACTTCCGGTAAACGAGCCGCCATTTCTTTCCCCTTCGCTTCTGGAATAATCTGCAGCGTACTGGCGTGGGAGCCACCTTTAAATATCAAATCCTTGCTATAGATAATTTTTCCGGGATTTAATTTAGCGGGCTCTAATTTTCCTGTACTTGGTGGAGGAATATTAGGATCCAGTCCGGATACCCCATAGCCTTCGGGTATAGGTGGCAAATTATCCAAGCCGTCATACCAATTAATATCTACTGCAGGCATTTTTTTTCTTTTTGGAAAATGAAATTTTAAGGTGGAAGACATCGGAAAAAAATACGAATTATACCCCTCTAGCTTTACCGCTGAGACTTCGGTTGGGAGTCCCAAATCTAAAAATTCATGTGCTGTATCCAATATATGAGCCCCCCAATCGCCCAAAGCGCCCATTCCGAAATCGTACCAACAACGCCATTGTCCATTGACAAAATCTTTATTATAATTGTGACCAATAGTCTGCATCTGCCAAAGATCCCAGTCTAGCGTTTCGGGTATCATCTCCGCGGCAGGAAAGCCCTTCATATTCACGTCCCAGCCATGCCATCTGCGCGGCATATTCATGTGCGCATCTATGCGTGTAACATCTTTAATAATACCCGCATCTTTCCAAGCTTTAAACTGAAAATAATTTGCTTCAGAATGCCCTTGGTTTCCCATTTGGGTAGCAAGTTTCGGATTTTTCCGAGCTTTTTCTGTCATAAGTTCAACCTCAAGAAATGTTCTTGCCATTGGTTTTTCCACATAAACATGTTTGCCCAAATCCAATGCAAGCATCGTTATTGCAAAATGAGAGAAATCAGGGGTTCCTATGCTCACAGCATCGATCTGATTTCCCATTTTGTCAAACATCACCCTAAAATCCTTAAATTGAGGTGCGTCGGGAAACATACCCAATATCTCCTGTGTATGTTTAGCGCCAAGATCCACATCACATAAGGCTACGATATTACAGAGTCCAGTCTTATAGAGTTCTTTAATGATTTCCGCTGCCCTATTGCCTAATCCTACGCAGGCTAGATTAACACGTTCATTGGGTTTGGCCAGATTGACCTTTCCTAAGACACTGTTGGACAACATAACAGCTCCTGCAGCAATAACGGACTGTTTAACAAAGCTTCTGCGCGATAAATAATGATTCATAAAGAGTAGTCTTAATTGGGTGTATTGATTTTTATACTGCGAAAGGAGACCCGATCACCATGGTCCTGCAAAAGAATAAAGCCTTCCTTAGCTTCGCCAAAGTTCTCCCAGTCTTTATACTTGCTGATTTGAACCAAATCTTTAAACGCTTTGGAGCCCCGTTCATAAGACAGCATTTTAATGCCATTCAAATAATGTTCAACTTTATTATCTGCTGTAACAACAACTCTACCCCTATTCCATTCACCGATCGGTCTGCGTGCACGCTCATCACGGTTGGATGTGATGAGGTCATATAGGGATGCCAACGTACGGTTTCCGTCCCTACCCAACTTTGCATCAGGGTGCAAAGCATCATCAAGCACTTGGTATTCTAAACCAATAGCCGATCCTTTTGATTTTTCTTTCAAGGTGACAAAATATTTAACACCACTATTTGCACCTGGACTAAGCTTAAATTCAAATGAAAGATCAAACACAGCATATTTATCTTTTGTGACAATATCTCCACCATTAGTTGATTCTCCGCCGTCAGATTTTAGTACAGTCATTTGTCCGTCCTTGACTTCCCACCCCCGTTCTGGAAATTTATCGCTATGTATGCTTCGCCAGCCTTTATTGGTTTTACCGTCAAATAAGAGTTTAACACCCTTTTTCTTTTCAGCATCGGCCACTTCATTGGGCTTGAGATTGACGATATATACATCTTTAGGAAAACCTTTCGGTTTAAGATCAGTTGTCTTTATTTTTACATTCTTAAAATAAACTTTCTTTCCATCCAATTGCGCCGGAATACTATGCACCTGTAGTCCGATAAACCCTATTCTATCAATAGTATCAACAACGTAAGACACTGGAATATCATTGACCCAAGTACGCAACTCATCGCCGATGGCCTCAATTCGGATATGATTAAATTCTTCTGCTTTATATGCTCTTTTGGCATTTTCATTTAAATCCAAAGGATAAATCCATCCACGACGTGCTTCATCATATATTCCACCCGTCCACGCGCGCTCGGATGGATCAATCTCTACTTGTCTTCCATATACACGCCCTCGTCCATCATTGGCTTTTGGATCGAGATGGCTCCTAGTTTGGATACCTGAATTAGTTTCATTTCCTTCGAGTTTAATATCCAGCTCCAATATGAAATCACCGTATTCCTTTTCAGTAATTAAAAAAGAATTGGGGGTGCCTTTTGTCATTCGGCCGACAATAGCATCTCCCTCAATAGAATAGGGGGCTTTTCCTCCAACAGTCTTCCATCCATTTAGCGTCTTTCCATCAAAAAGGTTTGTCCAACCTTTTTCATTACTCTTATCTGTCTGGGCATGGGTCAATACAACATTGCTGACCATAGCTGCCACTAAAACAGATTTAAATAGTGTATTTCTTCTCATTTTATAATTTAATCTAGAGTCTATAGACCCGGTTTATTTATTCATCATTGGTTTGTAAATCATAACAAGTTTAAGCCACATACATCCTAATTTAGGTATGGGCTATTCATTTCAATTGAATTGAATTGGCAAAACAATATATTAATTAATATAAGTGAAATGAATCAAATGGTATGATTTATTTACGAAAACGTTTGAATCTGCACCAAAGAAAGCATGTTCCATTCAAAAGTAAAATTGTTTAGGCTATATTTTTAGGTTAAAAGATCGAGTGTAAAAAAGCTTCTTAAATAGTGCTTTTAGACTGCCCTTTTGAAGAGCCGATGACAAGTTTACCTAAACATTGGCGTGTTCCTCTTGTGTCAACATGCAAAAGTGAAGCTAATCAGCAAGCTGCATCCGATATCGATTTCGTATGCTGAAAGGCGTATTTGGTGATATGATGATCTTTAAGATGTGTAAACGAAAACAATTGGCAAAATATTTGGATAATACGAAAATTATATACAACTTTAAAGCACAAGCACCTGATCTAAAACAGGCTACAAATTAGTAGAGGAAATTTTTTATTTTAAAACGATGATTTTATCTTATAATCGATCATGGATAAAATTCTAAATTAGTTTTTTTGCAGAAAAACTTACTTAATGTACAAAAAGTAGCATACGAAATATGACAACCAACCTCATTAAGGTATATACAGTAGTTTCAAAAGAAGTAAGGGAAGATCCAGATTTGTTCACCAATCTCGAAGGTGTCTTCTCAACATATGAAAAAGCGCAGGAATATATTGATCAGTTTTTTGGTAATGCTAAATATGGTTATCGATCTATTATTACGACATATTTAGATCCTTTTCAAGAAGAAATCCAAAATAAAAATTCGTATTATAGCATTTCATCTCAATTAGTAGCTTCGCAGCTAGAGGTAGAGATTTGTAAAACTTCTTTTGCGGTTGTTCTCTCTGAAGTTGAACAACTACGCATAGATCCAGCAACCTCAGAAAAACCGCTTGAACTAAACCTGCACTGTTTTGCTGCTTCGGAAGAAAGTGCTATGGAAAAATTCGAAAAATTAGTCTATGACTATGCAAAAGAGCACAACCTTCAATTTCGAATTAATCCCTTCCGTGTTGCTGATTCTGACCAATGTTACTAGTCTTTAGTTGTAGCTAATTTTAACGGCGCATTCAGCGGATTATTCTCTTTCGGATTTCACTTAAATATTCAGGCGTAAACCCAAGAAATGATGCAATCAGATATTGCGGAACACGTTGTACAAAATGAGGGTACTTTTGAAGCATATCCAAATAGAACTGCTCTTTGGATAAAGAGAATAGATATTTAATCCGCATCTGCGCCGCGGCATACGCCCTTTGGTAAACAAAGCGGAAATAACGCTCCATTGTAGGAAATGCCGCCACCAATTTTTCCTGATCTTCCTGACTGATATATGCCAATTCTGATTTTTCTACTGCTTGAATGTAAAATGTAGTGACTGCCCGCTGTTCAAAAGCCATATTGTCTGTGATCCACCAGTTTTGTATCGCAAATTCCGTCGTTTGTTCGACACTTTTTTCATTAACAAAGAATTTTCGAAGCATACCGTTCAATACAAAAAAATGATATTTACAAACCTGTCCCTCTTCCAGTATATTTTCTTTTCTTGCGACCGTTTTTGTTCTCAAATATCCCAGTATTTCCTCTAATTGGATCGGATCTACATCGATAAATTTCTTTAAATGTCCTTTGAGATTTTCTAACATTTTGACAATTTATTGTACAATCAAAACTACTATTCATTTTACTAAAAAAAATGTTCAAATCTATTTCAATAACATTCAATTTAAAAGGACTCACAAAATAAATTGATATATTACGGATAATCATTCAACAGCTGCGAATAATAAATGCGAATAGATTAGACCGTTTTTACTGCTTATCTTTATGAAAAGCAAGTCTAAAATGAGCAATAAACAGAAAGAGCCGTTTTGCAGCAGATAATCTTCGCCTATTTTTAACAGAGTTTATATGTTTATAAAAAGAAAAATTAATGATCAAAATTCATTTTAACAAAGGTAAAATTATCATAAGCATGGTGCTTTGTTTTTTCGCGACAGTCGTTGCGCTTTATGCTTGGTTACATAAAGATCTTATTGTAAAACTGGCGTCGACGGTGTGGGCGCTAGCAGCAGCAAGCGTATTTTACCTCAGAATACAGCAAATGAGTCGCTATCAAAAAGGGATAGCAGCACTCACGATAGATCAGGACATGCTCGTAAACAACAGCGCATTAAAGCCCCAGCCAATTCCGTGGACGGACATCGATTGCTTTGTTACCGGTTTATACCGAACGTCTTCTATATTTATAAAATTAAAAGACTCTTCATTGCTACGAAAACAAAAAACAAACCGTCTCATACATCTCTTAAGCTTTATCGACCGTAACCTTTCCACAAAGCCAGCTCGTCTATGGATCGACATGGATGTGATCAATATCAGGGAAGAGGAGCTTATTCCACTATTAAATCAAAAATTGACACAGTAAATAGGAATCGTTCATATCTTAACAAAGGATAATTTCAAAATACCCTTTGTTAAGATGCTATTTATGTTGTGATATACTGAACTTCATGAGCTTCTGTCAACTGAGGAACGTCCAAACTACGGAGCATTTTATCTAACACTGCGTCAGGTAATGGATATTCTCGATCTCTATTCTGTGTGCGCCATACCTGATAGGGCTTTTCGACATACAGTAATTTAACATAGGCTTGGTAGCCAACAAAAAGATCGATCAGCTGCTGACGCATCTGGGAAGTTATATTCGTGGCATTCCAGATAAAATCCTGTCCACAGCGCAAATATTTTTTTGCCTGTTCTTTCGCTTCTTGTATGACCCATCCATTTCTCCTTTTATCAGTGGGATCAATGCGATATTTGCGTCTGATATCATCCAGGCTAATAACGGGTATATCTGCATTCATTTTTTGAATATGATAATCTTTACCCATTCCGGGCAGCCCTGAAAGCACGATAACCGTAGATTTAAATGTATCGAAAGGAACATAATCGACGTAGCTGTCTTTTCCATTAAAATAGGTAAATCGAGCATTGTCTGTTAAAAAGGGACGAGCCTCATTCCAGCAGCCAATCTCCTTGCTATACAGTTCAAACATATCCAACGCATAGAGCAGTGCATCCAGATCGAGACAATATCTACCTTTGGCATCTGCTTCAGCCAACAGCTTGAGCTGACTCATATTTACAGTGAGCGAAGCCTCCAGGGCGCTCTTCAGGGGATCAGCTTTCTCCATAAGCCATAATGGCAAACCATGGTAGCGTACCAAGGACACAATTTGCTCCCTTATGGCGAAAGGAGTCTCCACATCACGAAACAAAATCTCGCGCGCGGTCTTCGCGCCTTTTTTAGCGTGATTTGGCGAACTGATACGTCCATCTGACCCGAGAATGGTGGTGGATCTTTTTTCGACATCATGCAACAAGGCAGAAGCCCAGATCAACTCCTGCTTTTGCCCGTCCAGCTTTTGGTATTCAGGGAGCTCTTCAAGCTGCTGAAGAACCATTTGTGTATGAATTGCTACATTTCCTTCTGCATGATGCCAAGGATCCTGCTGTACCTTTTCCATATCCATTACCCAAGAGAATTTATTCTCTAACGTCGCCCAGTCCTTATCTACTGCTATTTTCCATTCCATTAATAATCTCTCCTTTCCCAAATCATTTTTGTCCTACGCCATGACTTTGTCCAATGTTCATCAGTCTGCACATGTCCCTTTCTTACATATTTAAAAACGTTGTGCTGAAATTCGCCAACACTATATGCGTCGACATTCCTACACACCACCCCTTCCATCGTACATATATGTCCAGTTTTAGCATCAACAGATCCAAACACCGAGGGCTGTGTGGACAAGTTTTCGACTGAACGTTGAAGCTGCTGTTCTGTCATATCCTTTACATTTTCGAATTTTAAAACAGGTACCATGGGCAAATCAAATAAACTAGCGTAAAAAGTAACTTCTTCCCACGAAAGCCATTGATCTTTAATTCGAGCAGCGAAAACATAGTAATAGTGCTCTAGTTTCCGATATTCGATTGAATGTATAGCATAAAGATTTTCACCAAAAAACTCCAAATCATCCAGATCATTTTTTAATCTGGCCCAATGTTCCCTTAGCTGGGCCGTCCATGGCGAGGTAGTCGGGGCCGCATGAGACCGTGCAAATACCCCCCTTTGTGAAAGACAGTTGTTTTCACCATCTAACTTTTCTGTATATAACAGTTGATGGAAGGATTGTATATCCGTCCAATAATGCTGATTAAAACGATCGTCGCTGCTTGTCCCCGGAGAAAAAGGGAAATGGTAGGTACGACCATATTTTGTTGAATTCATTTTTAAAATTTAAGTCCATACTAAAAAATTGAAGACGTAGGAATAGGGTAATCAAATCAGATAAATCCGTTGATTACTTTTCCTCCTAAATATCGACAATGCATTACATGGCTTTACGTTTTAAAAATTGATAACATGAATGATCTACAGCTGCAAAATTATAAAATTTATTTTAAAAACATAATCAATGCTATCGATCCTAGAAAATGAAAGCGGATATGGACACCAAAGCGTAATGTTATTAGTTTGAAATTAATAAAATCATTACATTTGCCAACAACTAAATAACTCGAAATATCGTTTAAACCGAATTGAGGACTTATCGAAATGAAAGATTTCCCACAACTAGAAACAGAACGACTTATTCTCAATGCAATTACTACTTCTGATATTCCACAGATTGTTGACTATCTTAAAGATAAAGTATATTCGGACTTTACATCAAATATTCCTTACCCATACCGAAAAGAAGATGCTGAATATTGGCTTAAATTAGCAGAAGAAGCATATATCAATCGTAAAGGTTTTACTTTTGCTATTCGAAATAAAGATAAAAAACTGATTGGGGCGATCGGATTACACGATGAAGGCTCGGATAAGGCTGAGCTGGGATACTGGATTGCTATTCCTTATTGGAACAAAGGTTATGTTACTGAAGCAGCAAAAGCCATCATTGACTTTGGATTTAGAGAACTGCATTTTAACAAGATTTTTGCGACCTACTTTCCACATAACCCAGCTTCGGGAAAGGTCATGGAAAAAATAGGCATGGAAAAAGAAGCACTATTGAAACAGCATCTAAAAAAAGATGGAAAATATTATGATATTCCATTATACTCTATTTTCAATACGGAAAAATAAAAGAGGTATTCGTGAATAAAAAATCAAGTTTAGCTCTGATTATACATTTACTATACTCATATTTTATGTGGCAGTACCCTTATTCTTTCTGTATTAATTTCAAGGTATTCCATGACTATATTCGGTATAATATGGAAAATTTGCTGATTAACTTACCAAAAGCAGTATGCTAAACTTAAACATATACTATATTTAGGAAATGGCTACATTTAAAGAACTGAGAATTATAAAGAATAAAATATGAAAATATTCGCATTCGCTGGGAGTAATTCTTCCACTTCGATCAACAAACAGCTGGTCAAATTTGTACTTAAAAGTTTTGATGAACACGAGATTAATTTGATCGATCTGAATGACTATGACATGCCAGTTTTTTCCGTCGATCTCGAAAAAGATGGGTTTCCGCGGGAAGCACAGCTTTTCCTAGACAATATAGCTGCTTGTGATGTTATTATTTGCTCGCTTGCTGAGAATAACCGTTCCTATAGCGTTGCATTTAAAAATGTGTTCGACTGGGCATCTAGGATCAATGTGAAAGTTTTCCAAGATAAACCCATGCTTCTTATGACTACCTCGCCAGGGGGATATGGCGGTGGGAATGTCATGGCGGAAGCCCAAAAGTTCTTTCCGCAGTTTGGAGCAATCATTAAAGAAACATTTTCGCTTCCCAAATTTTACGAAAATTTTGATCAGAATAATGGCGTAATCAGTCCAGAACACAGTGATACGCTAAAGGAAAGAATTGCTGGATTTAAAAAGCAGATTTCTGCCTAATCGTACTTTCGTAATCCACTGTTACTTTTCTAAGCTTTGCAATTCATTCCTTCAATGCATTGAATTTGCTGGGTAAAGCTTTATAAAGATGCTCTATAGGCCAAGTTGCATACTGGCTTGGCCTTTCTTTGCTGATTATTGACTTTCTACTTACTATTTTATTACCATTTTGTTGTCTTTTTACCAAAGGAATAGCAAACAAATAGCAGAGAAACAGCAAACAAGTAGCAGAGAAACAGCAAACAAATAGCAGAGAAACAGCAGACAAATAGCAGAGAAACAGCAAACAAATAGCAGAGAAACAGCAGACAAATAGCAGAGAAACAGCAGACGAATAGCAAAGTAATAGCGAACCAATACGCCAGCAATCCCAAAGAAAGATCAAATATCAAGACACCAGGAAAGAATACACCGTCACATAGGGGCAATGCTATGCTATCCATCAGGCAAGGATTAACACAAAATCGGTACAGAAACGGTAATATGAGATTTACTTTTTACGCGATCAATTCTGGTACCTGATCCTCCTTATAAAAGATTTCGTTCCATTGTGCCAACTGGCACATAATGGGGATTAAGGCTTTACCTTTTTCGGTCAAAGAATACTCGACACGTGGTGGCAGTTCCTTATATTCTTCTCTAAGAATAACACCATCCTCCTCCAATTCTTTTAATGAGCTGGTCAAAACCTTGCGTGAAATATTTTCTATAAGTGCATCGAGCTGACCAAATCGGGCTTTGCGGTCCCGCAGTGTATAAATAATGACAGGCTTCCACCTTGTGCCTAAAATTGCCATCGAGCGCTGCATTGCACAGGAACAACTTTTAAATTCAGTCCTTTTCATTTGATATTTTGAGAATAGTTACACAAAGGTAACTAGTTTATACTAATAATAGTTACAAATATACACTATTTAGAATATCTTTGTAAAGATTTATAATTTAAAACAAGAAAAATGAGCATACAAACACTTTTTAATCCATTTGAATATAAAAATTTAAAATTGAAAAACCGCTTTGTCATGGCACCAATGACGAGAGCATTTTCGTTGGACGGAATTCCCGATAGTGCCGTAGCTGGTTATTATGAGCGACGTGCTGCTGGTGATGTTGGACTAATCTTAACGGAAGGTACAGTAATCGAAAGACCTTCTTCAAAGAATTTAAAGGACATTCCCAACTTTTATGGTGAACAAGCACTTACTGGCTGGAAGAACATCGTCGAAGCTGTACATAACAAAGGTGGCAAAATAGCGCCTCAACTATGGCATGTCGGTTATACCCCAATGCAGTGGACGCCACCTTCAGCATTTGAGGGTCCGGATACAATGACATTGGCTGATATTGAATCAACAATACAAGCATACGCGGACGCCGCCAAGTCTGCAAAAGAGCTCGGTTTTGATGCTTTTGAAATTCATGCCGCCCATGGTTATTTGATTGATCAGTTTTTTTGGGAGGGAACGAACCATCGAACTGACGAATTTGGCGGCAAAACCATTAAGGAGCGGTCTAAATTTGCAGTTGAAGTCGTTAAAGCGATGCGAAAAGCCGTAGGGTCGGAATTTGTGATTATCCTGAGATTATCGCAATGGAAACAACAGGACTATACTGCCAAAATCGCACCGACGCCTGCTGCGATGGAAGATTGGATTTCACCATTAACGGATGCTGGTGTTGACATTTTTCATGGAAGTCAACGCCGCTATTGGGAAGCGGAGTTTGAAGATAGTGATTTAAATTTCGCCGGCTGGCTTAAAAAGATCTCAGGACAACCCACGATCACGGTTGGATCTGTAGGCCTTGATAAGGACTTTGGCGAAGTATTTACAAACTCCGAATTCAAATCTTCTCCTGCTTCGCTGGACGAATTGGTCCGTCGGTATGAACGTGGCGACTTTGACCTTGTCGCCGTGGGAAGGGCTCTCCTGCAAGATCCAAATTGGGTAAAGAAAGTTCAAGCCGAAAAATACAATGAACTTTCTACTTTTGAAGCTAAAAGTTTAGCTAGCCTGTCTTAACAGGAATCTCTAATAACCACTTCACAAAAATTGCGTTATTACATTATAAATGATAGGGGTGAAAAATTGATTTTTAATCATTACTTTGCCCCTATTCATTTATCGCGACAGTTTCAGCAACTTGGCTCCTTAAATGTATCTAGAAACTTCATTCAATGCATGTAACCAATACTAAAAAATGATAACAGATACCAAAATATATATCATTAGTGGATTAGGTGTAGACAAGAGGGTATTTAACAAAATAAACTTTGGTTCGCTTGACATCGAATATCTGGATTGGATTACACCAATAGCCGAAGAGCCTCTGGCCACTTATGCAAAAAGGTTATCTGCAAAAATCACGGTAAAACAGCCCATTCTTATCGGGCTTTCTTTTGGTGGAATGTTGGCGATTGAAATTGCCAAAATCATCGCTGTCAAAAAAGTTATTCTCCTTGCTTCGGCTAAAGGAAGTCATGAGTTCCCATTGAGTTACAGATTAGCAAGCTGGCTGCACATCAATCGGTTGGTACCCAATAGCTTCCTAAAATGGCACAATTTTCTGTCGGACTATTTTTTTTGTATCCGAAGTAAAGAAGATTCTCTGCTATTAAAGCAGATTTTATTCGATACGGATCCACTCTTTATGGCCTGGGCAATACATGAGATTCTCCGATGGAAAAACAGATTTATTCCAAGTAATTTAGTCCATATACATGGAGACAAAGACCGTATTATCCCGATCAAAAGTCTAAAGCCCAGTTTTGTGATTAAAGGCGCTGGTCATTTTATGACGGTCACACACGCTGGCGAAGTTGAAAAGCTTTTAAGAGAAATACTGATCTAATTGCTGGGCATTTACTAAAATCACCTTACCTGAGATTTTTGGTATATAAAATCCAAGGGATTCCAAATCGGAACCATTTATTCGCTATAAGGATAGCTATAAAGAAAAATTATTAAAATTAAGACCATACAACTATAAAACTGTTTAAAGCTTCTTTTTATTAAAACAATAATTGCAGAAAGACAGTTATTTTATTAATGCATCTGCCGGCTATGAAGTTTATAACATACCGTTTTGTAACGCTGAGGGAATAAAACTGTTTAACTTAACACAAGAACATGCGAAAAAGGCTTCTTTTTAGTTTTCTATTATTTCACATCTTTTTTCTAAACATGAAGGCTCAACTTAATAATTCAAAACAACCACAACTAGAGATTGCAGTGGATTTGGGACCATACCGTCCCATTGGTGTAAGCGTTACATCCAGCAACCGGCTATTTGTTTCTTTCCCGAAACAAACTAAACATTTCAAGTATGCACTGACCGAAATCATCAATGGAAAACCGACCCCTTATCCTGATGCTGAATGGAATAAAAAAGGAATTGAGAATTCCCACTTTGTTAATGTACAGGATATCTTTGTCGATGCCGATGACAATCTCTGGGTATTAGATTCTAAGCCATCATCTGCTGGATCAATTTTTGGTAATGATGAAAAACCAACCGAAGGACAGTTCAAATTATTGAAAATCGACACAAAGAAAGATCAAATTGAACGTATTTATAGTTTCGACGACCTTGATAAAACCAAATCGGGTCTAAATGATATGCGCATTGATAGGGAGAAAAATTTAGCTTACCTCTCCGACCCCGGTCAGGCGGCCATTATTGTTTTGGACCTCAAAACTGGAAATAGCAGGAAGGCTTTAGCTGGAAGCCATTTTACGCTCGCTGATCCCGAAGTGATTTTAAGATACGAAGGTAATGATATGCGTAATCTGAACGAAAAACCTTTTTCTTCCAATGTGAATGGCATCGCCTTAAGTCACGACTTTAGATATTTATACTTCAAGCCGATCAATCAAACTCATTTATACTGTATCGCGACAGAATTTTTGGCCGATTCTACGTTAACGAAACAAGATTTGGAGGCGAAAGTTGAAGACAAAGGAGAAGTAGGTATCACACATGGATTACTGTCAGATATAAACGGAAATATTTACCTAACTTCATCCATCGATTATAGTATAAAATATTTAAGTCCTAATGGAAAACTGCATACCCTAGTTCAAGACCCACGCATATTATGGCCTGATTCTATGGGGATCGGCGAAGATGGATATCTTTATTTCTCTTGCCCACAACTTTTTAAGGATCCACAATGGAACAAGGGAATCGACAAGGTTGAATTGCCTTATTATATCTTTAAAGTAAAACTACCTAACTCAAATAGTGAGTCTAACAACAAATAAAACGATTAAATACAACACATTATAGGATACTGCTGTTTACAGAAGTGATATACCATGCACCGTTAAATATAACGGTGCATGCGTTGCAACTATCCATATTCATACGAACTCTTCCCCCCATGAAGTTGAACGCATCACGCCCCAACATTATTGATCATCAAAACGCGAGAATAGGCAAAATCTAAGTCCCCAAAATTCAACCAGCAGATCACAATACGAATAAAATGGAGCTAAAAACAGCTTAAAGGATACGTTCATTCCATCAGCACCAACGCGTGTCTATCAAAAATATAAAATTTTTAGTAAAAATTTTTAAACACTAACATTATTAGTATATTTGGTTATCAGTTTTAGACGCGCCTTTTATGGAACAGATTGCAACATATGACAATAAGGATTTACACGTTGGTGACATCGTTCGCTTTCATACCCCCTACCCCGATGAAGACCCAAATACGATTTTCATCGTACTGTGGTCATACTACGATCCTGAAGGGAAATCATCCAGAGCTGAGGTTGTTAAATATGACCCAAGTTCTAAACACTCTCCAGTTATTCAGAAGTGGTTTATACGGGACCTAGAAAGAATCCCCGAAGTAAGCCCGGAATTACTAAAACAGATTAAGCTATTCATGCAAAATAAACTAGGCAACGCTATTATCAGCAAGTTAGTCATCTAACAGATTTTATAAATCAGATTAAAAAAATACATGGAAAACAAATTTAAAGAGAAAAGAGTAACAATATCTAATTCCGTTTGGTCCGACTGGCGCGAACAACTTAGAGAAAGTGAATTAGCCGGCTTACAGCAAAGGCTTGAAAAACTTGAAAAAGAAATGTTGCTTGATTGGCTACAGTGGAATAATCCTAAAGGAAACTATACAGATCGCAAATGCATTGAAAATGGAGTACAGCAAATCTCTAAAAGCAAGGCTATCGAATATATATACAAAGAAATCTTACGCATCCACATGAAAAGAAAATATAGTGCCCTTTCAAGCACGCATGCACAACTTATGTTCAACAACTAAAATTTGGAATAATGGAATCTTTTATCAAACACATCATCGATCTCCAGCTGCCAAAAATTATAGCAATGGAATCGAATCGAAATGATTGGCGTTATCAGCTTTTAGGATTGAAGGATAAAATGCTCTTTGATAAATTAAAGTTGATGACTAGACAAGAATTACTTGGCTGGCTTCAATGGTACGATAACACTGGAACTTTCTTCGATCATGACTGCATACGGAGGGGTATCCCATTATTGACGAAAGTTCAGGCATTAGCAGCAGTTTACCAGCGAATTATGCGTGGGCATGAAGGCTGGGATGGTTATATGGGAACGGAATATATACGTAATCAAATCTTTTAAAGTGACGATAGCTTTAAATCGAAAATGCTTTGCCTACTGTGATATATTTAGCTAATGTATTCAGGTTTTCAATTGCTGCTCCAATGGTATTATTAAAATAAGTATATACCTCTTTTTCCTCTGCAATCCAACCATTTATATAGGTACTATATTCCTTCAATACACTGTCCGAATAGCTTCCCCTATAATCACCATCTGGCCCATGGAAGCGCATATAGATAATCTTTGTGTCGGTATATTGAAGACGCATTCCAAGAGTATCCTTATCATGGATCACCAAATGCATTCCATATGATTTTAAAAGAATCAGAGTTTCTTCCCTATACCAAGAGTCATTTCTAAATTCTACGCATACCTGCCAGGCCTCACTTCTCTTATCCTGACTGATGCAGTCCAATAGTTCAGTAAGCTTTCCAATGGAAGTAAATTTACATGATGGCGGTAGTTGTATAAGCAGACATCCTTTCTTTTGACTGACGGCATCAATAACGGAGAGAAATCTTACTACATCTTGTGGATCAAACCCGAGTTCCTTTTGATGCGTAATTCCTTTCCAAAGCTTAAAAGTAAATCGAAAGCTGTCGGCTGTTTCTTCGGACCATCTTCGGACAGTTTCTTCACGGGGAATTTTATAGAAAGAACTGTTCACCTCCAAAGAATTAAATAATAAGCTATATACGGCAAGTCGGCTCTTCCCCTCTAAATGCTCGGGATAAAAACTTCTATTTTTATAAGGCAAAAGAATACCACTTGTTCCAGAAAAATAAGAGTGTTCCATATCGTTATAACAATTGAACTGTATACAATGGTTCATTTTTCCGTCAAAAAAGATTCACGTTTTTACATAAAAAGTAATTGAATTGCATATAAAAAACAATTTACTTAAGTTTGGGTAACGGGATATTTAACAGCCGCTCTTTTCAGGCATCTCTTTTTCCTGCTTACAGGATGATAAATCAAGCATACCATCTCAATGAAGAAAAAATCTTATCTAATTAGTTTCATGATTATGGCCGTTTTGAGCAGCTGTAATGAAAATAACCAGAATAGCACCAATACCACTTCAAATTCCCAATCTGGACAGCCCGAGGAAAGTCCAACATTTACCTTTGACAGTATCAAACAGCACTATGCACTGGGAGAAGATCTGGTTTTAAAAATAAACCATGAGAAGAAGCAGAAATTAGACACTGTGGTCTATTACATCAATAATAAACAAATTGGACAAGTAAGTGGCAATGAGTCTTTCAAATATGCATTAAAACATGAAAAATTTGGCAAACAGATTGTTAAAGCAGTCGTGTTTAGTGATGGAAAACAAGAAGAAAATACAGTAAGTATAGATTTATTCGCTTCTACTCCTCCTCGCTTGCTCCAGTATAGCATTGTAAATATTTATCCACATGATATTAAAGCTTATACTCAAGGCTTAGAGTTTTATGGTGATAACCTGATCGAAAGCACGGGAAATGGTATTGGCCCAAGTGGAAATAAAGGTAAATCGAGCATTCGCATTACAAATCCTAAAACTGGTGCACCCATCAAGAAAATTGAATTGGATGATTCAATTTTTGGCGAAGGCGCCACTGTCCTAAATGGCAAATTGTATCAATTGACCTATAAGAATAATATAGCCTATGTATACGATATAAACACCTTAGCCGTTATTAGTACACTACCTTACTTTCAGCCAATGGAAGGTTGGGGATTGACTTCTGACGGTAAAAACCTATACATGTCCAATGGTTCGGATTACATTTATACACTCCATCCACATGACTTCTCAAAATTGGACTATATTCGTGCCGCGACGAACACAGCTATGATCGATCAAATCAATGAAATGGAATGGGTAAAGGGAAAAATCTATGCAAATTTCTTTATGGAAGATGTCATTGGACGGATCGACCCTATAACAGGTACTGTGGAGGCATTGGTGGATCTTTCCAAATTACGTGAAAATGTAACGCAACATGTCGATTTGGATGTACTTAATGGTATCGCCTACAATCGAAAATCGAACACCTTCTTTGTGACTGGCAAAAATTGGGATAAAATGTTTGAGATTAAGCTGATCGAATAGCTTTATCCCAAATGAGGAAAAAATATGGTATTATCGAATCATCTGACCTATGACTTCTCGCGTTAGGGCAACTCCTTCATTTTATTAAATCCTTCCGTTACCATTGGAACAATTTGTGGGGCGAATAGCTGAGATAAAATAGGTGTTTCGTGGTTATCTTTAGCACCAGTCCATTGTGCATATTTATTAGCTAAGAAATCCAATCGCTGTACAGAGGATAATTCAGGCAACGTGTAGTAGATACTCTTTTCACCTTCTTTTCCTTCCATTTGTACATATCTCCCCCTTGTAACGTTCAGGTAATTCCGTTTTTCAAAATCACGTAAGAAAGATTCATCTTCATCAGCACTATCCCATTTCGGATCACGTGGACAACAGACGGATCCATAACTTTCCTTCCTATAAACTGTCAGCATATTTTTAGGAGATACGGGTTTAAAGAAATCAAAGCCCGGATTGTCGTCACCTGAACGACGAATACTATCAACCCTAACCACACCGTCCTGTCTATTTATCAAATAATAAAAATTGGTCGTCGTCGGTTCTATACACATACCTTGTTTTGACGCCTGTTCAGCGATCTGATCATAAAATGCCCAATCTGGTACAATCAACACAAATTGTTGAAGATCGGGATAAAATTCATTTGCTCTTTTAAATAACTCCACTGGAATTCTAGCGTTCAAAAAGAAAATATAGGTAGAATCTGGAAGGATCTGCAAAGGAAGATCTATTAAATAACTCCCCTTTTTTTGGGTCACAAAACCATTGTCTATCATTACAACCTGACGAAAATATTCACGATACCAATCGGGATTCACTTCATCCGATCTCGTTGTATCCGCAAGTGAGTGTGGTGTTGGCGACGGTTTTATCAATGACTGCTGTCCCGTTATTTTACTCTTACAGGATGATGCCATCATTGATAAAATGATGAGCAAATACCACATATTTCTTTGTTTTATCATCGCAACATTAAGTTAAATATTTTACACTATTTTCCTGTCAAATCTCTATCCAAATGGATTCAAGAGAGACAATTGATCTTTGAGCAGACTTCTCCTCCCGTATTTAATCGATAATCACCATTTCATCGACGATCTGAACCTCGTAAAAACCATAGCTACCTTTTTACCGCTTTTGCTGCTTACCAACTCATCTGCACCGATTCTTATGCCCAAAATATCATTGTCAAAGCGCGTGCCGCATTCAATTATTGGCTATTTATTGACATCACGATCGCCATCCACCATGACCGGCTGCTTTACTGAATAACAATTTAGCGTATCAATCTTATTCTGCAAATAACATATTTTTAAAATTTTACTTCCTTGGCACTTTATATTCGCCATGTCTATTTTAAGATTCGCAGCCGATTAAATAATCCTTACGAATCAGATGGCGATATCTTATTTTATGCAACTTTGAAATAAAACAGCCCCATCGTTTCGCTTTAAAATGACCAAACTCCCAAAATTTCTTTAACATTTTCATAAAAAGCGTTGAATCTATCAATATTTACACGACATTTAACATAAAACACTTTGTTTCTTAAAAAGAATTACAGAAATTAGAGGTATAAACCGAAGAAATTATGAATAATAGACCTTTAAACGGAATGACTATCGAAGAGTTGCATAACAATAGAAAAACTACACTTGTAGTCACTTGGATGCTAACCATTATGCTCTTTATCTTATTGGGTATGGGAATATATACATCAATCGCAAAAGGATTTAGTGCACTAATGGCCATTCCCTTTGCTTTATCCCCAATTGCAATTCTCAATTTCAAAAGAGTAAAAGAAATCAATGAAGAGCTCAAAATAAGAGAAGCTCACTAAAATAATAATGAAACAGCTTACGTTATTTATCCTGTTTATATTCGCTTCGGGTACATTATTTGGTCAGGAGATAAGTAAATCAACGACACAGACTATTACGCAATCGGGAATAGGCCTTGGATCAGTCATTGCCGTCGTCACTTCTTGGGACCGTAATAGATCAATACTTTTAGCTTTAATTCACGGAATACTCGGATGGTTATATGTCATCTATTTTGCATTTACTCGTAGTGAATAAAGATTTACAATCAAACATGCAGCTCCATGCTTACTTCCAATACAGATTTTGTCATTGAGGAAATCAAAGAATCTAGTGACATCTTAATCAACGAACTTACCAACCTAACTTTTAACATTGTTCAAGGAGGCGCCTCTGTCGGTTTTATGGATGACTTGACGGTTGAACAGGCAAACAGATTTTGGACCGAAGTGCTGGATAAGGTCAAACAGCATAAAACTGTATTAATTGTTGCCAAAAATAACGTGACAAATCAGATCACAGGAACGGTTCAATTGCAAACGGATCTTCCTTCTAATCAAGCACATCGTGCAGACGTTGCAAAATTGTTAGTTCATTCTGACTTTCGGAGAATGGGCATTGCACAGAAATTGCTTCAGCGAATTGAAAAGATAGCCATTGCTCTAAATAAGACACTCATGGTACTCGACACGGTAACGGATAGCCCTGCATATTTTATGTACCAAAAATATGGCTGGACTATTGTCGGTGATATTCCCAATTACGCACTTCTTCCCAATGGTTTGCCATGTAGTACAACCTACTTTTACAAAAGCCTGAATAATCCGGCCTAGCAAACAAACAGCCTCCAAATTCATTAACTATTCATTTGAAGGCTGCTCTTAAAAAGATCTACGTAAATAGGAATAGTGCTACTTATTTTTGTACCACACCGGTCCCGGTCTCTCGCCCATTTCAAACACTAATGTAGCACCAGACATAATCTGTTCGTGTGTAATATAACTTGTTTCAAGCGGTTTACCGTTAAGGGTAACCGCTTGAATATAAATATTGGATTTGCCCACCTGATTAGCTTTCACAGTAAATTTCTTTCCATTGGAAAGCTTCAATTCGGCTTTTTCAAACAGAGGCGTGCCGATTTCATATTTTCCACTGATAGGATCTACCGGATAAAAACCCAATGAGCTGAATACATACCAAGCTGACATCTGCCCACAATCATCATTTCCACTCAATCCAGCAGGTGTATTTAAATAAAGTTTATTCATAACCTCTGCAGCATATTGCTGTGTTTTCCAAGGCTGTCCAACGGCATTAAATAAATAGAGCGCATGGTGGCTTGGTTCATTACCATGCGCATATTGACCAATCATTCCTGTGCTAAAAATTGGAAGTTTACTGGTATCCGAAGGATGAAATGTGAACATACTATCCAACTTCTGGGCGAAACGTTGGGTCCCACCAACAAGTTTAATCAATCCAGGGATATCATGTTGGACAGACCAGAAATATTGCCAAGCATTACTCTCACAGATGTGTGCACTATAGTCCTCGGGATCAAATGGGGTAATAAATTTACCTCTACTATCCCGGGGTTGCATAAATGAAGTCGACGGATTATACACATTTTTGTAGTTCTGCGCTCTAGCCAAAAATGTTCCTGCAATCTCTTTCTTTCCCATCTTATCTGCCATCATGGCGATACAGTGATCATCATATGCATATTCAAGTGTCCTTGATAGTGACCAGTTTTCAGCATTATACTCATCCTTGACATCATAAGGTACATAGCCCAATTTTTTATACAGTCCTATGCCTCTATAATTGTCGATATTTGCTGTCGCAACGCAGGCTTCTAATGCTTTTGAAACGTCAAAATCACCGATTCCTTTTAAATATGCATCTACAATTACAGGAATTGCATGATTCCCGATCATCATATCAGTTTCACTTCCATAAATATTCCATACTGGCAGTCGGCCATTTTGTTCATAAAAAGCGATAAACGACTTAATCATATCGTTTACACGATTAGGATCAATATAAGTAAATAAGGGATGGGAAGCTCTATAGGTGTCCCAAAGAGAAAACGTGCTGTAGTTGGTCCATCCTTCAGCCTGATGTATTTTTCGGTCAGCCCCCATATAACCACCATCAACATCACTAAAAATCGTCGGTGCAAGCATGGAATGATATAACGCTGTATAGAATTTGATCTGCTCTTCTCTGTTTTTGGTTTCGATGGCTACCCTGCCCAATTCCTTGTTCCAATTTTGCTCTGCCTCTTTCAAATAATAGTCAAAATCATCTTTTGGAACTTCTGCTTTCAAATTTTTGGACGCACCTTCCATGCTTACACCCGAAAGTGCTGTGCTGAGCGTTACCTGTTCTCCATCGGCAGTTTTAAAATCAAATCGGGCTTTATATGCTGTACCAATTCGCATTGCTTTCTTGGCTGTTGAATCGGCTCGTGATAATATTTCCGTACTGTCAATATGAACAGCTCTAAAAGGCTTGGAAAAACGAGTTTCAAAATAAACACGTTGTCCTCTGGCCCAACCTTCAGAAAAACGATAGCCCCGAATAGTCACAGAATCTACCACTTCGATGCGTGAATCTGTAGTCGCATCCCAGTTCATTGCTTTCTTTAAATCTAAAAATACGGCAGATTCTGCCTTTGGAAAAGTATAG
This sequence comes from Sphingobacterium sp. UBA3549, assembly GCF_002376635.1. Taxonomy (NCBI): domain Bacteria; kingdom Pseudomonadati; phylum Bacteroidota; class Sphingobacteriia; order Sphingobacteriales; family Sphingobacteriaceae; genus Sphingobacterium; species Sphingobacterium sp. UBA3549. The sequence continues at coordinate 13,120 of NZ_DFOE01000028.1, read as the reverse complement.
CGCTGAATGCCACAACGTGCTGTTGCCGTCAGCTCTACATTGATATCATAATCAAGTAGTTTCACCTGATAATATCCTGCATGTGCTTTTTCGTCTTTATGGGAAAACTTAGAATGTATACCAAGAGGAGCTTCCGCTTCGTGGTAGGGCAATGTTACCGGCATGAAAGATATATCGTATAAGTCACCCGCCCCCGTACCGCTTAAATGTGTATGGCTAAAGCCAGAAATTGTACTGTCGGGATAAAAGTATCCGGAAATACGGTCCCAGCCAGGCAGCCCGTTATCTGGACTTAGCTGTACCATCCCAAAGGGCAATTGTGCACCTGGATACGTATTTCCGGTAAAGTCCGTTCCGATAAAAGGGTTTACATCCGTTGCATAAAAACTTTTATCAGAACTTTTTAGTGAAGCACAACCAATTAAAGACAAAAGGCTTGCGCAAACCGCATAATTAATATATTTCATTGTGTAAATCAGTTTTCAATTTAGTTGGCTTATCTATCTATTTCCAGTAACTATTAGAATATCCTTGCTATTGACTAAAGTTTGGTGACTGATTTTAAATCCATTGAATGGTTTTCCGTCGATAACTATTTTTTTGATATATTCACCACTACCCAGTTTTTGGCGTCTTATGGTTACTTTATCGGCATGTGGATAGAATTTCTTATCGAGCTGAATAGTTACCTTATCAAACACAGGGGTTACAACGGTGTAATCTGGTCTACCCGGGCAGAAAGGATAAATCCCGATCATGTTCATGAGTGCCCATGTAGACATCGTACCGGTGTCATCATTACCAGGTATACCACCGGGGCTATTGGTAAAATGTTTTTCAAGTATTTCTTTAACTAACTTTTGGGTGCGCCATTCTTCGCCTTTAATTTCTGAGAACACGTGTGGATACAGCATATCCGGTTCGTTTGTCACGTCAAAATATCCCTTATCGAACGTTGCCTTAAGCCGATCTACAAATTTTTGCTTTCCGCCCATCAATTTCACCAAACCAGGAATATCAAACGGGATTGCAAAACTATAGTTCCAAGCATTACCTTCATGGAAACCATGATTAGGTTCAAAATTGGCGCCCATCAATGGGCTAAATGGACTTAAAAACTCGCCGTTAGGAAGAATAGGTCTGAAAGTCCCATACTCCGAAGAATAATAATGTTTATATCCTTGTGCTCGCTTAGCAAAAAGCTGAGCATCTTTGGTTTTCCCCAATGATCCGGCCAACTGCGCTAAATTCCAATCAGCAACATAATATTCTATCGCATGAGATACGGAATTATCAAATGAATCGCGCAACGGAACATACCCATACTTCACATAATCCGCATTGTCAGGCCTAATTTTATTTGTTGAGTCAGTTGTAGTGGCAGATTTCAAAAATGCCTCGTAAGCTGTATTAATATCAAAATCCCGAATACCTTTCATCCAGGCATCAACGATCACAGGAACTGCGGGATCGCCATCCATCGTATAGCTTTCTCGGCTATACAATTCCCATTTGGGCATCCAGCCGTTTTCGTTATACATATCGATCATGGAACGTATCATACCAACCTGCTTATCCGGATAAACCAACGACATAAGCGGCTGTACATTTCTATAGGTATCCCATAGTGAAAACACCGTATAACGATTATGATCTGCTACCAGAGTCTTCCTGCTTTCCATGGCGGGATACTCGCCATTCACATCCTGTAAAACATTAGGATGAATCATGGCATGATATAGTGCTGTATAGAATACTGTTTTCTGATCTTCCGTTCCTCCCTCTACCTGTATCTTCGACAAGGCATTATTCCATTGCAAAGAAGCCTGTTGATGCGTTTTCTCAAATTCGAAATCAGCCTGCTCAGCTTCCAGATTTTTACGGGCATTATCGACACTCACAAACGACACGGCAAGCTGAACTTCTAAACTTTCATTCTCTTGCACATCAAAGCTAAAAAATGCACCAAGATCATCTCCAGAAAGCTGATCTGTATAGTCTGTGAAAATTTTATATTTTCCAGCATCCTTATTCCAGTCATTTTCCCATTTTTCTCCCGCACGCTGAAATTTCCAGTAACCTCTTTTCGCGGGCTTTTTATTGACACGCATGACAAAGAAAATTGGGTAAACAGCCTGATTATTACTATAACAAAAAGAACCCAACAACTTAGACCCTTCTATTTCAGTATCACTCACATAACGAACCGTTGCTCCCGTTTCATTTGTTAAACCTTCGCCCAAATTAAGCAGGATATTTGCCTGTCCTTTTGGAAAAGTAAATTTAGAAACACCTACACGGGTTGTTGCTGAAACTTCCGTTTTAATGCCATATTTCTTCAATACGTTGCTGTAATAGCCTGGATGGGCAACCTCCTCCGTATAGGTACTCCCATATTGATGATAATCAACCTCCAGTTTTCCTGAGGTTGGCATTAACAACAAACTTCCCATATCTGGGCACCCTACTCCACTTAAATTGACATGTGAAAAACCTGTAAAATAACTATTACTATGTTCATAGGGAGTAGACCACCATCTTGCATCCTTATCAAATGTGTTAAGGGATGATCCCATTACATTAAAAGGGGAAACATTCATCAAACCGTTGGGCACCTGAGCTCCCGGATTAGTAGTTCCATAATTGCTGGTACCTATAAACGGGTTTACATAGTGTACAGGAAGTTTTTGGGCAGAAACATACTGCCATAGGAATAATCCTAAAAATAAAAAATGAATAAATTTGATCATATAATCTTTATAGGCGGCTTTGCAAATCGCTTTCGTTGAAGCAAACACCATAGGCCGCGCATTTTAGCGTGTACCTACAATACTACAGATAATCAGAAAGATTTACAAATCTTAATGACCGTTATATCGATGATTTTACGTTTGTTAATAGGTTTTAGCATGATTAAAATAAAAACATCAAGCAAAGCTATTCATTCCCGTCAATAACAATAAAAAACCTGAAGCGGGGAACTTCAGATTTTTACTAACTAACCAATTATTAACCTAAATTATGAAACTACTATTATAACGCCATACATAATTGTTTGTTATCTGGCTGCCATGGTTTAACTAAACTTTAACAAATCGGGGGTTATACCGCTATCAGCCTCCACACAATTAAGTCAATCTGCACTCGCCATTGAAAGGTATTTGCTTATTGAAATAATGCCAACTGTTAATTGGGTATAACTCCTTTTTCTAAGGTAAGCTCCTCCTTTTTAAAATGAAGAAGCTCCAACTTAAAAACACGTTAAAGAATTTTTATTTCATTCCTTGCAGTTATATAAATATTTTAAAAGTGGACTTCTTATATCATCAATCAATTTTCCTCTTCCTTCGGCATGTATTTTACAATGAACCAACTCAACCTATCAGATGCCTAATAATCATTTGCTTATGGTATTGCTAAATTTCAAAAGATAATCTAAAAATCGAGATAGGTGTAGGAATCAAAAAAACAAAGTTTATTATTAAAATCTGTGAAAGACTCGGGAATAACGAAAATTACTATTGGCTATTCGAATCCAATAAGTTATATTTATACAATTATTTGCTTTAAAACTATTAAAGATAATAGTATTTTTTTTGTATTATCATAATAAACGATATTCTACCCTTTTGTGTAGAAACTTGTTTCATTGCTGGATAACGATTTAATGTTTTGAACAGGTTTGGATATTACTTTGACGATGATTAAAAAAATAAGGATAGGAATATAAAAAGGCCTATTTCCAGCGTTTCAATTTAGATTACGCCGTTATTTTTGTAATTTACACGCCATAACAACATCGAATTACGTGCTATTCAAAAGCGATTACGGATCATCTTTCCACTTTATACTATGAAAATTAAGATTGAAGATTTTTTCAAGCCGATACAAGTAAAAGACGACTTTAGCAAAGATGATTATGAGATCGTCGAAGCCTTTATTAATTTTGCAAAATCCCTAAGCAGATTAACCTATCAAAGTATATATTTAATTGATTATTCAAAGAAAAGCTTTTTATTTGTTTCTGATAATCCTATCTTTCTATGTGGAAGCACCCCTACGGAAGTAATGCAGCGAGGCTATTATCACTATGTTAATAATGTACCTGAGAGCGATTTACATTTATTAAAAAAGATTAATGATATCGGTTTCGATTTTTTCGGAAATTTAGATGCCGAAGACCGCCTTAAATTCTCGATATCTTACGATTTCCATTTAAAACAACCCGGTAATAAACCTCTTTTAGTCAACCATAAACTAAAGCCTTTACTTTTGGATAAGTTTTCCAATCCTTGGATCGCACTTTGCCTCGTTTCGATTTCTTCCCACGCAAATTCGGGAAATATTCGATTTAAATCTGATGAAGATGGACGACAGTTTGAGTATGATTTGGATAAAGACCTTTGGGTGGAAACTGCTCGTATTAAATTAAAACCCCGCGAAAAAGATATTCTTCTCTTTTCGGCCCAAGGTCTTACGATGGATCAAATAGCCAATCGGCTATATGTATCAATTGATACAGTGAAATTCCATAAAAAACAGATATTTTCAAAATTAAAAGTGAAAAGTATAACAGAAGCTACAGCATTAGCTATTGAATTATCGCTTTTTTGATTTTACTTGTTTTTTTTTTGATATAAAAGCATCTGGTCAGACATTTCAACAAATTTTTGGATATCCATATTATTTTCTTTGCTAAACTGGGAATACTTATTCTTTTCTACAAAAGCTTCCAGCCATTCCGATTTAATATAGATTGGTAGCGTCTCAGAGTACAAATAAATAATTGGGTCTGCAAGCTGATAAGATTCGATTTCCAATTTCCGAAGTGTATTGACTACTTTGCGATCGCATTCGGCTATGACTAACCCGTTACCAAGCTTATATGGGGCATAAAAGGCATCAAAAAGCATTTTTTTTAGAATATTGATCCTATTACCTATTATCTTTCCAGAAATAACAAAACGTCCGATATGCCAAAAATTAGTTACATTTGGGATTAACAAACTTTCCGTAGTGATAAAAAATAATTTTTGAATTGGCAAACTTGTTTCCTTATCCCAAAATGTAATTCTAATAGATGCCTGAATACTGTGATCAAGCTTACTTCGAAGAACATAGTAAATAGAACAATCAAAAAACGTGTAATCCTCTGCTATTAGTGACTCAAAGTCAGACATATAATCCTCTTCAGAGTAACTAGCTAGTTTATAATGCTCCTTGGTCGTTACTAGATAAAAATGTATAAGTTCAGAAAGTTCGTTCTTATTAAGCTTGGTGAAGTAATAATTTTCAGGCGTCCAGTTCATGAAGATGTTATTCGATATGCGATTATAAAAATAAATACTTTTCGTTTAAATTCCCACAGCAGCAAATTTACTAAACACGCGTTTTATTGAACGAATGTTTTTTTCAATTATATTAAGTTTACCTCATTATTGATAAATAATAGGAATCCGGGAAGAATTTAATTGGTTTTGTGGTTGCCAAATTAAACACTACTTGACTGACCATCCCAGCCACCAGGTATAAACCTATTGATAGCTGTGGCGGAGGAGAAGTCAATGCTATTTTACCATATTCTGCCAAAAACTCCTCAAACCATTTCGTCTCAATATCTTTTGCTTTTAAGCTATCCACAATAAATTTACCGACATTTAATTCAAAAGTCTGATGTGCTTTTTCCAACGACTGCAGATTAAGGCCTTCAGGCGGAAGAACAGTTAAAAATCCTGCCCAACCTAAATTATATGGATGTACTACTGGTATATTTCTTTTGGCCATATATTGGTCAAAAACAAAAGGGATATCAGAAGAAAAATCCAGCGCATTAATGGCAACCTTGAAATTGAGATCGATTTCATGCAAGTTGTCCTGATTAATAAATTCAGGAAACACGGTTATATTGGCTTTTGGATTAATTGCATACAAACGATCCCGTAAGGCTATTACTTTCTTCACACCAATATCCTTATTTGTGTAATTTTGACGGTTTAAGTTTGTCAATTCCACAACATCTCCATCAGCAATTGTTAAATTTTCGAAACCCATGCGTAATAAGCATTCTGCGATATAACTTCCTATTCCACACCCCCCGATTAATACATGAAAATTTTTGATACGTTGTTGATCCTCTTCTTTAATGTGTATGTTATTCCGAATATACCTCAAATCCATAGCTAATAATTCAATAATTTTGTATCACATAAAGATAGAATTATAATTTATAATATTTTATTAAAGAAATTGCTTAGCAATTTCTTTAATAAAAACTTCGTTCCAAATTCGTGGAGTTTGTCGTTATTTTTAAATATAAATCACTGAAAATGAAAAGTTAAATGAATACCTTTAATAATATCAACTTATAAAAAATGGATAATACAAGAATATATCGCATGACATTTGCCGGCGTATATCCGCTTTATATACAAAAGGCTGAAAGAAAAGGACGCACCAAAGAGGAGGTCGACGAAATTATATTTTGGTTAACCGGTTATAATCCTGTATCGATAAAGCGGCTAATTGCGGATAAAACTGACTTTGAACACTTCTTTGAACATGCGCCATGTTTAAACCCGAATTTATCGAAGATTAAGGGTGTCATCTGTGGCTATCGGATTGAAGAGATTGAAGACCCGTTGGTTCAAAAAGTTCGTTATCTCGATAAATTAATTGATGAATTAGCTAAAGGTAAACCCATGGAAAAAATTTTAAGAAAATAATTTTTATCCCACTACCTTTGGAATATTATTTAGACACCACTTCTAAATGAAGCAATGAGTAATATTTCAAAACCGTGGTGCGCTAAATTTTATATAAATTGATCATGGAAAAACAGATAAATGCAGGTGAATTTGTAGATCGTTTTATGACTGGTAGTCTGGAGCATCTCCGCTATCAACAATCACCGATCAAGATATTTCAGCTAAGTGAAATTGCACCTTATATTAAATTTCCAACGCCACCTATTTTCTTGGGTTACAACCTCCTTGTTCATATTACCGAAGGATATTTTAAACATCAGATCGGCGCCAAAGAATATGTTGTACAGGCTCCCGCAATTCTTATTAGCAATTACGGCAATATCTCAACTATAAAGTCTGTTGATAAATCTGCGAAAGGACATTGCGTTTTGATTAACGACAATGCGATGACTTCCATTTTCAGGGAACAGGAGATTTTGAATATCTTTAATATTTCACCATTACTTAATTTAACAGTACAAGATAGTATCGATCTACAGGAACTTTTTAGACTGCTGTATGACGAACTGCTTTCAGAATTACCTTATAAAGAATTGTTTGAAAATTTATTAAAATCGGCAATTCTAAAAATCATCAAACTTTCTTCCTCTAATCAAGCGCTCAATCGGAGGCAGGAAATTGCAATGATGTTCAAACAACTTGTACACAAAAATTTCAAAAAGCAAAAAAGTATCGCATTTTATGCGGACAAACTCGCAGTATCTACAAACTACCTTAATCGCTGTGTATTTTCGGTTTTCAAAAAATCTTCCAAAGAACTCATTCTTGAAGTGCTGATTATGCACAGTCAATTTTTATTATTTGAATCCACCAAAAGCATTGCGGATATCTGTTATGAATTGGATTTTTCTGATCCTTCTTATTTCTCACGCCTTTTCAAAAAAATTGTTGGTGTTTCTCCTACTTCTTATCGAAACAGAGCGACTTAGATTTTCAATATGCACGATTTGTCCTATCTTTTATACGCAAGTACACAAGCGAATCAAATTGATTGCAGTTAATTTTGTGTGAGTGATTGCAGCAAAAGAGAAGTTTAGTTCAGTAGATACTATTTCTTCTTTTTGTTTCGATCGACATTGGTCCATCATTTGATTTTATATTTTAAAGATGCTTAAGGTTTCAGAACACAACAATATAACCCAAGATTTCGATTTGTTTATTGCGGATTTCAAAACGAGGCTATCAAGCTTATTCCATAAAGAATATGATTACAACTCGATCAGTCTAACGCGCGGGCTACCGCCTGAGTTTTTGGCTGAAATCATGAAAATGCAACCCTTATCGGTTGCTATCCCCGAACATCACGGTGGTCGAGGCCTTCATGTAAAAGAATGTCTGGGTGTGCTTGCTGCCGCTTCTTATGAGTCATTGTCGCTATCTCTGATCTTCGGTATTAACATTGCTTTATTTTTGGAGCCTTTCGCTAAATATGGCGACACATTACTTCAGGAGAAGGTATTCCATCAATTTTTGGAAAATCAAGCCATGGGAGGACTAATGATTACCGAACAAGCTTACGGCAGTGACGCCCTCAATATGCGAACATCTTATCAACAAAAGGATGATAAGTATTTTATAAAGGGTGAAAAACACTGGCAGGGTCTTACTGGTGCGGCAGATTTTTGGCTCGTGACTGCACGTAAGAAAAATGAAAATGGAGAACTGGTAAGGGATATAGATTTTTTTGTAACGGAGAATGCTTCGGAAGAACAGAAGATAGTGGTCACAAAAAAATACAATAGCCTTGGCCTATACGCAATCCCCTACGGTGTTAATGACATCGACATCAATGTTCCTACGAATCACAAACTAAATCCTGAGAGCACAGGGATTAAATTGATGCTAGATACGCTTCACCGCAGCAGACTGCAATTCCCAGGCATGGGTATGGGCTTTATAAAACGCATGTTGGATGAAGCCATGAAGCATTGCTCAGAACGTCGCGTCGCGGGTATTAGCTTAAATGAATTAGACTCAGTTAAGTTTCAGTTGTCGCGCATACAGGCGGCCTTTACATTGTGTTCGGCAATGTGTTCATATAGCGTATCGATCAGTTCCATCAATAACGACCTTTCCGCTCATGGTGTAGATGCCAATAGTGTGAAAGCGTTTGTGACAGACTTAATGCATGAAGCTGCACAAATTTGTGTGCAATTATCAGGCGCAAATGGTTACAGATTGGACCATGTTGCAGGCCGTGGCCTCATTGACAGCAGACCTTTCCAAATCTTTGAAGGATCAAATGAGATGCTTTATTCACAAGTCGCCGAAGCCATAGGTAAACTTATGCGTAAAACTAAAGAAAGTAATTTATTGTCTTTCTTAAAAAAATATAGCGGAACTGAATTCGCGGCACCATTTTTCTCATCAATTTTAAATTTTGATTTCCCCCTCCAGGCAAAACAGCGAGAACTGGTGACCCTTGGAAAGATAATCGCCCGCGTCATTTGTTTTCAATATGTTTTACAGATTAACAATGCAGGTTTCAATGATAAGATGACAGAAATAACACGTCAGCATGTTAGCATGGATATTTATATGTTTGTAGGCCAATTATCAAATAATAATAATGCGGAACCCCTGTTGAACTATGACGATAACACAGATTGGATGAAGTTCACTTCTTAATCAAGGGCTGTGCTAACTAAATCAACCGTTTTTAGCGAGATCAAGTAAATTGCATGAAGCCACTTTCTAAAAAGTGGCTTCATGCGTTATATCGCTGAAATATCCCATTCCCAAACACTGTGGTAATGTCCAATCGCTTCGGTATAGGCGATAAATTCGCGATAGAAAGGATGTGAACCAATTGTGGCACTGTCCCCTATTACCACCAGTTTCTTCTTCGCCCTAGTCATTGCAACATTCATCCGACGCACATCAGACAAAAAACCAATCTGCTGCTGGGCATTGCTTCGCGTCAAACTAATATAGATAACATCTTTCTCCTGGCCCTGAAAACTATCGATTGTCTGTATTTTAATGAAATCAGCGAAAGGTTTCATTCTCTCATCCTCCTTAAATACTTCATGCAGTAAAGAGACCTGTTTGCGGTAAGGTGCAATTACCCCAACACTCAAAAACTCGTCATTTATCAAGGAAGCTGTCCACGCCCCCATATGAACGCCCAGATGAGCAGCTAGAAAATGGGCTTCCCCTACATTGAAGATTGCGCCGTCGATTTCCGTTTCTTCAAACCCTGCTCCCGCTGTATCAATAAATACCACGGGCTCAGAATCTTCTTCTAAGCTCCAATGTGCGACTGCGCTATCGGCCCTCAATAAACCATTATATAAAGCCATGGAAGGGTATTGCATAATTTTCTCGTTCATTCGATATTGTATATCCAGCAAAGAAACTAATTGTGGATTACGTTCCACTAGCTTTTCGAATAATGTGTGGCTCAAGCCATCACGAGATAGTTTACGAGATTTTACTGTGGGCGGCAATTGATTGTGATCACCTGCCAGAACAAGTCGATGTGCTTTTAATATCGGGATCCAGCAAGCGGGTTCCAGTGCCTGCGCAGCCTCATCTATAATGACTGTTTCATAAATACGATTTCGGATAACCTCGTGATTCGCACCGACCAAAGTCGCAGTGATGACTTCTGCTTTGTTCAAAACATCTGTGGTGATAAAATCTTGAATCTGATCGACCTCCCTTCTGATCCGGTAAGCTTCATTAAACAATGCTTTTCTTTGTTCTCGTTCCGTCTTTCCAAAATTCCGTTTATACTTTTGAGCCATCTCTGTATAGGCACGGACTTGTTTTTGAAGTGTTTTAATATCCTTATTTGCGGCATGACTATCAATCTTTGCATCCAGTGTCAATTCCTGGAGATGCTCAGAAACCTTTACAGGGTTGCCTATTCTTACTACCGTAACTCCAGCAGCGTCCAAACGTTCCGTCAACAAGTCAACCGCCGTGTTGCTAGCTGCAACAACCAACAGCTGTTTGCTGTGTTTTTTTAATAATGCCTTCACGGCCTGTATCAATGTTGTTGTCTTTCCTGTCCCCGGCGGGCCGTGCAAAAGTGCTAGCGTATCTGCTTCCAATATCTGCTGGACTGCCTTATTTTGACTCACATTCAAGTTAGGATGGGCAAAGAACGCTTCATTGGATTTAATTGGAATCAATTCTGCTCCGATTAACTTTCGTACGAAACCTCCCTGCTTCGTATCTTGGCTCAATTCCCGACCTTTCTGCAACGCATTGAACATTTCACGATAAGAATACTCATCAAATAATAAATCAATACCAAGCTTTCCTTTCCTGCTCCATTCAGGCAATTCATCTACACGAAAGGAGATTCGCATCCCCTCTCTATTTATTGAGGATATGATACCATCTATTCGGTCATGCTCGGGGTTGTGATTCGAAAATAAGGATACTGGCATACCGAAACGAAATTTGTGATCGATGTCATAATGGTTGGTTCTGTTTAAACTAACAGATAAATAATCCCCTCTTCCAAGCTCCATATCGATTATTTGAACCGGAAACCAGGTAACACCTTGCATCCGTCGTTCATTTAAGCTACTTTTCAATAACAAAGTCTCGTGCTGTAATCTGTCAAATTGCTGTTCTTCACGTAGTAAAGTGATAAGTTCGTCGAAATAATTCATACTTGGATATCCAAATTGCACCAGCGCAAAATAACTGTTTTTTCCCTTATTTGAATCATTTGAACACAAATTCTCTCCATCTTTCATCAAATACCATTGCGCGCAATTTATATGTAGGTCACAAATTCATATTTATTTACTATAATTGAAAAACAAAGCATTTTACGCTTAAAGTATTCATAAAAACAACAATTAGATGAACGAAATATTCCTACACGACAACGATCAGCAATGGACAGACTTAGGCGAAGGAATTATGCGAAAGATACTCGTTTTCAATGAGGAGCTTATGCTGATGAAAGTCCGATTTAAAAAGGGGGCCATCGGTATACTTCATCAACATCCACAGACACAAATTTCTTATGTCAGTGCTGGAAAATTCAGATACCATATTAATGGGGTTGACCGCATCCTAAACGCAGGTGATTCTTGCATCATTTATTCGCAATTGGTTCATGGATGCGAATGTCTTGAGGAAGGAGAACTGATCGATTCATTCACTCCTTACCGCGGAGATCTTATTCAATCCACATAAAAACATTTTAATCAAACGTTGAAGAAGCAATAATAATTTCGTCCCAACGTTAATAAAACAACATTAAAAATATGATTTCAATTCTTTCGGCTAATATCCGTGTACTCCTTGTTAGTTTTTGTTTGAGTATTGGATTTCTATTTCTTTCCCCATCTATACATGCGCAGGATAAACCTCTCCTAATAGAGAAAATCAATTCGAATTTATATCTTTACACAACCTTTAATACCTTTGAAGGCAACAAATATGCAGCTAATGCTGTATACTTAATCACAAAAAAGGGTGTTATCCTTTTCGACACTCCATGGGATTCTACACAATATCAACCTTTATTGGACAGTATTAACCAAAAACATAATTTACCCGTTATTGCTATTTACGCAACACATTGGCATGAAGATCGTGCAGGTGGTTTTGCCTATTACAACCGTATTGGAATTCCCACCTACGCAACAAAAATGACGAATGATCTATTAAAGGCAAATCACAAAGCACAAGCAGCCCATCTTGTCGACATCGATAAAACCTACACAATCGGTGGTCAGTCTTTTGTAGTGAACTTTTTTGGTGCCGGACACTCCATGGACAATGTGGTTATCTGGTTTCCTAAATATAAGATTCTGGACGGCGGCTGTTTTATAAAAAGTGCTGAAGCCCGCGACCTAGGATTCACGGCAGACGGGGACATAAAATCATGGAAACCATCCTTAGCAAGGCTGATGACAAAATACCCACAAATTAACATGGTTATTCCCGGACACGATGCCTGGAGAGATAAAGGCCAAATAAAACGAACAGAAATGCTTCTAATAGAAAAAAGGTAATACATTTTTGGAGCTTCGGTAATCGATCTTCACTGCGGACAATTGGAGCAGGCTATTGGTAATAAGATATCTTCAGCAAACTTACTTGTTTACAGTATAATAAGAGACTTTGCAAAGTATTCGACGGGGCAAATTAAAATCTTCGCTTAATGTACAATTGGATTTTAAAAAAAACAACGTGATAACAGCGTAGAAAAAAACAGCATAAAAGTAAAAAAAGGACTATGTTTATCCAAAAAAGTGCTATATTAGCGACACCATATAGAAGCAGGGGCATTAGCTCATTTGGCTAGAGCGCTTCGCTGGCAGTGAAGAGGTGATCAGTTCGATCCTGATATGCTCCACAGAAAAGAAGCTGTCCGACAAGGG